>SZXY01000126.1 GCA_005843805.1 Chlorobium sp.
TATCGCTGGCCAGACCTGGGATCTTGTTTCGTCACAGATTCCGTTTGTTGACGATCCTGCCATTATGTGGGCTGCCGGAAATATCGGCTCGCGTCACGCGCAGTTGCGTCTCACCAAGGGATTTTCTGCCGGTGAAAAGAGTCGTATCGAGGTGGCTGCTGCAGCATCGAGAACTATCGGTGAGAAAAATTCCCTCAACATGGATACTGGCAAAGATGCCACAATGCCTACCATACAGGGAAGAGTTGCCTTGTCAACACCGATTTTTGCAAAAAATCACCCGGCAACCCTCGCCGTTTCGGGTCATTACGGACAGGAGGAGTGGGACAGCAATAACACGGGCACACATAAAACACTCGATTCATGGTCATGCAATGCGGAGGCTTCAATGCCCCTCTGCCCGAAATTCACACTGGCTGGAGAGTATTTTACCGGTACAAACCTCGACGACTACTGGGGTGGAATCTGGCAGGGAGTAAACAACAGCGTGCCAGTTGACCCCAAGGAGATCCGATCCCACGGTGGATGGGCTGCTCTCCGATATGTCATGAACCCTTCGACCTCTTTCAGCATTGGAGCAGGCATGGATAACCCGAATGATGCGGATTTGCCAGTTCAAACCTCACCATTGACAGTTCGAACACTGAACCAGACTATCTTCGCCAATGTCATCAGCAAGATAACACCGAGTTTTATCCTCGGCCTGCAGCTTGGGGAGTGGAGAACAGAGTACAAAAATGCGGCCACCAGCAATGTACTCAGGGCTCAAAGCTCAATGACCTACAAGTTTTAGCGCAGAAAAGGGAAAAAGAGGAAAGATGGACTTTGTGGACGGCATGGACTTGGTGGACTTGGTGGACAAAATCCGCTGCTATCGTCCAAGTCGTCCATGTCGTCCACTCCGTCCACAAAGTCCACCCTCTTTCCTCACCCTTCACCTTATAACAATCTCACAGGGCATCACCGCGAGCATCTGAAACTGCCCTGTACTCATCAGCATCTGGTAATAAGCAGCCATGGAAGCATACTGCTGCCCGGCATTGATCTCATGCAATACCTGCTTTTTGAGGGCAAACGCTATTTTCTCACTGAAGCTTGCTCCGCCCGAGCGCAAGAGAGATTCCAGCCAGGTTTTCTGCACTGGATAGAGCATGATGCGGGGTTTCTTTGTCATGTCCATTTTTGCAAGCTGTTGCGCTGCCTGAATGGCGTCAAAGAGTCCTCCGGTACGGTCAACGAGACCGGCCTTGATGGCACGGCTTCCTGTCCAGACCCTTCCTCCGGCAACCGAGTCAACAGCGGCGATGCGCATCTTTCTCGATGCGGCAACCTTGCTGATAAAATCATTATAAACCTCGCCGGATGCGGCAACGAATTTATTGTACGCCTCTCCTTCAAGCGGCTTGAAAGGGGTGTTGGCATCGGCGTAGCGGCCCCGTGTCACAACCGTGCGACCAAGACCGATTTTGTCTGCGGCAGCCCTGATGTTTGGTTTAAGGGCATAGACACCAATAGAGCCGGTAATGGTGAGCGGTTCGGCAATAATGGTTTTACCTGCAAGGGCTGCCATATAGCCGCCGGAAGCGGCAACACCGGACATGGAGACGACGAGTGGTTTCTTAACCGCTGCGGAGTCGAGCATCTGCAGCATGTCGGCAGAGGCAAGGGCGTCGCCACCGGGACTGTCGATGCGCAGCACAATGGCTTTGACCTTTTTATCCTCCAATGCCCCATCAATTGAGTTTTTCACGGTTTCGACATCAATGCCTTCACTAAGCCCGGCAGCAGACTCTGGAGCTGAACGGACAATGGTGCCGGAAAGCGTTATCACGGCGATGCGCTCATCACTCTCCGGCTTGCGGGGCCATTCAACGGCGGAGCGGTAATCAATGGCGCTGACCATTACATCGCTGTCGCTTGTAGGTTCCTTGCCGGTTATTTTTCTGGTAAACGCACGTTCTACCTCCCAGAACGAGGATTCGGAGTCAACCAGTCCGAGACTTTTGGCCTTGCTGGCCGACATGAGGGCTGTACCATTGATGATCGCCTCAAAAGCGTCACGGGTAATGCCCCGCCGCTTCGAAGCGTAGAGCAGGTAATCTTCAAAGACCTCATCAAGAAGGGCATTGATCTCTTCGAAGTACTCCTTGCTTGGCCCGGTTCTTGTAAACGGCTCTATACCGCTCTTGTACTTTTTCCACTGCGCGGCCTGAAACTCAACGCCTATTTTGCCGAGCGGCGTAGTATAAAAAAGCGTTTCAGCCTTCAGTCCATCGAGCAGGAGAAATCCTCCGCGTTCTAAAATTATGGAGTCACATGCCGTAGCAAGCAGGTAATCGCTGTCTTCGGCAGAATGAAGAAAGGCGGTCACTTTTTTACCCCCTTTCCGAACCTTTTCAATAGCCTCTCGCACCTGGGTAATTTTGGCGGGAGTTGTATGCAGCCCTCCAATATCGAGCAGCAGCTCTTCTACCCGATTGTCACGGGTTGCGTGATCCAGAATAAAGAGCAGCTCCTGCAATGAGAGTGGTTCACGGGAAGGGAGAAAGGGCAGCGAAGAGTTTTCGCGAATTTCATTGAGGGCGCCGCCAAGCGGCACTGTCAGCACAAAACGGTCAGGCAGGGAGTGTGAGGGGCGCAAAAACCAGAACAATCCAACAAGCAGAACCGGAATGATGAGAAGAGCAAGACACCCTGTTCGGAAACATCCCCACTTTTTTTTTGGCATGGCACTATTGTTATTCATAAAGAAGACAGCTTACCTGGTGTCCATTATTATTATCGAGTACTCTCAGTTTTGGCTCCCGAAGCCGGCACTCTGCCGTCGCTGAGGGACAACGAGGATGAAAGGTACATCCTGAAAGATCATTCAGGGGGCCAGGCAAATCACCGTTCAACAAAATCCGCTCTTTTTTTGCGCCTGGTTCAGGATTGGGAATGGCCGACAGAAGCGCTTTTGTATAGGGATGCTTCGGATTGGCATAGAGTTCCGTTGAATCCGCGATCTCGACAATTTTGCCGAGATACATGACCGCAACCCGGTCGGAAATATATTCAACCACTGACAGGTCATGGGCGATAAAGAGATAGGTCAATCCAAGATCACGCTGAAGATCCTTGAGCAGGTTGATGATCTGCGACTGGATCGAGACGTCAAGCGCGGAAACAGGTTCATCGCAGATAATGAATTCAGGGTTGACCGCCAGCGCCCTTGCTATACCGATCCGCTGCCGCTGCCCTCCTGAAAATTCATGCGGATAGCGGTTGAAATACTCCCTGCTCAAACCAACGACATCAAGCAGCTCCTCAATCCGCTTCCGTGCGGCACTCCCGCGAGCTATGCCATGAACAAGCAAAACCTCTCCAAGCATCTGGCCAACCGTCAGGCGGGGGTTAAGGGAACCGAACGGATCCTGGAAAATCATCTGAATCTTTTTGCGAAGGGAACGGAACTGGCGATTGCCTATCGTGGAAATATCGCATCCTTCGAACTCAATCTTTCCCGATACAGTTGAGTGACCAAGTCGAACAAGAGCCCTTCCAAGTGTGGTCTTGCCACAACCGGATTCACCGACAAGACCAAGAGTCTCGCCCTTGAAAACATCAAAGGAAACGTTGTTAACAACAGGAATAGCAACAGCTTTTCCCATTATGCCGTTCTTTTTTCCAGCAAAATGCACCCGCAAGTCGCTGACTGAGAGTAACCGCCTTTGATCCTTCATCTTTGCCTGAACGCTGTTTATCGTATTTTTATTATTATATACTAAAACCATTGTGAATCTACCATAACAAACCCGTCGTTCAAGCGTCTCTTTTGCCCTTGCAGACTGAACATTTACATAACGGAACACTTTACGTTGTTGCAACGCCTCTTGGCAATCTTGAAGACATTACCCTGAGAGCCATAAAAACCCTTCAGCAATGCGGGGCAATCGCCTGTGAAGATACACGCCGGGCTTCGATTCTGCTCCGGCATCTCGAAATTACGGGCAAAAGACTCATCAGTTATCACAACTATAATGAGCCGAAAGCCATTGGCCAGATTATAGCCCTGCTTGAAGAGGGTACCGATGTCTCACTCATCACCGATGCAGGAACTCCGGTGATAAGCGATCCCGGATATGCGATGCTTCACGCTCTTTATGAACGGGGTCTCAAGGTTATCCCGATCCCTGGACCATGTGCAATGACAGCAGCACTCTCTGCATGTCCGCTTCCGGTCAACAACTTTTTTTTCGCAGGTTTTCTGCCACATAAAAAAGGTCGTAAAAGCCGTCTTGAATACCTCGTCGCTCTGAACGCAACGTTCGTCATCTATGAATCCCCTTACAGAATAATGAAGCTCCTTGACGAGCTCGGCAACATTATGCCGGATGCAGAGCTTTTTGTCGGACGGGAGATGACAAAAATATATGAAGAGTATCTGACCGGAACCATTGAAGAGATACGCATGCAGCTTGCCGACGGCAAAACAAGGGGGGAATTTGTAGTCATTGTTCACCCACCCGGAAAAAAAACAACAAAATCAGAAGAGTACCATGCAGATCATCACTGAACCCCGGCAAATGCAGGCCATTGCCGAAAAGCTGCGGCTCAACCGGCAGCTCATCGGCGTTGTCATGACCATGGGCGCATTGCACGAAGGGCATCTCAGCCTTGTAAAGCTGGCTCAAGAGACTGCGGGAATCGTTATTCTCACGATTTTCGTCAACCCCAGGCAGTTCGGAGTCAATGAAGATCTTCACCGTTACCCGAAACCATTCGAGAAAGATCTCTCTTTGGCCAAGGCGGCTGGTGTCGACTATCTTTTCGCTCCTGAAGCTGGAAGCATCTACCCGGAAAACTATCAGACGACCATCGAGTGCGGCGCTCTGGCTGAACGATTCGAAGGTGCACTGAGACCAGGCCATTTCAGCGGTGTGGTTACCGTTGTGACGAAACTGTTCAATATCACGAAACCAAACATTGCGATATTCGGCGAAAAGGATGCGCAGCAGCTTGCCATTATCAGGCAGCTTGTTGACGACCTCAATATGGATATAAAAATTATAGGCGCCCCGATTGTCAGGGATGAAACCGGACTGGCCGTAAGTTCAAGAAACAGCTACCTCTCAAGCCAGGAACGCAATGCCGCCACTATTCTTTACCAGGGAATCTGCCATGCCGCAAGAAGAGTTGCAGATCAGGAAAGAGACCTTCGGGCTATTGCCTGCGAGATAGAACAGATGATCCGCTCAACAGAAGGATGCCGCCCCGATTATGTGAGCTTCGTCGATGAAAAAACATTCAACCCTGTCGAAATCGCCGAGGCAGGAAAAGAGTATCGGCTGCTTCTTGCGGCCTGGTCGGGAACGGTAAGACTTATTGACAACGCCAAAATCCTGGGCTGAGGACGGAGAGCAGATCATAGGTTACTGGAAACCACTTTTTTGTGTTATATTTCGGGACAAGATTTATTGCAGAAAGATGGCTATGAAACGCTGAAATCTTCACCAAAGAAAGGCCGGAAAAGATCCATGTATGCATGAAAAAAGTCTGAAAGCATTTTTATCACTATTATAAAACGAGTTACATGATTATTAACAAAGAAATCGATCTTGGCAACGGGAAGATAATCTCCATTGAAACCGGTAAAATGGCAAAACAGGCCGACGGTGCTGTTGTTGTTCGCCTTGGTGACACTATGGTACTGGCAACGGTTGTATCAAGCAAAAAAACACCTCCACCTAACCAGGATTTCTTTCCTCTCCAGGTTGAATACCGCGAAAAATATTCGGCTGCAGGCAAGTTTCCCGGTGGATTTTTCAAGCGTGAAAGCCGCCCCTCCGAGAAAGAAATTCTTTCAGCAAGATTGATCGACCGTGCACTCAGACCTCTTTTTCCTGATGGCTACCTTTATGAAACCCAGATTATCATAACGGTTATCTCTTCTGACCAGATCAATGATTCCGATGTACTCGGCGGACTGGCTGCTTCAGCCGCAATCATGGTCTCCGACATTCCTTTTCATAACGCGATGTCCGAAGTCCGGGTTGGCAGAATTGACGGTCTTTATGTCATCAATCCTGATACCAATGAGCTTGCCAAGAGTGATATTGATATCTGTATCGGTGGCACAGAAGATACCATCTGCATGCTTGAAGGAGAGATGAAAGAGATTTCCGAGGCTGAGATGCTTCAAGCCATCAAGTTCGGGCACGATGCAATAAAAAAACTTTGTGCCATCCAGAACGAACTGGCAGCAGAAGTGGCAAAACCAGCTCGCCCATTTGTATCAAAAGAAATCCCGGCAGATCTCACAGAAGTTGTGCGTGAGCTTTGCGAAACACGTCTCAAAGCACTCGCCTATACCCCGCTCAAAAAGGAAGATCGTGCTGACCAGACCGCGCTCATCTACCGCCAGACAACCGAGTTTACCCTTGAGCACTTCAATGCGGTGATCAGCAATGAGGATATCCAGGCAGAGCCATCAAAAGCGCTCTATCTGAACCCGCATATCATTGAAGAACAGATTCACTCCGTCGAGAAGAGAGTTATGCGCCACATGATTCTCGATGACGCAAAACGCCTTGACGGCAGAGCGCTCGACCAGGTTCGTCCTATCACCATTGAACTTGGCATCATCCCGAGAGCCCACGGTTCAGCACTCTTCACCAGGGGAGAGACCCAGGCGCTTGTAACCATTACCCTCGGCACCAAGAAAGACGCCCAGTCGGTTGATACCCTGACGAACAATGCCGACAAAAAATTCATGCTTCATTACAATTTCCCTCCCTTCTGCGTCGGCGAAGTCGGAAGACTCGGCAGCATCGGGCGCAGGGAAATCGGTCACGGCAACCTTGCTGAACGATCAATTAAAATGGTTGCTCCAACCGATGAGGAGTTCCCCTATACCATCCGCATCGTTTCTGACATTCTCGAATCGAATGGCTCCTCCTCCATGGCCTCCGTCTGCGGAGGAACGCTTGCTCTGATGGATGGAGGTATCCCGATCCGCAAACCGGTATCAGGCATCGCCATGGGCCTTATCAAGGAAGGTGATAAATATGCTGTCCTGTCCGACATTCTCGGCAACGAAGATCATCTTGGAGATATGGATTTCAAGGTATCGGGTACCAGAGATGGCATCACGGCCTGCCAGATGGACATCAAGATCGACGGACTTGACTACCATATTCTTGAAAATGCGCTGGAACAGGCACGCAAAGGGCGTCTCCATATTCTCAATGAAATGGAAAAGGCCATTCCATCCTCACGTCTTGAGCTTGCAAACTTTGCTCCAAAACTTACCTCCATCAAAGTCCCGATCGATACCATCGGCATGATTATCGGCAAGGGTGGAGAGACCATTCGCAGCATTACCGAGGAGACCGGTGCAGAAATCAACATCGAGGACGACGGCACCGTCACCATTGCCTGCTCAACCAGCGAAGGAACAAACGCCGCACTTGCGACAATAAAAAGCCTCATTGCCAAACCTGAAGTTGGCACGGTCTACATTGGCAAGGTTCGTGACGTCCGTGATGAACTTGGCGCCTTTGTAGAGTTCCTGCCCAAAACCGATGGCCTTGTACACATCTCAGAAATATCGAGTACAAGAGTCACAAAGGTGAGCGATCACCTGAAAGTCGGTGACAAGGTCAAGGTTAAACTGGTTGATGTCCGCAAGGATCCCCGTACCGGCAAAACCCGCTTTGCCCTTTCAATCAAGGCTGTGGAAAATGAACCTGAACCCGGCAAAGAGAACAACTGAGATTGACGCTTCCCCGGAAAAGCAGTGCAGAGTAACTTGCACTGCTTTTTTATTGATTCCGTTTCATTCATTCAGGCAGAAGAATGAAGGAGTCGGAACGAATGTCAGGAGTACTACGTAATTCATCAAGAAACCATGAAATACGAATTTTCAACTATAGAAAGAAAATGGCAGGCCAGGTGGCAGGAACATAATACCTTCGCAACAGGGTCAGAAGCCGATAAACCGAAATTCTACATTCTCGACATGTTTCCCTACCCAAGCGGAACAGGACTTCATGTCGGTCATCTCGAAGGTTACACCGCATCAGATATCACTGCACGCTACAAACGAAGCTGCGGCTATAATGTGCTGCACCCTATGGGATGGGACGCTTTCGGACTGCCGGCAGAGCAGTTCGCCATAAAAACAGGTACACACCCTAAAACCACCACTGAACACAATATCAGGAGCTTCAAGGAGACCTTGCAGGCTATGGGTTTCTCCTACGACTGGTCGAGGGAGATCAATACCACCGATCCCGGATATTTCAAGTGGACACAATGGATTTTTCTCCAGCTCTACGATCGCGGGCTGGCATATATGTCGGAAGTTGATGTCAACTGGTGCGAAGAGCTCAAGACAGTGTTGGCAAACGAGGAGGTTGAAGAAAAAATTGCCGCTGGTTATACCGTCATGCGCCGTCCTCTTCGGCAGTGGGTGCTGAAAATCACCGCTTATGCCGAACGCCTGCTGGCAGATCTCGACGAACTGGAGTGGCCGGAGAATGTCAAACAGATGCAGCGCAACTGGATTGGACGTTCGGAAGGCACAGAAATTGACTTTGAACTCCGATGTCACAACCGCAAGCTGAAAGTCTATACAACAAGACCCGACACTCTCTTCGGCGCCACCTATCTGGTCATTTCACCCGAACATCCGCTTGCTGAAAAACTTGCCACTGCAGAGCAGCTTGTCGAGGTTAAAAATTATATCAGTCGGGCAAAGCTTAAAACCGAGCTTGAGCGGACTGGACTGCAAAAAGAAAAAACCGGTGTCTTCAGCGGTTCATACGCCATAAACCCGGCAACAGGAGAACCTCTTCCGGTCTGGATCTCTGACTTTGTGCTGACAAGCTACGGTACAGGAGCCATCATGTCGGTTCCGGCCCACGACCAGAGGGACTGGGAGTTTGCCAAACAATACAACCTCCCTGTCATCGAGGTCATCAAAAGTCCGCATGATGTCAACGAGAAAGTTTTTGAAGAGAAGGAGAGCATCTGCGTCAACTCCTCCAACAGCGAGGTAACGCTGGACGGACTTTCTTTCAGTGATGCTTTTGATCGCATGGCCTCCTGGCTTGAGAGAAAAAAACTGGGTGAAAGAAAGGTCAACTATAAACTCCGCGACTGGATATTCAGCCGCCAGCGCTACTGGGGAGAGCCGATCCCCATCAAGCATTACGAAGACGGAACACTGCGCACGGAAACCAACCTTCCTCTCGTTCTTCCAGAGGTCGAAGCCTATCACCCTTCTTCCACCGGAGAATCACCCCTGGCCAACATTAAGCACTGGCTCTACGGAAACGATGAACACGGCTCTTTCAGAAGAGAGACAAACACCATGCCTCAATGGGCAGGAAGCTGCTGGTACTACCTCCGCTTTATCGATCCTGACAATAGAGAGAAGCTGATCGACCAGGAAAAAGAAAAGTACTGGATGAATGTTGACCTCTATATAGGCGGGGCTGAACATGCTGTGCTTCACCTGCTCTATGCACGTTTCTGGCACAAGGTACTCTTCGACATTGGAGTTGTCAGCACGAGGGAGCCATTCAGGAAGCTCTTCAACCAGGGTATGATTCTTGGTGAAGACAATGAGAAAATGTCGAAATCACGCGGCAATGTCATTCCGGCAGACGATGTCCTCAAGAACTACGGCGCCGATGCCGTGCGCCTCTATGAGATGTTTCTTGGCCCCCTTGAACAGGTCAAGCCTTGGAACACCAATGGCATTGAAGGCGTAAGCCGTTTTCTGTCGAAAGTATGGCGACTGGTCTATCCTCTCGACAAAAACGCTCCTGACGGGGAGGGAACGCCCTCAAAACTCTCTTCCGGTGCGATGTCGGAAGAGCTGCAGAGACGCATGCATAAAACCATTAAAAAAGTCGGAGAAGACACCGAAAATCTCAAATTCAATACCGCCATCGCCGAGATGATGGTCTTTGTCAACGAACTGCAGAAAGCAGGATGCAATAACCGCGAAGCTGTCGAAACCCTGCTTCTCCTCGTTGCACCCTACGCTCCGCACATTGCCGAGGAACTCTGGGAAGCCATTGGTTACACCTCATCGATCAGCTTGCAGCCGTTTCCCGCATTTAACCCGGAACTGGTCGAAGACAGCGTTTTGACCATTGCCGTACAGGTTAACGGAAAACTCCGAGGTACCTTTACAGCTCCGGCAAAAAGCCCGAAAGAGTTGCTTCTTGAAGAGGCAAAAAAGGTAGAATCGGTCATTAAATTCCTCGAAGGAAAAACAATTGTTCGTGAAATTGTCATTGTGGACAAACTTGTGAATTTTGCCGTAAAATAATATAGAGGAATACAAAGAAAGCAAGGCCTTGCATGTCACAATCATTGACAAGAAGATTTTTTTTATGTAAACTAACATGTCTCTCTATCCGGCATTTTTTTCTCCGAGTCAAACGGTTATTTTCTATGTCTGCAAACACCTGTGGTGGGGGCAATATTCTTTTTTTCAACACATAAAACCTGGTATCAATGGCTACAGACGAAACAACATCCAACACACAGCACACCGTGCCCTCGTCTTTTGCAAAAGATTCGATCAGCTCTGTTCTGTCTGAAAAACGATCGTTTCCGCCCCCTGCAGAATTTGCTAAAAATGCCCATGTCTCTTCAATGGAAGAGTATGAGAAGCTCTATGCTGCCGCTGCAGCAGATCCTGATGCCTACTGGGCAGGGATTGCAGAGCAATTTCAGTGGTTCAAAAAGTGGGACAGTGTCCTTGAATGGAATACCCCTTATGCAAAATGGTTTAATGGTGGCAAAACCAACATCTGTTACAATGCCGTTGACGTCCACGCCAACAGTTGGAGAAAAAACAAGGCTGCCATTATCTGGGAAGGTGAAGAGGGTGCCCAGCGGGTTCTGACCTATGGTGAACTGCACCGCCAGGTCTCCAAGTTTGCAAACGTCCTGAAAATTGCTGGCATCAAGCCGGGCGACAGGGTTGCCATCTACATGGGAATGGTACCTGAACTGATAATTGCCGTTCTTGCCTGTGCTCGTGTCGGCGCTGTCCATAACGTCATTTTTGCAGGATTCTCGGCTCACGCCATATCTGAAAGGGTCAATGACTCACGTGCCAAGATGGTCATCTGCGCTGACGGTACAAGACGTCGCGGTGGTTCCATCAACCTGAAAAATATCGTTGATGAAGCTATCGTCAACACTCCTTCGGTTCGCAGTGTGATTGTTTTCAAGGTTACCGGCGAAAAAATCAACATGCATGACGGCATGGACCATTGGTGGCATGATCTCATGGGTCTTGCTGTCGATGAATCAGAACCTGCCCAGCTTGACTCTGAACATCCGCTCTTCGTGCTCTACACCAGTGGTTCTACCGGAAAGCCCAAAGGCATCCTGCATACAACCGCCGGATTCATGGTGCACGCAGCAAGCTCTTTCAAATATGTTTTCGATATCAAGGACGAAGATATCTATTTCTGTACCGCTGATGTGGGCTGGATCACAGGACACACCTACATGGTCTACGGGCCACTGCTTAACGGTGCTACAATCCTTATGTATGAAGGTGCTCCAAACTACCCTCAGTGGGACAGGTTCTGGGATATCATCAACCGCCACAAGGTCACCATTTTCTATACCGCACCAACCGCTATCCGCGCCTTTATCCGCGCCGGAAACGAGTGGGTAACCAAACACAACCTCAGCTCGCTTCGCCTGCTTGGAACCGTCGGCGAACCTATCAATCCGGAAGCATGGATGTGGTATCACAAGGTTGTCGGACAGGAGAAATGCCCGATTGTCGACACCTGGTGGCAGACAGAAACCGGCGGCATCATGGTCTCTCCGCTTCCTGGCGCAACCCCGACAAAACCAGGCACGGCTACCCGTCCGCTGCCAGGCATCATGGTTGATGTTGTCCGCAGGGATGGCACTGCGTGTGAACCCAATGAAGGTGGATACCTCGTTATCAAAAGACCATGGCCATCAATGCTCCGTACCATTTACGGTGACAACGAACGCTATGAAAAAACCTACTGGTCTGAATTCCACGACATGTATTTCACCGGCGACGGTGCCCGCAAGGATGAGGACGGCTATGTCTGGATCATGGGACGTGTCGATGATGTGGTCAACGTTTCAGGTCACCGCCTCGGTACCAGTGAGGTCGAAAGCGCACTTGTCTCCCACGAATCCGTTGCGGAAGCCGCTGTTGTCAGCCGTCCCGATGAGCTCAAGGGAAATGCTCTCGTAGCTTTTGTCACGCTGAAAGATGAATATGTCGGCGACATGAAGCTTCGTGAAGCATTGCGCAACCACGTTGCCAAAGAGATCGGACCAATTGCAAAACCTGATGAAATCAGATGGGCCAAAGGTCTTCCGAAAACCCGCAGCGGCAAAATCATGCGCCGTCTCCTGCGTGAACTTGCCACAAGCAATGAAATCAAGGGTGATGTCACCACACTTGAGGATTTCGGAGTTCTTGAAAACCTTCGCGACAATGAAGATGATTAAGCTTTAGGAATTTCTTTCCTTTACGCTCAAACCAGAAAAAGCGCAGTGCCAACTGCGCTTTTTCTGGTTTTCAACTTTTTCTGCTTCCCACCGCAAGATTTTCACTACCTGTGTCGTCATAAGAATGAAACCGCAAGAGCGGAAAATACCATAGACACAACCTGAAAAAAAAAGAAGACCGATAAAAACCTCCATGAAATCATGGGCAACACCACTTGCTGCAGCCACCTTTATCATTCTTGCCGTCACCGGCACCCTGATATTTTTCAAGATTGAAACAGGATTGATCAAACCTGTTCATGAATGGCTGAGCTGGGCACTGAGTGCCGGAGTGATACTGCATATCGCTGCCAACTGGAAAGCCGTGACTGGCTACTTCTCACGAAAACCTGCTATGGCCATCATAGGAACAGGCTTCGTTGTAACCATGCTCGCTATCTTCGCGCCTGTCGGAGAAAAAACCAACCCCCGGATCAACATGATCAAGTCACTTGAATCATCGACAATCGAAACTGTCGGAGCTGTTGCTGGACAAAACAGCGACACCATCATCGAAAAACTCGGGAAAAGGGGTATTCCCAAAACAGCACCATCCATGACCATTCGTGAAATTGCCATCAACAACAATAAAAAAGAGATGGAGATTGTGGAAAGAAATGGGCGAAGTGAACTGTACACTTCGCCCACTTTCTTTAATTGAGCTGCCAGATGGTAAAATTGAGAAAAGAGGCAAAGCTCACCCACAAGAGATAGGGAATGAGAAGATATCCTGCCAGTGGTGAAATTGCCCTGAACTTCACGATGGTCATCACAATAGCCAGCCAGAGCAGAACGATCACCACCAAAGCCAGCGAGGGTGAGTGAAGTCCGAAAAATGTAGCCGACCAGCCAAGATTGAGCAAAAGCTGCCCACCAAAGAAAGCAAGGGCTCCCCTGATCTTCATTTTTGCATAACCTTGCTCAACGACAAGATAGAGAGCAATCCCCATCAAAAGGAAGAGCAGGCTCCATGCCGGAGGAAAAAGCCAGTCAGGGGGATTCCACGATGGTTTATGGAGCACGTGATAGTACCACTCTGATCCCGGTAAAGGTGTAAAGATGCTGCCGGCAAAGGCAAAGAGAAAACAGATGCTGATACAGAGAGCCAGCTTTTTAACATTGAGCTTCATCATAATTTGCATTGAATTGAAAAACAGCTTATTCGTTAAGAACAGATACCATAGGCAGATAATTCCCGGTGAAAAGAGAGCTGAGTAATATATGACTTATAAGACCAATGAGACTTATATAACTCCCATAAGTGCTATACCCCGAATCCTGAGTCCTGTAAAAGCAAAAAAATCCCCTGAAATGTTATATTGCCAGCCTGTTATTAATCCTCACGTTCAGAAGGGCATGGAAAAAACAAGCATTGAACTGCAGACAGCCATCAGGGCAGCAAGGGCTGCTGGAGCTGTAACCCTTGAAAAATTTGGAGAACTCTCCCTTCCTGAAATCCAGGGAAAAAATTTCAAGGATTTTGTCACAGAGGTCGATACAACCTGTGAAGCAGTCATCAGCTCGATCATCGCAGAAAGTTTTCCCGAAGACAGTATGCTCTGCGAGGAAGGTACAGCGGTGAAAGGCTCTTCTGGAAGAACCTGGATTGTCGATCCTCTTGACGGAACGCTGAATTTTATTCACTCATTTCCAGTTTTTGCAATAAGTATAGCCCTGAAAGAGAGCAACAACGAGCTGCTTGCCGGTGTTGTCTATCAACCTGTGCTTCAGGAACTCTTTACGGCTGAACGTGGCAAGGGGGCTTATCTGAACGGAAAAAAAATCACTATTTCAAGCCGCTCGGACAAGGAGAGTTTTCTTATTGCAACCGGACTTCCTTTCACAGAGTACCACTATCTGGAAGCCTATATCGGAATGCTCAAAGAGGTCATTCATGATTCGGCGGGTATAAGGCGTGCTGGCTCTGCAGCCATAGATCTTGCATATACCGCATGCGGTCGATTTGACGGCTTCTGGGAATACAAGCTCTTTCCCTGGGATTTTGCTGCAGGTGTACTGCTTGTCCGTGAAGCCGGAGGCACCGTCACAAACTTTGAGGGAGAGCACGATGTTTTTCAGAGACAAAGCATCATTGCTGGTAACAGTGTAACTCATCCACTCCTTCTTGAAAAAGCAAAAAAATATTTTTCCGCTTAGTCCGACAAAATAAATAACAACAAACCAGCTTAAAGGCTCGCTCAAAGAACTCAAGATGTAAACAGACAGCTCATTCTTTATTTTTTTTATATTTTTTCACCACTCCAGTTTGTGTTCATTTCCTGCACGACCTAACCGGGCAGGAGCAACGATTACACTATGCTCATTCATCAGCGCACACTTCAAAAGGAAGTTTCTCTCTGGGGAACCGGACTGCATACCGGCAAAGAATGCATGATCACCTTCAAACCCGCCCCGGTCAACTACGGTTACCGTTTTGTCCGAACCGATATTGAAAACAGTCCTGAAATACCTGCACTGATTGAAAACGTGGTCGATGTACTGCGGGGAACCACCATCGGTCTCAACAATGTGAAGGTACATACCACCGAACACGTTCTTGCGGCCCTTTACGGGCTCCAGATCGACAACTGCCGTATTGAAATGAGTGGCCCGGAACCTCCTGTCATGGATGGAAGCTCACACCCTTTTGCCGAAGCACTGCTGAGTGCCGGATTCAAGGAACAGGAGGAACCAAAAAACTACCTGGTCATCGATGAAACCATTGAATACCACGATGCTGACCATGGTGTCGATATTGTGGCACTTCCCCTCGACAGTTTCAGAATAACTGTCATGGTGGATTACAAAAACCCTGCACTTGGCTCACAGCACTCAGGTCTGTTTGACCTGGAGCAGGAATTTTTCAAGGAGTTCTCTTCATCAAGAACCTTCTGTTTTCTGAGCGAAGTGGAAACACTTGCAAATCAGGGCATTATAAGAGGTGGCGATGTAGACAACGCCATTGTCATTATCGACAAGGCAATGCAGAAAGAGGAGCTTTGCGCTCTTGGCGAAAAACTCGGTATTGAAAGTGAAAATCTTGTACTCGGTGAAAACGGTATTCTCAACAACCGTGAACTTCGCTTCAAGAATGAACCAGCCCGTCACAAACTGCTCGATCTTCTCGGAGATATCGCACTGCTTGGCATGCCGATAAAGGCACAGGTACTGGCCGCAAGACCAGGTCACGCCTCGAATGTGGAATTTGTCAAACAGCTTAAAAAGTATGCTGATCGCAACAAGCTTGCCCGACAGTACCAGCACGAGAAAAAAGCTGGCGTTATTTTTGACATCAACGCCATCCAGAACATTCTCCCCCACCGTTACCCCTTTCTTTTGATCGACAAGATCGTTGAGTTCAAACTTGACGAAAAAATTGTTTCGATCAAAAATGTCACCATCAACGAACCTTTTTTCCAGGGTCATTTCCCTGGAAATCCCATCATGCCCGGCGTTCTGATCCTTGAAGCGATGGCACAGACCGGTGGAATCATGATGCTCAACGGTAATGACAATATCAAGGAGAGTGTCGTCTACTTCATGGGGATTGACAAGGCACGTTTCCGCAAACCGGTACTTCCTGGCGACTCGCTGGTCATTGAAGCAACCATGACCAACAAGCGCAGAAACGTCTGCCAGTTTGATGCCAAAGCCTATGTACGCGGCGAACTTGTCTGTGAAGCCTCTCTTATGGCTACCGTTGTGCAAAAAAAATAAATACCGGTACTTTACTTTTTCTCGTCCCGCAACGCCCTGTTTTTGAAGCGACAGGGCGTTTTTCCAATACGTCAGCAGGCCTCCAAGGCCAGCAGAAGGCTACCAGGAGTGGCAAGGAAACAGAGAGCCTGAAATACAGTTGCTGAAGCCCGCCAGAAGTGCATCTCCACATTCTGTCAACAATTTATCAACATTTCGAACACAACGAAATAAAGCGCGTTAATGCAATCAAGTTGTTTTTTAAAAATAACTTGGCAGCGCCATGTACCAACAGTTACTGATAAAGTAAAAAGTTATCAATATCCGGTGTTTATCGCTGAACAAAGAAGCGGGAATAAAAAGATCAAAAATACCATCTCCGAAAAGCACAATTGACCATAGATATCATGCCTTGTAATCAAGCCCGTTGTGAATCCTGAAGAAGCGAACGCAGTACTGAATAAAGGAGTAGAGAAGCATGGTGGTAGAGAGGTATAAAAAGAACTCCTTTACAGGATAGAGTACAAAAAACGGATGCGGCCAGACCATGGCGATAAACATCATGGAGACAAAACCAACCGCCCATTTTCCTGGCCAAAGTGATGTGGTAACTACTGAATGGCGAAACCGGACATAGGCTGCGCCGATAAAAATCAGGATATCCCTCAGAATGGCAAAAAGCACAAACCACAGGGGAAGCTGACCAATCCATAGAAAATAGATGGCAACACTGGCAAGACAGAGCTTGTCAGCAAGGGGATCAAGAATTTTACCCATATCAGAGACCTCGTTGGTCCAGCGGGCCGCCTGGCCGTCAAACCAATCACTCAAAACAGCCACGATCATGATGACAATGGCAATAGTGAGATGGCCGGTATGAAAATAATAGAGAAACCAGGGTATCAATATTATTCTCAGAAAGCTGAGAAAATTCGGCAGATTAAAAATACGACCTTCCACATCAAGGAATTTATTGTTGAACTATTCAAAACAATCCTCCCTTCTTTGCCCAAATCTACCGAACAAGCATATCGGGAGATGCACGGACAAACTTAGCCCAACTGTTGCCTGCAGGTTTACCCTTGCCGGCATGAGACTTGAAAACTTCACGGCTTTCGCCCCTCAAGAGATCACAGAGTGCAATGCCCAAGGCATCGGTAACGTCGAATGGCTCAGGAACAGGAGTGATACCAAGCATCCTTGAAACCATAAAAGCAACCTGTTCCTTGCTTGCAGCACCTTTTCCGGTTATTGCCGATTTCACCTCACGGGGAGCATACTCACGAAGGAGAAGCTCCCTGTTCATCGCAAGAGCAATAACCGCACCACGCACCTGACCAAGCTTCAGAGCCGACTGAACGTTCCTGCTTAAAAAAACAGTTTCAAGCGCAACTCTTGCGGGAGTGAACGCCACAATAAGCTCTTCAAGCTCCCGGTATATCTGACCAATCCGTTCCGCATGACTTTTTCGGGGATAAAGCCTGATAACTCCGCATGAGAGTACAGTGAACCCTGCGGAATCATGACGAATCACACCATAACCGGTATTCAGACTTCCGGGATCAACCCCGAGAACAACCATGCTTCTACTCGTTTAAGCTGTTCATTGCACCTTCACTGATCTCCATATTGCTGTAGACTGCCTGCACATCATCACTGTTTTCAAGGCCGTCTATGAGCTTGATGACTTTACGGGCATCATCAGCTTCAAGTTCAATATAATTTTCCGGAACAAGATCGATTTTGGCATTTTCATAAGCAATCGCTCTCTCATCAAGCACTTTTTTTACCCCTTCAAAATCCTTGACATCAGTGATGACAGTAAAATAGTTCTCATCATCACCATTGAGATCTTCAAGACCAGCATCCAGCAGAAGCTCCATAAGAAGCTCTTCGTCTGCCGCAGACTTGGGGACATCGATACATCCCTTGCGATGAAACATCCAGGCTACACTGCCGCTTTCACCAAGAGAGCCATTGTTGCGACTCATGATGTGCCGGATATCGGCAACGGTACGGTTACGATTGTCGGTCGCCGTTTCGATAATCAGCGCTATTCCAGCAGGACCATACCCTTCATAGGTAATCTCGTCCCAGGTTACACCCTCGAGTTCCCCTGTTCCCTTTTTGACGGCACGCTGGATATTGTCCAGAGGCATGGAATTATCTCTTGCCGTATCGATTGCAAGCCTCAGACGGGGATTACCAGAGGGATCACCTCCGCCCATTTTAGCAGCAATCGTAATTTCCTTGACCAGCTTGGTAAACAAACTGCCTCTTTTCTGATCGGTTACCGCCTTCTTTCTCTTGATGGTAGCCCATTTACTGTGTCCTGACATAAAAAAAGCTGATTTATTATTCCCAAAAACACCCTGTCTATGATAATAGATTTATTTTCTTTAAATAAAATCAAATCAAACGGCATTCGTGCAAGTTAATAACAAGATAAACTAATGACAAACTTGATGACCGCCTACCAGGGAGAACCTGGAGCTTACGGCGAAATAGCCGCCCTTCGGATTGGAGAACCGCAACCCTTCGAATCGTTTGAAGAGGTTTTTGCTGCCGTTGAAAACCGTAAAGTCGATAATGCGGTCATACCCATCGAAAATTCACTGGGGGGAAGTATTCATCGAAACTATGACCTTCTGCTTCAGCATCCGGTAACTATTGTTGCCGAAACTTTTGTCAAGGTAGAACACTGCCTTCTGGGTATCCACGGCTCAACAACAGAAAAAGCCCTGAAGGTGCTCTCCCATCCCCAGGCACTGGCCCAGTGTCACAATTTTTTTGCCACTCACAGGGGACTCAAAGCCGAGGCCGCCTATGATACTGCCGGCAGCGCAAAAATGATTGCCGCCGATAACGATTCCTCAAAACTTGCCATAGCCTCTAAAAGAGCCGCCGAACTCTACGGACTGGAAATACTGCAGGAAAATCTTGCCGATGAAGAGTGGAACATTACCCGTTTTTTCTGTATTTCACATACAGAAAATCCGGAAGCACAACACTTTAAAATAAAGCCAGATACATCGCAGTACAAAACTTCCATTGCATTCACGCTGCCCAACGTGCAAGGCTCTCTTTTCAAGGCACTTGCCACGTTTGCCATGCGCAATATCGACCTTGCAAAAATCGAGTCGAGACCATTCAGAAAAAAAGCTTTTGAGTATCTCTTTTATGTTGATTTTATAGGTGAACAGCATGACCCGAATATTCACAACGCTCTCAGCCATCTCAGGGAATTTGCTACCATGGTAAAAGTGCTTGGCAGTTACGGGGTCATTACAGAATGAAGCAGAGACAACTCGACTTCTTTGCGCCCGTCGACCAGGGAAAAAACAGCGCTCCTGCAGCTCCTCCCCCAAGTAACAAACCAGGACTCTTTCTGCTTGACGGAATGGCCCTTGTCTACCGCTCCTTTTTTGCCTTGCAGCGGGCAGGGATGAAGGCCAAGGATGGCACTCCGACCGGAGCAATCTTCGGCTTTGCTTCGGCACTGCTGAAAATCATGGAAACCTGGAAACCAGACTTTCTGGCAGCGGTATTTGACTGCAAGGAAAAAACGTTCAGGCACGATCTTTACCCCGCATACAAGGCAAATCGTCCGGCACCCCCGGAAGATCTCATCATGCAGCTCGATGCGGTTTTCGAACTGCTGGAAGCCCTGGATATTCCGATAATCAAAACCCCCGGATACGAAGCCGATGACCTTATAGGCACAGCTTCCCGAAAATTCGAAGAGTCGTGCCGGATTTACATAGTAACCCCCGACAAGGATCTGGCGCAACTGGTCGATGATGAAGTCAAAATCATTAAACCAGGAAAAAACCAGAATGAGCTTGAACTGTTCGGGAAAAAAGAGGTCAGGGAACAATTCGGTGTCTGGCCTGAACAGTTCACCGAGCTTTTGACCCTTTGCGGTGATACCTCCGACAATATTCCCGGAGCAAAAGGAATCGGACCGAAAACCGCAGTATCCCTGCTTGAAAAATACGGATCGCTGCAGAATATCTACAACCATCTGAACGATATTTCCCCAAAAACCCGTACCAGTCTGGAAGAATTTCAGCCCAAACTCGATCTGATAACAAAACTGGTCACCATACGTACCGACCTTCAAATCGAGGTTACCCTCGAAAAGCTTGCCTGCGGATTACCCGACCAGGCAAAACTTTTTCCGCTGCTGCAAAGACTTGACCTTAAAACAATTGCAGCACGACTGCCGTCCGTTTTCGGCTTTCTCCCGGATAATTCCGTCGGAATGATGCAAGATTCCGCTGGAGAAGCAGAACTGTATGAAAACCTGACCTCTGCTCCTCTGGCTGAAGAAACCCTTCTGCGTTCCCCTCAGAGCGACGCCGACTACGCAATCATCGACACTCCTGAAAAACTGAATGAACTTGTGGAGTCGCTTCGGGATGCCAGGCGAATAGCCGTTGATACCGAAACAACCAGTCTCGATACCTTTGAAGCCGAACTGGCTGGTATTTCAATCTCCATCGAGGCAGGAACAGCCCGGTTTATCTCTTTTGTAAAGAGTGGCCTTCAGCGGGAAAGCACTCTTGAAATCCTCAGACCGCTTCTTGAAAATCCATTACTGCCGAAAACCGGCCAAAACCTCAAATATGACATTCTGGTTCTTAAAAAGTATGGCATAAATCTCTCGCCGGTGGGATTCGATTCCATGCTGGCCAGCTATGTGCTCGATCCGGAAGAAAAACACAATCTCGATGACCTGGCTGCCCGTCATCTCGGTTACCGGACAACAACCTTTGATGAGCTGGTGGGAACAGGCAAAGCAAAGCTGCATATCTTTGAAGTTGAACCAGTAACGCTGTCGGACTATGCCTGCCAGGATGCCGATCTTGCCCTCCAGCTCGAAGATATGTTCCGCAAAAAACTCGACCAGGAAAAAGAGCTGCTCTGGTTGTGCGAAGAGATAGAATTTCCGCTGGTCGCCGTACTGGCATCGATGGAGTACGCAGGTATATGCATCGATTCAGCACATCTTGCAAAAACCTCCGAGAGCGCAGCCATAGCACTCAATCTGCTGACAGAGAAAATTTACGGCGCAACAGGCTCGACCTTCAACATCGATTCCCCGAAGCAGCTTTCTCATATCCTTTTCAATGTCCTTGGGCTGCCAACAAAAAAAGCAATAAAAACCGGCTTTTCTACCAATGTCGAGGTACTTGAAGAGCTTGCTGCGCTGCATCCTGTTGCCAGCGACCTCCTCGAATATCGCAGCCTCCAGAAACTCAAGAGCACCTATATCGACGCTTTGCCAAAAATGGTGAATCCTGCAACAGGCAGGCTGCATACCTCTTTCAATCAGTTTATAACCGCAACTGGCAGACTCTCATCGTCCAACCCGAATCTGCAGAACATTCCCATACGCACCCCTCTCGGTAAAGAGATACGCAGGGCATTTATCCCCTCCTCCCCCGACAAGTGGCTTCTATCGGCAGATTATTCCCAGATCGAACTGAGAATTGCCGCTGAAATCTCCGGGGACTCTCAGCTTCTCGAAGCGTTCCGCAACCAAGAAGATATCCACACTGCAACAGCAAAAGTAATTTTCGGGACTGAGGAGATCACCACCGATATGCGACGCAAGGCCAAAGAGGTGAATTTCGGTGTGCTCTACGGCATAATGCCTTTCGGACTTGCAAAAAGACTCAATATTCCGCAGAAAGAGGCAAAAGTCATTATCGACACCTATAAAACCAAATATCCGGGACTGTTCAGAGCATTGCAGGACATTATCGAAACCGGGAAAAAAAATGGTTATGTCTCAACCCTTCTCGGGAGACGACGTTACATTCCGGACCTCAACAGCCGCAATACCAACATTCAGAAAGCTGCGGAAAGGGCCGCCATGAATACTCCGATCCAGGGCACGGCAGCCGATATCATCAAATGCGCCATGAACCTCTGCAGTCGGCGAATGCTGGAAAAATCCATGAAATCTGTCATGCTTCTGCAGGTACATGACGAGCTGCTCTTTGAAACCACTGATGAGGAAAAAGAGCCACTCTCAACCCTTGTTGAGCACGCAATGATAGATGCTGCAATAATTTGCGGCTTAAAAAACGTGCCTGTCCTGGTCGATACGGGCTCAGGAAAAAACTGGTTTGAAGCCCACTAATCATTGACTTATAAAAAAAAGTTTTTTTATATTTGTCAGTTGAAAACGAGTTCCCTGTTCAGACAAACAATCCTGATACCGCATGTCTTCTACAAACCGGTTTATGACCCTGTCTGAATTTTGCGGAAATGTGCAGAACTTTTTGACGGCACATTTTTCTGTTGGGAAAATTGTACTCTCTCTTCTCCTTTTTTCCTTTTTCTTTGTTGATCCAGTGACTATACTGGCAGGTGAAAAAAAGCCTGTTGACAACAGAAAAAGCTCTGCAAAAGAAACTCACGAAGGCTTGCTGGCAAGTCCGGGACTGATGATAGAACATCTTGTACTGCAGATAGATGGCAAAAAAGAGAGCTCTGCTGAAACAGGAGAACCCAATGGGAACCCTTCAGCCGCTTTTTTTTCAAGTATTCCCAACATCAAGCCAATCGAGGGTTCAATCAGCAGCGATTTCGGTATGCGACTTCACCCGCTCTACAATGTTCCTATTTTTCACTCCGGCATAGATTTTTCGGCATCTCAAGGTTCAAGGGTACAATCGACCGGCGACGGAATCGTGACTTATTCAGGATATGAAAAGGGGTATGGACAAAAAATAACCATCAATCACGGCTACGGCTATATAACCATCTATGCCCATCTGTCGAAATCACTGGTACGGCAGGGTCAGAGGATCAAACGCGGCGACATCATCGCACTGTCGGGAAACACCGGAATATCCACCGGCCCGCATTTGCACTACGAAGTACACAAGGACAATGTCATAGTCAATCCATGCGCTTATTTCTTTGACAAGGCACATCCTGACAAGTTCATCACGATACAAAAGAGCTCACCTGAAAAGAGTGGCAATAACTCCTAAACCGAATCAATCGACGCAGTATGTACTGGAATTTAGATCTTGCCCGTTATATAGCCGATGCCCCCTGGCCTGTCACAAAAGATGAACTTATTAATTATGCCAACCGGACCGGGGCACCCCAACAGGTGATCGACAACCTGCTGGATCTCCCTGAAAGCGATGAGATGTATGAAAGTCTGGACGAAATATGGCCGGACTATCCTACCGACGAAGACTTTTGCTACGGTGATGAAGAACCATTAACATAGGTTAACCCTGGATTCAGTGTTTTTTTTTTAACTACTACCCTCCGATTCAGGGCAAAAGCATATTTTCTTGTCGCACTTCTTCTCTTCACTGCTTTTCCGGTGCATGGCCGGGCAAACAATGCTGAGGAGGTTTCCCCTGCTGCAACGCCTTATGTGGGAAAAATCCGCTTCAGCGGAAACAAGGCCATCGACAGCGAAGAACTGCGGCAGATCATTGCCACATCCGAACATACCTCCTTCCTTGGACTCGGACTCTTCGGCGGGACTCAAAAACCATTCAACCCGGAGGAGTTTGAAAAAGATCTCTTCCTCATCAAAAAGCTCTATACATACAAGGGATATTTTTTTGCCAGCGTCGACACCTTGATTGACAGGAAAGACAATGGCAAAAAAGTAGATCTGAACATCCGAATCCGTGAAAATGAACCATCGAGAGTTGACTCCGTAAGTTATGAAGGGCTGGAAAAAATTACTCCGGAACTTAAATCAAGCTTTCTCGCCCAAAAGCGACTGAAAGTCAATGATATTTTTTCGGTTGAGCAACTGATAGAGGAACGGAACCGCACCATCTCTTTTTTCAGGGAGTACGGCTTTACTTTTGTTCATGAAGACAGTATTCGCATCAAGGTTGATACCGTCGGAACCCATGCCGGAGTTTTGTTCAGACTCAGTCTTCCGGAACAACTGAAATACGGCCCTGTTCATGCAGTGGTACACAACCCACTGAAAAACGATACCTCCCACACCGTTAAAACCTTTTCGCAGCAGAAGGTCAAAGGTATAGTTCTCGGAAAGCAAACAATTTCCCCTGTTCTGATTGCTTCTGCCATCGAATTTCACGAGGGAACCTATACCCGTAAAAGTCTCGAACAACGCACCCTGCAGAATTTCGGCGCCACAAATATCTTTTCGTCCATTTTCGTCAACCCTGACTCGGTACGATCTGGACAACTCTACACGACAGTCCACCTTGAAACAGCACCCAAGCACCAGATAGAACCAAAAATACTGGTAGACAACCGTTACGGCGCCCTCTTTTTCGGTTCCTCTCTGGCCTATGAAAACAAAAACCTGCTTGGTGGTGCCGAACAGTTCCACACCTCAACAGAATTCGGCGCCCAGACCGGTTACAGCAACAAACTATTGACAAACCTTGATCCAAACCAATATGCACGGGTCATTCCCTATGAATTCAGTCTGAAAAACAGTCTTGTCATGCCAGTGCTTAAAAAGCCAGGCAATTTCTATTCGGTAACGGCTGAATACTCGACGACAACACTGCCTGTTTTGCTCTCAAACCAGAACGGACTCATCCGGGCAACCTACAACGCACGACTCTCTCCTTCATCGCGCCTGAATTTTGACTTTTTTGAATTTGAATGGGTCAAAAACGACTCACTCAAAGGATTCAAACAACTCTTCAAAACTGACCTTGCCCGTAATATCGGCATAGACCCAACCAGGGAAGCTGCCGTCAATGCAGGACTTGACAGCCTTCTTAAAGCTCATGTCAACCAAACATTCCGGCTTCGCTACAACTCCACGAACCGCCAAAGGGTTCTTCCGGGAAAAACAATCTGGAACCTCGATCTCCTGCTTGAAGAATCCGGAAGTCTGGCATGGCTGATCGATAAATATCTCGACACCAAAGAGCATAAAGGGTTCAGCAGCAAAGACCCCCAGATCTTCGGCACAACCTATTCACAGTATATAAAATGTCAAACAGGGCTGGACTTCACAAAAAACTTTTCGCCACAAAGCCAGCTTGCCGGAAGAGGGTTGATCGGATGGATGAAACCTTATGGCAAGGCTGAAACAACCCCCGAAGAACGCCGTTTTTATGCCGGTGGTGCCAACAGTATGAGGGGCTGGCTCTTCAATACCCTCGGTCCAGGAAACAGTGCGAGTGAAGCTGCGGCAAATTTCGGCGCTGACATCAAGCTTGAACTCAATGTGGAATACCGGCGAAAATTCTTCAAGCTCTTTAATCAGCCATCGGGAATAACCTTTTTTGCAGATATCGGAAATATATGGGATCGAACAGGAGCATACGCTTTCACTCCAGCCTCACTGGCAAAGAACTTCGCCCTTGACACTGGAGTCGGACTGCGCGTAGGCTCTCCTATCGGCCCCTTCCGTTTTGATTTTGCCTATAAAATCCATGACCCAACCGAAGTACATCCATGGCGAATATCGAAATGGAACCTCAGGAACTACACCTTCAATTTTGGAATTGGAGAGGCTTTTTAATTGTTTTTTTGTTTTAATTTTACTCAACAATCAAGAAAAAAATCATCATGCCAGTACCATCGACGCTTCTTGCACCATCCATTCTTTCGGCTGACTTCACCCGCCTTAAACAGTCGATAGAGATTGCCGAAAAAGCGGGAGCGGACTGGATTCACTGCGATGTCATGGATGGAGTTTTTGTGCCTAACATTACCTTCGGACCCTTCATTATTCAAGCCATCGCTGCATGCACGACGACCACAATCGACACCCATCTGATGATTACGGATCCTGACCGTTTTATCGAGGATTTTGTAAAGGCCGGTTCCCACCAGATTACGGTTCACCAGGAAGCCTGTCCACATCTGCACCGCACCGTTCAGTTCATCAAAAGCCTCGGCGCAAAAGCAGGCGTATCGATCAATCCTGCAACACCGGTTTCAACACTTGAATCCATTCTGCCTGATCTCGATCTTGTGCTTCTGATGTCGGTCAATCCTGGATTTGGAGGCCAGAAGTTCATACCCTCTTCAATTGGCAAAATCCGCACGCTTCACGAGATGCGCATGAAGCTGAATCCAGGGATGGTCATTGCCATTGACGGCGGTATAACGGAAGAAAATGCGGAAGAGGTGGTTCTGGCTGGCGCCGATGCCCTGATTGCAGGTACGGCTTTCTTCAAGGCGGCCAATCCGTTGCAAACTGCAACAAAAATCAAAGCCTTGACCAGGTAACATCAAGTAGTTCAGGGCTTGTATGCAGCCCTTCTCCTATCAGCACGGCATCGAAAGATGCCTGCTCGATAAGAATAATATCAGCAGCGGTTTTCAGGCCACTCTCGGCTACAGCCAAAAGCTCCCGGGGAATAAAGGGACGAAGTGTTACCGAAGTCTGGAGATCGACCGAAAAGTCCTTCAGGTTTCTGTTATTCACGCCGATTATCATTGCGCCTTTTTCAAGTGCGGTATCAAGCTCACTGCGGTCATGCACTTCCACCAGCACATCGAGACCTATGCCTGCTGCAACCTGAAGATAGTCACCAAGTTGTGCAGGATCGAGCGCCGCCACGATAAGCAGAATGGCATCAGCGCCAATCAGACGTGACTCGAAAATCTGGGATTCATCGATAATGAACTCCTTGCGCAGTACCGGCAGGGGAAATGAACCACTGACCATCTGGAGATAGTCGTTATCACCCTGAAAGAACTGTTGATCGGTAAGCACTGAAAAAGCGGATGCCCCAAGCTCGAAATATCGCCGGGCAATGGTTACAGGATCAAAATCCGTGACAATAAGACCACGGGAAGGAGAGGCTTTCTTGATCTCGGCTATAAGCCTCGGAGACCCATCACCCCTGCGAAGCGATCCACTGAAATCACGGGTTGGAGCCAGAGTCTTCTGCAAGCCAAGAAAGCTCTGCATGGGATGAAGCTTTTTAAGGCATTCAACCTCACGCTCTTTCTCCTCCAATATCCTGGTAAGATAGGTCATAACGGTCAATCGGCAGCAGCCAGTTCCCTGAGCTCATCTTCGACATCGACAATCTGGCGGATATTGTCAAGGAACCAGGGATCAATGCCTGTCGATTGATGAACCTCTTCGATAGTCGCTCCAGCCTGGAAAGCGTAACGAAGGTAAAACATCCGGTCGGCTTTCGGTATCCTGATTTTTTCAAGAATATCCTCTTTTGCAAACTTTTTCTGCTGCGGTGTCATATCGAGCACATTCATGACATCCTTGCCATCAGAGCCGAGTCCTGCACGACCAATTTCAAGGCCTCGCAGCGATTTCTGCAGCGCCTCCCTGAAATTTCTTCCGAATGCCATCACTTCACCAACAGACTTCATCTGCACGCCAAGACGGGCATCGACATTCTTGAACTTTTCAAAATCCCAGCGGGGTACCTTGACGACACAATAGTCAATGGCAGGTTCAAAACTGGCCGGAGTGGTTTTTGTAATATCATTGAGAATCTCGTCAAGACGATAGCCAACAGCAAGTTTGGCTGCCACTTTGGCAATAGGAAAACCGGTTGCCTTTGAAGCAAGAGCAGAACTGCGCGACACACGGGGGTTCATTTCAATCACCACAATACGCCCGTTATCGGGATTAATGGCAAACTGGATATTGCTGCCTCCGGTCTCGACACCGATCTCCCTGATAATCCGAATCGAAGCATCCCTGAGCTCCTGGTACTGTCGATCAGTAAGCGTCTGGGCCGGCGCAACGGTTATACTGTCGCCGGTATGCACACCCATAGGATCGACATTCTCGATAGAACAGACGATAATGACATTATCTGCCAGATCGCGAATAACCTCAAGCTCAAACTCTTTCCATCCAATCAGGCACTCTTCGACAAGCACTTCACTGATCGGACTCTCGGCCAGCCCCCTCCGCACCGCTTCATAGTAATCCGCTTTTGTTTCGGCAAAACCGCCACCGGTTCCACCAAGTGTAAACGAAGGCCTGATAACAATCGGAAGACCAATCTCTTCAAGTGCATCCCTGGCCTCTTTTTCGTTGCGCACAAACAAGCCCTTGGCCATTTCGAGACCTATTTTTTTCATCGCATCGCTGAAAAACTCACGGTTTTCAGCCTTTCTGATCGCCCGAAGCTTTGCGCCTATCAGCTCAACCCCGTTGCGCTCCAGAATACCTGACTCTGCAAGAGCGACAGCAGTATTAAGAGCGGTCTGCCCACCCATGGTCGGCAAAAGCGCATCGGGTTTTTCCCGTTCGATAATTTTCTGCACATATTCCGGCGTGATTGGCTCGATATAGGTAGCATCAGCCAGCTCTATATCGGTCATAATGGTTGCCGGATTGCTGTTCACCAGCACAACACGGTAACCATCCTCCTTGAGAGCGCGGCAAGCCTGCGTTCCGGAATAATCAAATTCACAGGCCTGGCCAATAACTATAGGGCCAGCGCCAATAACTAAAATGGACTTTATATCTTCCCGTTTCGGCACGTTATTTTCGGGGTTTAATACTTGTTAAGCTTGAAATTGAACGTAATGTACAAATATTTACAGAGTTTGTTGTTCATAACCGGAGCAAACTACACGACCACACGAATCTGTTCCTGGTGAAACCCTCCCGACTCTCGTCTCAGCCATGCCGTCACCGCCTTTGGTTGTGCATTCATGAGTGAAATAATCAGCATGGTATGACCTGATCGAGCAAAATCAACATCATGAAGTGAAGGAATGGCCGGGGAATTGATATGTGAATGATAGGAACCAACGATGTTGTAACCCAGTCGCCGGGCTTCCCGCTCCACATCGAGATACTCCTGATGGGAAATCTCAAAACCAGTCTCTTTGCCAAAATAGAGACAATTCCGGCATGGAGCCACCTCATAAACAATGTTCTCTATATTTCCCCTGTGATCGGAATTTTTTTCCCCTACGAGCAACCCGCAACACTCATAGGGTAATTCCCGAACAGCCTGTTCCTGAATAATCTCGAATTTACGCCGGAGTAGTTTCATAGAATACCCATTGAGTGAAAATTAAAGTGCTTTCGCTCCTATGTCTGTACGGTTATACGAACCCTCAAAACTGATTTTTTCAACCGCCCTGTATGCGGATGCAATGCTCTCCCTGAGACTCTCTCCAAGCGCTGTCACCGAAAAAACCCTACCACCTGCAGTAAGCAGTTTCCCCCCTTCATAGCTCGTTCCTGCATGAAAAACCATGCACTCATCCATTGAGGCAACATCATCTGCAATGGTAATCATTTTGGAGGTTTCATAATGGTCGGGATAACCACCCGAGGCGATAACGACCGTGGCCGCTGATTTGCGATGCATTTCAAACGCCACCTGATCAAGAGTTCCGTCAACACTTGCCTGCAAGGCTGCAACAAAATCACTTTTCAGAAGAGGCAGCACCACCTGTGTCTCCGGATCACCAAGACGAGCATTATACTCGACAACCGAGGGCTCACCATGATCGATCATCAAGCCGACATAGAGAAAACCGGTATAGGGATAACCTTCAGCAGCCATGCCTGCAAGGGTGGGACGGATAACCAGCTCCTCAACCTTCTGCATCACCTCCGGTGTCACCAGGGGTGCTGGTGCATAAGCGCCCATGCCTCCGGTATTCTTGCCGGTATCGCCGTCGCCAATACGCTTGTGATCCTGGGCTGTGAGAAAAAGCCGGTACTCTTTTCCGTCGGTCAAGGCAAAAACACTCGCCTCCTCTCCCTGCAGAAAATCCTCTATGACCACCTCATTTGCCGCATCACCAAAAATACGATCCTCAAACATTGCACTGATGCACTCCGTAGCCTCTTGCCTGCATGAAGCAATGATCACCCCTTTACCGGCACAAAGGCCGCTGGCCTTGATAACCTGCGGATAAGAGTCAGACGGAAGCGACGCAATATAATCAAAGGCTGAAGATGAATCCTGAAAAACATGGTAGCCAGCAGAAGGAATCCTGTGACGACTCATGAACTCCTTGGCAAAAACCTTGCTCGACTCAAGCCTGGCTGCTGACTGTGTGGGACCAACTATTTTTTTGCATGCCCGACGAAAAAGATCAACAATGCCCAGTTCAAGCGGCTGCTCGGGGCCGACAACGGTCAACTCGATACCATTATCTGAAACAAAGGCCAAAAGAGCCTCAAGATCGGTGGCTTTCAAGGGAACATTGCGAACTTTTCCCCCCATCAGAGCTGTTCCGCCGTTGCCAGGTGCAACAAAAACCGCATCAACCCTTTCACTTTGCGCTGAAGCCCAGGCCATTGCATGTTCACGCGCTCCGCTTCCTATAATCAAAACATTCATAGCCAAGTGTGGGCAATAGCCGTTTTTCACCCTGTGGTTTATCGGCATGGTTTGTTAAATTACTCCCGCCTTTACAGCAAATAGCATGTATATAATGCAGGATAGATAAAAAAAACAATTAAAAAATTTTTCCGGGGTAACGACTATTCCGCTACCAGCAATTATACATTATCTTTATGGCTATTTCTCCTCTGATTTCCCGCTTTCTTCTTCCTTTCGCACTGAAATTCCTCTATGCAAGCCTGAGGATATCGGTGAGCGCTCCAAAAATACAACTTCCCGACAAAGGAAGCATTGTCACATTCTGGCACGGAAAAATGGTGGTTGGCTGGCTTTTTTCCAGGAATCTCTTTCCCGATAAAAAAGCTGCAGCAGTTGTCAGCCTTTCAGAAGATGGACGGCTTCTTTCCGATACCCTCCAACAACTTGGTTTTTTTCTCATAAGGGGCTCAAGTTCAAAAGGGGGCGATGAGGTGCTGCGTTCCATGCAGGAGCTGATCAATAAAGAGAGTATTGTCGTCCTTACCCCTGACGGACCGCGTGGACCAAATCAGCAGTTCAAGTACGGTACGATACGGCTCGCCTCAAGCAACCATTACCCGCTGATTTTTGCCGATATCCACTTTGCAAAATCATGGAAACTCAAAAGCTGGGACCGGTTTGAAATTCCGAAACCTTTCAGCAGAACAACCGTCACTCTCCATTGTATCGATCTTCCTGAATTCAGGAACGAAGAAGAGCTTCGAGCATATACAAGCGAACTTTCAAACCAGCTCACTCATGCATAACCCGATCTCCATACTGCTCAGACCTGCGGCTCTCTCCTACCGGGCAATTGTGCAGCTTCGCAATACTTTGTTCGACCGACATCTTTTCATAACATGGAAATCCCCTCTGCCTGTAGTGTCAATCGGAAACCTCTCCGCCGGCGGTACCGGCAAAACTCCTCTCGTAGACTGGGTAGTCAAATACTACCTTTCAATTGGCTGCAAACCAGCCATCGTATCAAGGGGATACGGGCGCGAATCAAAAGGAGTTCAGCTTGTTTCCGATGGACAACGAGTCCTGCTCAGCAGCAGGGATGCCGGAGACGAAACCGCAATGCTGGCCTGGAACAACCCCGACGCCATTGTCGTTGTCGCGGAAAAAAGAAAGGATGCCGTAAACTACATTACACAACGCTTTGCCGCAAGATTACCCTCTGTCATCATTCTTGACGACGCTTTCCAGCATCGCCAGATTGAGCGGAAGCTCGATATTGCCGTCATCAATGCGGCCGAACCATATTTCAAGGCAAAAATGCTTCCTGAAGGGCGTCTCAGGGAACCACTGAAAAATCTCTGCCGGGCCAACCTGATTCTGCTCAACAAAATCACCGATACAAAAACAGCCGACACTATACAAACTGCACTGGAAAAAACCGGCAAACCTCTCTTGAAAGCCCGCCTTAAAACCGGAGAACTGGTCTGCTTTGCTGGCACATTCAGCTCTCCCGAAGAGGCTCCTTTGCCGGAAAAGCTCAAAGCTCTGGCCTTCGCTGGTATCGCCTCACCAGAAAGCTTTCTGGAAAGTCTTGAAAAAAAGGGCGTGAGCATTGCTGCACACCGCTTTTTTCATGACCATGAACCCTACAGTGCAAAAAAGCTGCAAGCCATTCGACGCGAAGCCGAAAAAAAAGGGCTGAGCCTGATTACAACGGAAAAAGACTACTTCCGCATGCTCGGCTCGCCTGAACTGATCCGCATCATTTCAGCAATGCCCTGTTACTACCTGAAAGTTGAAACCGATATTTTCGAAGGAAAAGAGATATTGCAATCCATGCTTAAAGCTGTTATTGGCAAATCATGATTTGATGATTTTTGAAATTGCCTTGAACCGTTCGCCTTCGGCTACTCGCAGCAATTCAAAAATTGCCATTTCAGTACTGGTCAGAGAGGCTCCTGCTTTTTCAATACAGCGAATGCCAAGAAGTTTGTTCTCCTCTGATCGCGACGAAACCGCATCGGTCACCAGATGAACATTGTAGCCAAACTCGACAAGCTCCACAGCCGTCTGGTAAACACAGACATGGGCTTCCATTCCGGCCACAAGAATATCATTACGGCTGAATGAACGAAGCCGCTTCATAAAATCAGGTGTTCCGCAACAACTGAATGAAATTTTTTCGACGGGAACATTGCCGGGAAGCAGTTCCCTGAGAGATTCAACAGTTCCCCCAAGACCTTTCGGATACTGCTCGGTTACCAGTACCGGAACATCGAGGATTTGGCAAGCTCTGAGCAGCTTACTGATATTGGTTTCAACGGCTGATGCCTGAAAAACACTCTGTGCCAGCCGTCCCTGTACATCAATAATAAGCAACAACGTTTCTTTGGAAGTAATCATAATGATATGCTCATTGTTCAAACTTGAAAATGAATGCTATTGTCGAAAACAAAAAAAATACAAATCTGTTGATTTTCAAAAAAGCCCTCTCCTTCTAACCCATGAATAAAGCAAAAAAACAAGCTTCAAAAACAATGACCGGAAAGGGTCAATACCTTGTTGTCATGCAGTTTCTTCTTTTGGCAGCTTTTATTGTCACACCCGTTTACCAATGCTACACCTACCAATCACTCTTTGAAAACATTGCCATCTTCAGATGGAGCCTGCTCTGCATCAGTTGGACCATTGCGCTGCTTATGGGAGGTCTCGGCTCTTATCATATCAGAAAGTTCCTCACACCACTCCCCTATCCTGTAGAGCATAACCAACTGGTTACAACCGGAGTTTACTCACTTGTCCGCCACCCCCTCTAAAGCAGTCAGCTTTTTGCCGCTTGCGGGGGGACAATCTTCAGCACGAGCCTTTCCCATCTTCTTTTGACCCTTCTCGCCCTCCTCTACTTCATTTACAAAGCCTCGCGTGAAGAGCGCTGGCTGACCGAGCGCCATTCGGAATATAGTGCCTATGCCCTCAAGGTTAAAAAATTCATTCCCTGGCTCTATTGACCGTTGCTCTCCCTTTCACTTCCCGATATCTTTTTCAGATTTTTGGGATTACTTATCGGGCTGCTTCGAGTCACACAGCATACGAACTCCCTCTGGAACAACCTCAATGAGAATCCTCCCGCTGATGTTATCATAAACCTCCCCGTCCATGTGCATAACTTCCGACTTTTCCAGTCTGACATCCACTGCCTTCGCCTTGCAATAAAGAACCCGAAAATCGCTGATATGGGTACCTTTAAGATATTTCAACACATAGGGGAAAAATTCAAACTTCCGGATTCCCCTGAGAATACAGACATCGAGCAAACCGTCCGACAACTCGGCAGAAGGAGCAATCCTGAATTTACCACCCTCAATTTTTCCGTTCAAAACTGAAAAGGCAAAAACCGGCTCATCAAGCTCCAGGATAGAGTCCTGAAGAGTGATGGTAATGTGCATCTTTATCGAGCGGTATCCGGCAAGCACACTGAGCAGCGCATAGACATAGGCAAGCTCTCCTTTCAGCCAGGGCATACGCTTGACAGCCTTTGCTACCCTTCCGGTAAAACCGATGCCGAGGGAGTTGATAAAATACCTTCGGTCAATAGTGCCAAAAGAAACACTTCCGAGATCTACGTTTTTACTTCCTGCAATGAAAAGATGATCGATGCCGGAGTGAGAGTTGCCCTTGGGGTTCAGTGTTTTTATAAAATCATTTGCAGAGCCGATCGGAACAATCCCGACAGTTACACCATCTCCAGCAACAGCATTGATCACTTCATGAAGAGTCCCGTCACCACCACATGCAATCAAACGGGTGTTTTGCTGAATCTCAATGGCAGAACGGGCAATCTCTGCGGCATGACCAACAGAGGTCGTTGTAACCATTGCCGACTCTTTACAGCCAAGCACCAGTGTTTCCAGCCACTCCGCCTTGCGAGCAGCACGCCCCTTGTCGGCTGCAGGATTAAAAATAAAAAGATAAGGGGAAAGATTTCTCATGCTGAAAACAAAATAACTATTGCCTGTTATTTATGAGTGGGCTACCTGCCACTGAAAGATAAGGGTACTCTTCATACATCCTGGCAAGTATCTGTTCAGATGCAACGACAAGATCGTTCATTACCCGCTCAAATTCTCTGGCTGATCCATAATACGGATCTGAAACTTCTTCACCTGAACGACCTGGCACAAAATCCAGAACCAAATGAACCCTCGGCCTTTGGAGAGGGGTAAAATAACGATGTATCTCTAAATAATTTTCATCATCCATAACAAATATCCAGTCATAGTCGAGCAGATCGAGTTCCCCGACAAAGCGTGCTCGCAGTAAAGAGATATCGATACCAAGTGAAGAAAGGGCTGCTATGGCACGCTCATCAGGCTCGGATCCTTGCTGAAAAGAGACTGTACCGGCGGAGCTGACCGAAAAAAGATGCTGAAGATTGCTGCGGACAAGCAGATCGCCGAAAATCCCTTCAGCCATGGGCGAACGACAAATATTTTCATAGCAGACAAAAAGAATAGTGACCATCATTGCTCATTCAATTGATTCCACGGATTGATTGACTGTATAGAGCGAGAAAACGAAACTACCACCAGCAACCATTCATTACCTTAAATAACGTAACATAAACTCCCCGGAAAAGAATTACCCATAAAAAACTTTTATGCCTCTTGCATGGTTGATTATTACTCGTAATATTTCAAATTCTTTTCGTAAAACCAGTGGTTAAAGGTAATGCAACCGACGTAAATGTAATAAAAGAAACCGGATGGCAATCAATGGGGTGCGGTGTAATACATTACATTAACAGAGGAAAAGCCAACCCATAGTCGAAAAAAGAATCTCTATTCAACGTACTGAAAAAACAATAAAAGAGTGTTTTTTCACAGAAAAAAGAATATTATTGCTATTTTATGAAAAAAAAAAGCATATTACATCCTATAACACGTCGGAAGAATTAATTGCAACAAGTTTAATACGGGACATGGCAACCCTGAAACAGCCAAACCTGAAAATAACCGAAAAAAGCCACTGGCAGAGTAATCACCCTGAAGCTGGCTTTATACTGCGGTTAAGAGTGATTGATAGCGATATCATTCATGCATGGGTTGAAACAGAGCAGGATATTGTCCTTGATATTATGGACAAAGAGCTTTTGCAAATGGTACTCAGTGAGTGCGGACTTCTCAACAAGCAATTTTACCTGATATGGGATCTGTCTCATGTAGTCGATTTAGCTTACAGCTACAAACAGGCGATAACAGATATTCTTTTTAACTGGAATGATCCTCTTTTCAACAAGGGAAAGACCGGATTTGCACTGATTGCATTTTATAATATTCCTGAGTCTTTGCGTATAATGGCGGAATCCTTTGCCGCAATTGTTCCAGAGCAGATTCGCGTCATACTGACAGAGAGCTATGATGACACCATAGAAAAAGTGATGGCCATCAAGACAGGAGAGCTTTTGGAAGAGGATCAGGAAGATGAAAAAAACAATGAAGAGAGCCTGGTCAGAAAAAGATTTCTTATGGCGGTTGCAGGTATGTCCTGGTTTAACATGCTTGACGAGTATATACCAAAACCTCCTCCTGAAAACCGCTACTATCCTTTTTTCAAGGCCATAGATGCAATGCGCTCAGACCTTCTGGCCAAGGAAAGGGAAATAGAGAACGAACGTATTCAAAACAAACATGACTTCGAACATCGCATAACCCAGATGAATATCAAAATGAATGCACAAGCAGAAATGAACAAAAAATCCACTCTCGATCTGGAAAAAGAGATAGCTGCTCTTAAAACGAGAATCGCAACACAGGATATGGAACTGACAAGAGTTTCCACCGCAATTGCAGAAAAAACTACTTCATTACGTAATCTTCTCGACCAGATACACGCTCTTGAAATTGATTCAACCGTCAAGAGAGCTATGACCGACTCCTGTCTGAGCCTTATCGAAACTGAAACCATCGAAAAACGACTGAATATCGAATTGACCGAATCCGATTCAGTCTTTCTCTCCAAACTGCAGAAAAAACATGCCAACCTCAACCAGCGTGAGCTGAGAATAAGCCTGCTTGTCAAACTGAACTACGACACCAAAGAGATTGCACGCTCTGTCGGCATTTCAACAAGAGGCATGGAAAGCATCCGTTACAGAATGCACAAAAAACTCAACCTCGGAAAACACCAGTCTATCAAGACCTATCTTTCCGATTTCGCTGTCTCTTTCTGAGCTGCAACCGCATATTGACTTAACGTATTAACCGTACAGCCTCTGTTTCAGGTGAAGCAGAGGCTGTACGATATGTGTATTTGTTGGTTATCACACACCTGCCCATTACAAGATCACACTATTGCGAAGCAAGAGCGTTGTTTCAGCACTCTCAATTTCGTGCAAAACGAAATGGAAGCGTGACCTTCAAGGAGATTTTGGCGTTTTCTTAAGAAGATCGTCGAGGTTGTTTCGGACTGTATTTGTTGCCGGATGTTCCCTGCCAAGCACTTTTTCGTCGATTTCAAGGGCTCGGCGAAGGAGTGACTCAGCTTCTCTGTCATTGCCCTGCGCTTGCAGAAGCATCGCAAGATCAAGCAGACTCTTTGCCACATCAGAGTGATCCTTGCCAGCATGCACTTTTTCCATGATCGAGAGTGACCGGCGAAGAAGCGGTTCGGCTTCCGGGTACTTGCCCTGCTGATAGAGCAATGCCGCCAAACCGTCAAGGTTCTTTGCCACCAATAGATGATCCTTTCCGTATGCTTTTTCATTGATTGCCAGTTCTCGACGGCTGATCGACTCTGCATCTGCATATTTTCCCTGCGCAAAGAGCAATAACGAAAGATTGTTCAGGTTCGCAGCAACCGAAGGGTGATCTTTGCCAAGCGCTTTTTCCATAATCGCCACTACACGACGCTGGAGTGGCTCTGCTTCGGCAAACTTGCCCTGCAGATAAAGTGATTTTGCCTGATTGTTCAGCTTGATGGCCAGATCGGCTTGTTGGCGGCCTGAAGAGATAACGGCTTGTCTCTTGCTTCCGGTCGATGGAGCTGACCATCCGGGAAGAGGGTTAAATGCCAGAGTGGCAATAATGACAAACAAGCCAATATGGATAATCGTGACTGGTTTTTTCATACTGACATAAGAGTGTTGAGAAACAAAAACCTTAATAAACAAAAATAGGCTCAGCCAGTAATGCAGAGTGTTTTAATGTTGACAAATTCCTTCATGCCGTAGTTTGAGAGTTCCCTGCCGTAACCGGACTCTTTCACACCACCGAAAGGCATCCTTGGATCGGATTTGACCGAGCTGTTGATAAAACAGTTGCCGGTTTCCAGTCTGTCGGCCACGGAAAGCGCACGATCGGTATTGCCGGAAAAGACCGCTGAACCGAGTCCGTAGGGCGTGTCATTGGCAATAAGTACCGCCTCGTCATCATCCTTTGCTTCGATGAGAGTGGCAACCGGCCCAAAGGTCTCATCGCTGTATACCTCCATTCCCTTGCAAATTCCTGAGAGCAGCGTAGGAGGATAAAAAAATCCTTTTCCGCCAGGAATCTCGCCACCGCAGAGCAGTCGTGCACCCTCGGCAACACTCCGGGTGACCTGACGATGAAGCTGCTCCCGAAGATCGTGACGTGCAAGAGGACCGATTTCAACTCCTGGCTGGAACGGGTCCCCCATCACGGCAGAACGCATCCGCCTGAGAAGAAGGCTCTCAAACTCTCTGATAACAGAGCTGTGAACAATAAAACGCTTGGCGGCAATACAGCTCTGGCCACTGTTCAGAAGGCGGGCAGCAGCACAGAGATTGACCGCCTGCTGAATATCGGCATCGTCGAGCACAATGTAGGGATCACTGCCGCCAAGTTCGAGCACACTTCTTTTCAGCGCTCTGCCAGCTTTGGCTGCAACAGCACGTCCCGCTGCAGTGCTTCCGGTTATCGACACACCCTGAATGGCGGGATGGTCAATCATGAAGCTGCCCAGACTATCCACATCCTCTGGCGCAATATGAACAGCCTTGTAGAGGTGGTCAGGAAAGCCAGCCTTCCTGAAAAGCTGTTCGATGGCAATGGCTGAACCGGTCACATTTGGGGCATGCTTGACAACAATGCCGTTACCGGCCATGATGGATGGTGCAGCAAAGCGGAATACCTGCCAGAAGGGGAAGTTCCAGGGCATGATGCCAAGCACAAGCCCGACAGGTTCAAATTTTACCAGACCCCTTACTCCCTCATCGAGATCGCTCTCTTCGGGCTGTAAAAAGAGTTCCGCATTATCTGCATAATAGTCGCATACCCAGGAAGATTTCACCACTTCCGCAACAGCCTGAGCAAGGGGTTTGCCCATTTCAAGGCTGATAAGGGATGCGTGGAGATCTTTTTCATGACGAAGAAGTGAGGCAAGATGTTTCATCAACTTGCTGCGCTCATGAAGTGAAACAGTTTTCCATGCAAGATAGTCCTGGTGAGCAAGGGTTATTGCTTCTCCAATGTCGCCGGATGTCATGACACTGTATTCGGCAATCGTTTCTTCAGTGGATGGATTGACGGTAATAATCATTGGTAAAACGGTTCATGATTGAAAAAACTTAATCGAGACTCTCGTAAATGGCAAGGTAACTCTCATAACGGGCCGGATCAATCAGGCCGGACTCAACTGCCGCAACAATTCCACACTGCGGCTCCACCGTGTGCGAGCATGAGGAGAATGAACAATCCGGCATATAGGTGAGGAACTCACGAAAATAAAAACGCAGGTTTTCGCGGGTGATATCTGAAAGATTAAACTCCCTTATTCCAGGAGTATCGATGATAAAGCCTCCTCCGGGAAGCAAAAGCATGACGGAGTTACTTGTTGTGTGAAGACCTTTTCCGGTCTTCCAGTTTGTTTCGCCGGTTCTGAGCCGTTCATGACCAAAAAGCTGATTGATGAGGGTTGATTTTCCAACACCCGAATGACCGCTGAAGGCGGAAATCCGGCCAGCAAGAGCCTCCTTGAGCTGTGCCATGCCGCTCTTCTCTTCAGCACTGGTATAGATCACAGGGTAACCAAGTGCATGATAGGGCTCCATAAGCTCACGGGTCTCCTCTGAATCATCGAGATCCATCTTGTTGACCACAATCACCGTATCGAGTTTTTCTGATTCTGCAAACACAAGGTAGCGGTCAACAAGACGGGTACTGAGCGGAGGATCAAAGGCCGATACCACAACCACCAGTTGATCGATATTGGCTGCAATCACCTGTATTTTCTCCTTGCTCCTGTTGCGGCGGACATCCCGTTTTCTTGTCAGGGCACTCGTGCGACACTCGACCAGGGTAATGATCGCCTCAAACAACTCTGTGCCTGTTTCAGTCTCCCTGAGTTCCACCCGGTCGCCAACAGCGACAAGGGAGGTTCCTTCATTGTCCGTTTTCGTTCCGGGAAAGGTACGGCAGCGAAACTCGGTTCCATCTCCCGTTACAACAGTGTATGATGCCCCTCTCACTGCGGTCACAATGCCACCCGACAGTCGTTCGCTCTCTCTTGTACTCTCCATTGTTCAAACAGCCATTCTTAAATTACTAACTTTCTTTTTGGCGAAAACTACCCTATATCTGCAAGAGTGAAGCGGTCGTGATAGTGATTCAGATACCAGGATCTGATCATGGCATGATCATCTCTGCGCAACTGTCCATCCTCTTCGACAACCCTGAATGCTGCATCACGGGCAGAGAGCATGATATCAAAATCCCGGTTCAGATCGGCAATCCTGAGTCCGCTGAGAGTGCCGGACTGCTCTTTTCCGAGAATATTGCCAGCTCCCCTTATTCTGGCATCGATTTCAGAGATCAGGAAGCCATCACTCGTGGACTCCATGGCATCGAGCCGTTCACGAGCATCTGCCGTAAGCTTTGCATGGAGCAAAAAGCAGGTTGATCGGTGTTCCCCACGTCCAACCCTTCCCCGGAGTTGATGCAACTGGGCCAGACCAAATCGCTCGGCATGTTCAATGACCATGACCGTGGCATTCGGCACATCAACACCAACCTCAATGACCGTCGTACCAACAAGCAACTGAATCTCTCCCTGCCGGAACTGCTCCATCACCTGCTCTTTCAGGTCAGGTGTCATCTGACCGTGAATCAACCCAAGACGAAGATCCGGAAAAACGACGGTTGAGAGTTCCTGGAAACTTTCGACCGCAGCTTTCAGATCCATTTTTTCCGACTCTTCTACAAGAGGATACACAATATAACCCTGTCTTCCTTCGCCAACCTGCGTACGGAGAAAATCATGGATCTTCTCTCTCTCCTTTTCATCCCTGATAGAGGTCGTTACCGGTTTCCTGCCCAGAGGCATCTGACGGATAACTGAAACATCGAGGTCACCGAACACTCCCATGGCAAGGGTTCGGGGTATCGGCGTGGCGGTCATCAGCAGAACATGGGGATTTATCGCCTTTTCCTGGAGCGCCTTGCGCTGCAACACACCAAAACGGTGCTGTTCATCAATGATAACCAGCCCAAGCCGGGCATAGCTGACACCGTCCTCGATCAGTGCATGCGTTCCGAGAGCAATATTGAATTCACCGGAACTGAGAGAGGCAAGAACAGCCTGACGCTCTTTTTTGGTCTGTTTACCCGTAAGAAGTCCGACCTTCAGGCCAAGCGGCTGAAAAAAACGTTTCATACCAAGATAGTGCTGAACTGCAAGAATCTCGGTAGGAGCCATGAAGACGGACTGCAAACCATTATCGACGGCAAGAGCCATGGCAAACATGGCGACAATGGTTTTTCCTGACCCTACATCTCCCTGAAGCAACCGGTTCATTGGGCTGCCGCTTCGGAGATCTCGATATATTTCACGAACCGCATTTTTCTGGGCATCGGTCAAATCAAAAGGCAAACTGGCATAGAGCTTTTCTGTTGCTTGGCCGGAATGGGTAAACTTTACCGCAGCTTTATTGCGCCTCATCTCGCTGTGACGCAGGGCAAAAAGAAGCTGGGCATAAAAAAATTCCGTCCACTTCATACGGTATCGGGCTTTGGCCAGCGCTTCATGCGACGAGGGAAAATGAATTTCCCGATACGCCTCACTGAGCGGCAACAACCCGTAAGACGAAAGAAGAGATGGAGTGAGATTTTCCTGCTTGCCCGGCAAACAGACCTCAAAACCGCGGCCAATGATCGTTCGTAACTGTCTTGAGTTAAGACCCACCTGTTTCATGGCCTCGCTTGTCGGATAGAGCGGAATAATTCTACCAGTATCGTAAAGCTCAAAATCGCTTGACTCCCCATCGCGCATCTCAAGGGGTGTCAAGCTGAGCCGGTCAAAATCAGGATGCTGCATCTGCGCCTTGTGCCCGAAATAACCAACCTTTCCGTGTACGGCAAGCGCTTCTCCCTGAACAATGCTGCGGGAAAAATAGCGCGCACCGGTAAACCATGTAAGCTCAAGCACACCGGTTGCATCACCAAGCCATGCCTTGAAACGCGCCCGTCCCGGGCTGTTTCCCTCCACCTGCGTTTTCAGCACCTTGCCAACAACCGTTACCGTTTCACCACTTGCAAGGCTTGCAATGCTTTTCATGGCACGCCGGTCAAGGTATCGGCGGGGGAAATAATCAAAAAGATCGTCGATTGTCACAATACCAACTTCTCCGAGAATGGATGCTTTTTTTGAGCCGACTCCCTTCAGGAAGGTTATTGAGGTAACACCGGTCATATAATGGTTGTAACTGGATTGAAATTCTTGTATATTTGCACCTTTACAATTTTATTGCCGGTCATATCACCTATTGTACGACAAAGTCAACGAAAGTCATGAAACAAGATATCCATCCAAAGTATAAGGACGTTACCGTCAACTGCGCCAATTGCGGCAACACCTTCGTTACCCGCTCCACCCGCCCGACCATCAAGGTTGACATCTGCAACAACTGCCATCCTTTCTATACCGGAAAGCAGACTCTTGTCGATACCGCCGGACGTGTAGAACGTTTCAACAAGCGCTTTGCAAAAGCAACAATGCCGCAGGCAAACGCAAAATAAAGGAACTCGGACTTTTCGGCAAACCAGCACTAACTCATCGGAAAAGCTATGAATGTCAGAGAGGTTTACAAGAGAACTGAACCTAAAATGAAAAAAACCATCGAAGCGTTTCAGCATGAAATTGCTTCGATCAGGACAGGCAAGGCCACAACAGCACTGCTTGACCGCGTCAAGGTTGAAGCTTATGGTCAGCAGATGCCCCTGAAGCAGGTCGGGAACGTCAGTGTTCTTGATGTTCACACCCTTATTGTCCAGGTCTGGGACAAGTCCATGGTGTCGGCTACCGAAAAAGCGATCCGCGATGCAAATCTCGGCCTCAACCCCGCTGCGGACGGCCAGAACATCAGGGTGAGCATTCCGCCACTTACTGAAGAGCGCCGCAAGGAGTTCGTCAAGCTCACCAAGAAATTCGGTGAAGACTCAAAGGTCTCCCTGCGCAATCTCCGCCGCGACATGATTCACGAGATAGAGAAGCTCGAAAAAGAGAAAGCCATCAGCGAAGACGAAAAAAACAAAGGCAAAAAAGAGGCTGACGAGCTGCTGCACAAATTTGAAAAACAGCTTACCGAACTGATCGTCCTGAAAGAGAAAGAGATCATGGAAGTATAGAACGCTTTTTCGGTACCGCATTGCATACACAAAAAGCCGGGCCCCCCCCCGGCTTTTTTGCTTTAAAAGCTTTACTCAATCAAGCTGAGTGATCCTCCAGATGGTTTTGGCCTGCTCGGCCATCCAGCGCTGACGACTACCGATACGCTCGATTGTCCATTCATGGTTCTCTTCGGCGATCTTTCGGGTCAACACCAGGTCGCTTCTGGCATAGAATGAACGCTTCTCTTCAAATGAGACATTTCCGGCATTGCGATTGGCCGACCGGCCCATGATGGTCATGTTACCCAGACGATAAACACTTTGTTCATGATCACGAGCTGAAAACTGCGCCCAGTTTTCCTCCGGGTGTTCGGGCAAAATGTGTTCAACATTGTAACGGTCGCTGTCAAAATCGTATTCTGTTCCGGATAAAAAACGCTCAAAAGTGAAAAGAATGTAGCGAACAATACGTTTGTTTCTCGAATGGGCTGTACTGAGCTGCTTGTCAGTAAATGCAGTGGCAAAGTCTTCATCATCAGGATAGATCGACCGCATCGCTGAAAGAATATCATAAACGCCTTTGAGCCTCTCCCTTGAAATCTGTTCAGCAAGAGTGGCACAGCTTCTTTCCTGTTCATTGACTGGCAGGTTCCCGATAACATTGTATCTGAACGCAATAATAGTGCAGGCATGCAGCAGCTCCGCAAACTCCTGCCGCCCACAACTTCTCCATGCAGCCATCAGCAGCGGATAAAGCTGCGGGACATTGAACATCTGTAACTCTTCAATATGCCGCCTCTCGTTCACCATCCACAACTGATCTTCAGGTTTTGACAATGCCACATAAACATCAGCATCAGCCTCCATCGCCTGTAACAGCTCAACTACCTGCTGACGGTTCTGAACATTTGCCCTGATGGTTTTGAAAAGATCGGGCTGACGAACAAAGCTGCTGCAACTGTTCCAGTGTGTTCGGAGAAAATCCGGGAAACTCTCACTGCCAGGCTTGCTGACAAGAATTTCCCACCGCTCATCGAGAGAGTTGAGTTCGTTTTCATCACTGTTTTCAAGCTCAACCATCGAAAAGAGCCAGTTTTTCAGGAGATCAGTCGAAGAGTGCCTTGCCCCTCGGGCATTGAACGCTTCAAACACCTTATAGGCGTCCAGCGGATCGGTAACTGTTATCACGGTGAAAAACAGTTTGTCGGCCAGCGAGTCAAGTATACCGGCTATGGCAGCACCATCCTCCCTGCTTCCATATTCCTGCAGGATTCGCTCATTAAACCATTCAAAAGCCTTGTGCATGAGAAGCTCTGTTACCGTCAGGCCTCTTTCCGGCAACTTTTGCCGCACTACAAGATAGTTCTGAAAAAAGGAGTTGCTGTTTCTGTTCAGATTGAGCTTTGAGCGGAAAAGAAGTGAAACCGGATCAAGATAACCGATAAATACATTGCGAAGCTGCTCCAGGCGAAGCCGGTTATTGGCAGCATCGACATTTTTTTCAGCCAGCCTTTCAAGATTGGCCAGAACTGCAAGAGCAAAAATAGTAAGCGTTGTCATACGCTGCTGCCCATCGACAACATCGAAATTCCTGCTCTCTTTCGACTGCAGGACAAGATAGCCCATATAGTGTGCCGACTCTCTTTCAGGAGCAAGCAGATGGCGGATATCAAGCCAAAGATCATCCCACTCCTGATCTGTCCATCTGTAATCGCTCTGAAAACGAGGAACCGTATAGATAAAGCCGTTACCCATCAATTGGCGATAAGTCTGGCTTTCGGT
>SZXY01000146.1 GCA_005843805.1 Chlorobium sp.
GCGCTCTTTTCCCTCTTTGACAGCCTGTTGCAGAGCAGTGATGGCCTGCAACTGGTAGGGGCGCAGAAAGCGGAGCTTGTTGGCCTTGATGTAGTCGGGGCGCTCTGCTTCGGTTTGCCAACCCGCTTCAGCGGCATAGTTCGGGCGCTGGGTCAGGGTGATATAGTCGGCACCTATCTGCTCATGGAGAAGAGCTTTCGGGTCACTGCTCACCTTCTGGTAACCGATGACTGAGTCCGGAGTGGGAAATGATGAGATCAGGTAAGGATTGCCCCGTTCGAGATCCCAAAAGTAGTGCAGGTTGCCGTTTGAGAGAATGACAAAACGGCAGTTCTGTGAGCGGGCGTACCTCCGGGCCTGCTCTTTGCCGACAAGCGGATTTTTTGCCTCTGATTTTGCTTCAAGAACGATGAAGGGAAAGCCTTTGTCGTTGAGGAGTAAAAAGTCGATAAATCCTTTGGTGACTTTTTCATAGTTCTCACCAAGACTGTCAAGATCCTGTTTTGTCAGGGAAACCTTTGCTTCAAGCTGAATGTTCGCCGGGCTCTTCCCCTCTGGAAAGAATCGCCAGCCAGCCTCTTCGAGCAACCTGTTGATTTTAATGCGGGCTGTGGCTTCCTTGTGTACCATGACGGTTTGGAATTTTTCAACGTTGGATGCTCAATACCCTCGCAGTGTACTCTTGTCGGGCTTACGGGAAAAATACAAACAATAATATAAGTTTCCTGCTTCTGATATTTGCAGGTGTTGCATGGGAACAAGAGTTTTTTTCAACAATGGCTGATCTGACAAAAAAGCACATACGCATTGCCAGCCAAGGGTAATATTGGTATTTAAAAAAAAGTGATAAACACACATTCTTATGATCAAAAGTCGCACTCTTGCACAAGCCAATCTGCAACTTCAAACAAAGGAAGGCATTAAAGAGATGTTGTTTCGGGAGGTTGTCACTTCATCGAAAATTGAGGGAATAAAAAATGCGAAGGCTGTTCTCACAAAATGGTACAAAACCGAAAGTTCACTGAACCAGTGCATCGCCAAGAAGAGCAGTCATAAGCTCCCTGTTTATCTGATATACTCGTCAAATCGCTCTTCCAACACGTTCCAGTTAAATCCTTTATAACCAGCCTGCATTGCCATGATGATTGCAATGATTCGTGCTTTCCAGCTAATATCTCCATTGACAAAACGTAATCTCTCTCACTCCCCCTGCTTTTCGGTGAGGTATTTCCAGTATTTCATGGGCATGTTGGATTTCTGGAGGCGGGGGTTTTTGCGGTCGGGGATGGCGATGGTTTTAAAAAAGGTTTGCCAAAGGGCCTGTACCTTTTTTTCTTCTTCGGAGAGTGCGGGTGCGGTGAACTGTTCGATGGTACCGAACCGGAGGGTGCCGTTGCTCCAGCAAGCGGCTATGCGACGGCGGACGTCGTAGATGAACCAGTTTTCTGCCCTGAGTCGGCGGCTGAAGTGCCAGGCGAGTGGGTGGATGATGTTGTGGTCGGGCTCCATTTTTGCAAGGTATGCGCCGTCCCGGAGTTGCTCAAAGCGCAGGAGTCCTTTCATGCGGTGAATCTCCCTTGCGGCTTTTTTGGAGACATTGACGATGTCTCGCACTGCCGGGTGGGTTAGGTAGCCGTTGACCTTGTCGCCGTGAATGAAGGCAAGCGCGATGTAGTGGAGAAGGCTGGTGGCCATCCCCTCTTTTTCGGCAAGCAGGAAGGAGCAGAGTGTTCGGAAAGCTTCGGGAGCATGCTTGCGGAGCCGTTCGAAAAGCTGTTCTGCACGGGCAGCATCGGCGGAGAGAGAGAAGCCCTCTTCAAAGAGGGTGTTCTTGTGCTCGGTGAGAACAACGGTTTCGGGATGCGGCTTCTCTTCGAGGATCCAGGCTATGGCTGACAAAAGACCGTCCGTTGTGCCGTCGTAGAGGTAGCGGTTCATGGCGTTATGCGAAAAGACCGGGCAGAACCAACTGCCGGGGCACTTCAGGAAGAGTCACCTGGCTGCTTTCGCCAAGCAGCAGTTGCTGGCGGACAAGGGCAAACGGCTGGTCGGATTTTTCATAAGAGCTGCCGGAACAGGTGATAAAATATTTGGCCCGTTTCATGACCACACCTATCTTTTTCATCCCTTCAGGGGTGATGAGTGAAAAGCGGCGGGCGGCAATGATACGTTTGGCGGAGAGAACTCCAATGCCGGGCACGCGGAGCAGTGTTGCGTAGTCGGCACGGTTTATCTCGACCGGAAAAAATTCCGGGTGGCGCAGGGCCCAGGCGGTCTTGGGGTCGAAGGATTCGTCGAGGTTAGGGGTCTCGTCCGAAAGAATCTCTTCGGCAGAAAAACCGTAGAAGCGCAGGAGCCAGTCGGCCTGGTAGAGCCGGTGTTCGCGCAAGAGAGGCGGTGCCGAAAGTGCGGGC
>SZXY01000107.1 GCA_005843805.1 Chlorobium sp.
CCATGAAGAAACTCGGCATCAGCGACATTTTGCTGCTCACTGGCGAACGAACCGCCGCCGCCGACTTCGACTATCTGCGCCGGAGTGTTGAAATTGCCGCTCGCCAGATGCAGCGGGTATCGGTTGAAGCCTTTCCCATGAGCGTCGCCGAGTACCGTGAATTGGCGGAGTGCGGCTGCACCGGCATCACCATCTACCAGGAGACCTACAACCGGGAGCGCTACGAAGCACTGCACCGCTGGGGCCCAAAAAAAGATTATCTCGACCGGCTTGAAACACCCGCAAGAGCGCTTGAAGGAGGAATAAAAACTGTCGGACTCGGCGTTCTGCTCGGCCTCTCCGACCCGGTGGAAGACGCGCTGATGCTCTACCGCCACGTCCGCCATCTTGGACGCACATACTGGAGAGCCGGCCTCTCGGTCTCCTTCCCCCGCATGAGACCGCAAACCGGCGGCTACGAACCACCCTTTCCGGTAGACGATCACCTGCTTGCCCGCATGATCTTCGCCTTCCGCATTGCGCTCCCTGACGTGGAGCTGGTACTCTCGACAAGGGAGAGCGCCGCATATCGTGACGGCATGGCAGGACTTGGCATTACACGCATGAGCATTGCCAGCCGCACCACTGTTGGCGGCTACCATGACTCTGAACAAGGTGAAAAAGGGCAGTTCGACGTCTCGGATGACCGCACAGCCGAAGAGTTCTGTGCAGCCCTGCGCCAGCAAAACATCGAGCCAGTCTTTAAAAACTGGGAACCTGTCTACAACGGAGCCGCAGCAGGAAAAAACACCAAAATTCAGCCAGAGGAACCTCATCCATGCCACTAACTGACCAGCAGCAACAGCGCTACGCCCGCCACCTGACCTTGCAGGAAATAGGCCCCACCGGACAGGAAAAACTGCTTCACGCCAAAGTACTCGTTGTCGGCGCCGGAGGACTCGGCTCCCCAGCCGCATTTTACCTCGCGGCGGCTGGCGTTGGTACCATCGGCCTGATGGATGGCGACACGGTAGAGCTCAGCAACCTGCAACGCCAGATTCTCCACACCACCCAGTCGCTCGGCGAGCAAAAGGTCAACTCCGCCAAAGCAAGGCTGAACGCCCTCGACCCCGACATCCAGCTCACGCTCTACCCCTTCCGGCTCAGCGCTGAAAACGCGCCGGAGATACTGGCCGGATACGACTTCGTGATTGACGCAACCGACAACTTCGACTCAAAATTTCTCATAGCAAGAGCGTGCCACCAGGCTGGAAAACCTTACTCCCACGCTGGTATCCGGCAGTTCTACGGCCAGACCATGACCGTCATTCCAGACCAAACCGCCTGCTACCGCTGCGTCTTCCACGAAGAGAACATCCCTGCTGGCGGCATCCCGGCAGGCCCGGTTGGAGCTGTCCCCGGCATTATCGGCTCCGTACAGGCCATTGAAGCCATAAAATTCCTGCTCAACTTCGGCACCCCCCTTATCAACACCCTCCTCACCTGCGACACCCTATCGATGAACATGCGCAAAGTCCATGTGAGCCGGGATCCGGAATGCCCGATTTGCGGTGGGGGACGTTGTTCGGTAAGCTAAGAGTTATTAAGGGACAACAAGGACTGCACGGACAAAAAAGAAAAGGGAACGGAAAAGCTGACACTATTGAATAACAGCCACTTCTTCCCTTTTCCGGCATTGCAGGGTTTCATTGCGGGATGTACATTACTGTATTGGAAGCAACAGGTTAAGGGAAACCATTGCTCTCCTGAAACCTTAAACCCCTGCATTCATGCCTGAAAAGGGTAACATTCATGCTGTCCTGACGGGTGACCTTGTCAGGTCTTCACGGTTGACAAGCAGCCAGAGCACGGAAACCATGAACCTGCTCAAAAGCTCTGCATCTCTCTTTGAGGCAGCATTTCCCGGCACCGTGTACGGAAGTATGGATACTTTCCGGCACGACAGTTGGCAGCTCCTTTTAAGTAATCCTGGCCATGCATTGAGGATATCGCTCTTCCTGAGAACCGCTCTCAAGATGGAATCAGATGCCACCACCAAATATGACACCCGCATCTCTATCGGTATCGGAGAGGTCGAGTATATTTCGAGCGAGAGGATATCCGATTCACGTGGCCCATCCTTTACCCTTTCTGGCAAAGGAGTTGACTCCATGAAAGGGGCATGTCTTGCTCTTGGCGTTGCATTGGAGAACGATGAAGCATGGAATGAGATGGTGCATGCAGTTGTGCCGCTGCTGGACTGCATTGCAACAGACTGGACACCAACAGAATCGCAGGCTGTCAATGCTGCGCTGCTTGGCAAAACCCAGGAGGAAACTGCCCGAAATTGGCCAGAGAAAAGAGGTTCGGCACCTTCCCGACAGGCAGTGGGAGACTCACTGATACGCGCTCACTGGGGCACGGTGCATTCGGTGCTGGTTTGGGCCGAAAAAAAAGTCAGTGAAACACTACACAACCATAAATAAAGAAAGCCTGAGAAGTTGCTTTAATAACAAGAAAGCTTTCAGAGTTGCAATAAAGTTACATTTTGCCGAAGAGCAGCGTTACGATCTGAATGGTGCTGCCATCCATAAAAACCAATTGTAAATGGAAAAAATTGCTGCAATACTGATTGCTGCTCACTTCATCGCTGATTTTGTTCTCCAGACCGACGGCATGGTTCGCAACAAGCGGCAACCAGGCATTCTCGCAGTGCACACAGCAATACATGCCCTGACCACCTGGCTGCTGCTGCAATCATGGCAGTGCTGGCAGGTTCCTCTATCTGTTTTTATCCTTCATGCGGTGATCGACCTTATCAAGCAGCGCTATTCCAAAGAAACAGTCACAACATTTATTGTAGACCAGAGTGCTCACCTTGTCAGCCTGATCCTGCTTGCCCGGCTTCTGGGTGATTTCGATATAATAAAAACATTTACAGGCAGTGGATACCAGCAGATTATTGCGTTTGCCGGGTTTATTACGACAGTGAGGGGATCGGGTTTTCTCATCGCCATCATCACCAGAGAGTTGATCCGCAAGAATAACCTGACACTGCAGGGACTGCAGAATGGAGGACAGCTTATTGGCCAACTGGAAAGAGGGCTGATCTTCCTCTTTTTCCTGACCGGACAACCTGAAAGCATAGGATTTCTTGTTGCGGCCAAATCAATTCTGCGATTCGAGGAGTCAAAAAAACAAAAACAGGCTGAGTATATTCTCATCGGCACACTACTGAGTTTTTCGACCGCCATAGCGCTCTCATCGGTCACCCTCTGGGCAATGCGTCTCTAAACACAAAAAAGCAAGCCAGAGAGCTTTCTTCCGTCAAAAGCAAACTCCCCGGCTTTCAGTATCTATCGAATATGCAAGCTATGGCTTCACTCGCTATTTGTGCTTTGATGCCTTGTTCTTCCTGACAAAAGCTGAAACGGAATCTTCAAAGGTCGCAAATTTTTGTCTCAACAGCTCACTGTTTTTTACCTTGTCACCCTCACTCATGAAAGAGAAGGCTATACTGTTACCAAAAATTGTTTTAATCTGGCTATTGGCCTGTTTTCAGGCCCGACGATATTGACTCCGACAACCAGATCACTTCTGGAGGCAGCAACAAATTCCGAATAGAGTCCTGAAAAAAAACAGAAGGCTGTCAATTCATCACGTTTTGAAAGGGAACGACATGCAATGAGAGCACCATTTGCTCAACACAACAAAATTCCTGCATAAAAGGGAAGAGGATTTCAGAGAAACTCATACGAGAGAGAGCAAAAAAAGAATATTCCATGTAAAAATCCTGCCGGTTTACGCTGCTGACACCATGCTCATTATCACTTTCTGGATGCAAAGGTATTGCAAGGCCGACACTCAATTGGGCGTCATCGGGGTTTATTTAACAATTGTTTGTTTTATTTTCGTTAATTCTTTCGCAATAAGCCCTGATATGTCTTATACTTCAGTTCTATTGGTGTCACCGTGATCAGTTTTGAAAAAAAGAATGGATCAGCAAGAATACCCGTTTTCCCTTAAATCAAAAGGGAAAAATATTTTACCTCCCCTTGTCCAGCAGATGGACAACACCGGCCCGAATATTTCAGCCAGAATCACCTCGAAGAAAAGCACGTCATACCATGATGCAGCAGTATAGCAGCAGCTCCTATCTATTCGGGGGTAACGCCCCCTATATCGAAGATCTTTACGAAGAGTATCTTGACAATCCAGGTTCCGTGCCTGAAAACTGGCGGGCTTATTTCGATGCCATGCAGAATGTGCCGGGATCCAACGGTACTGATGCGCGTGATATCGCTCACTCGCCTGTCCAGGCATCGTTTGCCGAGAGAGCACGCATGGGGCCAATATGCCGGGTGATGGCAAGTCCCGATGCTGAACTTGGCCGTAAAAGGGTGTCAGTACAGAAACTTATCGCAGCATACCGCAACATCGGTTCGCGCTGGGCGGATCTCGATCCGCTGAAACGTCAGGAGCGCCCTGCACTGCCTGATCTCGAGCCCTCCTTTTACGGATTCACCGATACCGACATGGATATTGTCTTTAATACAAGCAATACCTATTTCGGCAAGGAGACCATGTCGCTGCGTGAGCTACTGCAGAATCTGCGCGAGACCTACTGCGGAACCCTTGGCATCGAGTTCATGTATATCACCGACCAGACGGAAAAGCGGTGGTGGCAGGCAAAACTGGAAACCATCCGCTCGAAACCGGATTTCATTGCGGAAAAGAAAAAACATATTCTCGAACGCCTTACTGCCGCTGAAGGATTCGAGCGCTATCTGCATACCCGCTTTATCGGACAGAAGCGTTTCTCGCTCGAAGGCGGAGACAGCTTTATTGCCGCAATGGATGAACTGATCCAGAGGGCAGGCAAGGCTGGAGTCCAGGAGATCGTAATCGGCATGGCCCACAGGGGACGGTTGAATGTGCTGGTCAATATCATGGGGAAAAATCCGCTTGACCTCTTTGCGGAGTTCGAGGGCAAACATGCCCATGACCTTCCTTCAGGCGACGTCAAGTATCACCAGGGATTTACCAGTGACATTGCCACGCCCGGCGGCCCTATCAATCTATCGCTGGCGTTCAATCCCTCTCACCTCGAGATCGTCAATCCGGTTGTGGAAGGTGCGGTAAAGGCAAGGCAGGTTCGCCGGGGCGACCGGGATGGCTCGCAGGTGCTTCCGGTGCTGGTGCATGGTGATGCGGCGTTTGCCGGACAGGGTGTCATCATGGAAACCCTGAACCTTGCACTGACACGCGGTTACGGCACAGGTGGCACAGTTCACATTGTCATCAACAACCAGATAGGATTTACCACCTCCGACCCCCGCGACAGCCGCTCAACAACCTATTGTACCGATGTGGTCAAAATGATCGAGGCTCCGGTGCTGCACGTCAACGGTGACGACCCGGAATCAGTGGTACTGGCTACACAGATGGCGCTCGATTACCGGCAGGCGTTCAAACGGGATGTAGTGATCGATATCATCTGTTTCCGCAAGCTCGGCCATAACGAGCAGGATACACCGGCCATGACCCAGCCGCTGATGTACAAAAAAATTGATAAACACCCCGGTACCCGGAAACTCTATGCCGACAGGCTGGAATCTCAGAACGTCACAAAAGCGGACTATGCCGAGACACTCAGCAAGCAGTTCCGCAAGGATCTCGATGAAGGCAAGTATTCCGCCAATCCAGTCCTTGTCAATAAAACCATCTTTACCGCCGAACCGGCTGCCGGACGAAGTGAAACTTTCGATACCGGTGTTCCTCTCGCCGAACTGAAACGTCTTTCAGAGCGAATCACAAAAATTCCTGAACGCTTCAAGCTCCATCCGCTGGTTGAAAAAGTTGTCAATGACCGCGCACGTATGGGTCGCGGAGAGCAGCCTCTCGACTGGGGAATGGGTGAGCATCTGGCCTTCGCCTCTCTTGTTGCGGGCGGATACCCGATACGCATTACCGGCCAGGACAGCGGCAGGGCAACATTCTCTCACCGTCACGCAGTGCTGCACGACCAGAACCGTGAAAAATGGGATTCGGGCATCTATATCCCGCTCCAGAATGTCACCGACAACCAGGCACAATTTACCGTCATCGATTCGGTGCTTTCCGAAGAGGCGGTGCTTGGCTTTGAGTATGGTTATTCCATCTCTGCGCCAGACACGCTGGTAATCTGGGAAGCACAGTTCGGCGATTTTGCCAATGGTGCCCAGGTGCTGATCGACCAGTTCATAACCTCGGGAGAGGTGAAGTGGGGCCTTGCATCGGGCCTTACCCTCATGCTGCCACACGGCTATGAAGGACAGGGCCCTGAACACTCCTCGGCACGACCCGAGCGATTCCTGCAGCTTTGTGCAGAAAACAATATCCAGGTGTGTCAGCCCTCCAATCCAGCCCAGATTTTCCATCTTCTGCGCCGCCAGATGACCACCATGATCCGCAAGCCGCTGGTTATCCTCACGCCGAAATCGCTGCTCCGCAACAAGGAGGCGGTCTCTCTGCTCGAAGATCTCTCGGAGGGCAACTTCCAGAACATCATCGACGACGCATCAGCCGATACAAAAAAAGTAACCAGGCTTCTTGCCTGCTCCGGCAAGGTTTACTACGATCTCGTCAACCGGAGGCGGGAAAATACGGCTGAAAATGTCGCCATTATCCGCATTGAACAGCTTTACCCATTCCCTCTGGAGGAGTTTACCGACCAACTGACTCACTATCCCAAACTGAAGGAGATAGTCTGGTGCCAGGATGAACCCAAAAACCAGGGTTACTGGCGTTTTCTTCAGCATTATATCATGAAAGCGATGACCCCCGGCCAGCAGTTCGGCTATGCAGGACGACTCGCATCGGCTTCTACCGCATGTGGATATGCCGCCACACATGCCATAGAGCAGAAAGCATTGCTTGACCAGGCATTCGGAGAGTTCAGCGTTTTTTTCAATAAATAATATTCACGAATGGCAATCATTGACGTCACCATATCCCAGTTGTCAGAGTCCGTTGCCGAAGCAACGCTGCTGAACTGGAAAAAACAACCTGGAGACGGCGTTGTTGAAGATGAAATACTGTTTGAAATCGAAACCGACAAGGTGGTGTTCGATGTCCCTTCACCCTCCTCCGGTATTCTGTTTGAAATTCTTGTAGGCAACGGGGGTACAGTAGTTCCCAATCAGGTTCTTGCTCGAATCGACAGCGAAGGCAAGCCTTCCGCCGCCCTTCAGGCTCCGGAAGCGACAAAAATCGAAAGTGAAAAGGAAAGTTCCCAGGCAGAAACAGCTCACCATGAAGGTGGGATTGCCATGCCCTCTGCCGCGAGACTTCTGGCGGAAACAGGACTGAACGCCAGCCAGGTGCAGGGAACCGGCAGGCATGGAAGAATCACCAAAGGGGACGTGCTCTCGGCAATGGCTGGCGGCGCTGAACCTGAATTACCAAAACCACCTCCGGCACCAAAACTCAGACCGGTAGAGGCACATCTTGAGAGTCCGCTGATGACCGATCGACCGGAACAGCGCGTTCCCATGACCCGTCTCAGGGCTCGCATTGCTGAACGGCTTCTGCAGTCGCAGGCCACCAACGCCATTCTCTCGACCTTCAACGAAGTCAACATGCAGGCGGTCATTGATTTGCGCAACCGCTACAAGGAGAGCTTTGAAAAAGAGCATGGCGCCAAGCTCGGATTTATGTCATTTTTTGTCAAGGCAACTGTACATGCGCTTCGCAAGTATCCCGTTCTGAACGCATCGGTGGATGGCAAGGATGTCATCTATCACGGCTATTTCGACATCGGAATCGCCGTCAGCTCGCCAAGAGGTCTTGTTGTGCCAATCCTGCGCAATGTTGACCAGATGAGCATTGCCGAGATCGAACGTAAAATTACCGACTACTCCACCAAGGCAAAACTGGGCAACCTCTCACTCGAAGAGCTGACCGGCGGCACCTTCTCCATTTCCAACGGCGGTGTTTTTGGTTCCATGCTCTCGACACCGATCATCAATCCACCCCAATCGGCCATTCTCGGTATTCACGCCACAAAGGAAAGGCCAGTTGTGGAAAACGGCCAGATCGTCATACGACCAATGAACTACCTGGCAATGTCTTATGACCATAGAATCATTGACGGAAAGGAAGCGGTACTTGGCCTTGCAGCAATCAAGGATGCACTGGAAGATCCAGCGCGTCTCTTACTTGATATTTAAGGGAGAAATCACACCATGAGCAAACAATTTGACATTCTTGTCATCGGAGCCGGCCCCGGCGGTTATATCGCTTCAATCCGCGCTGCACAGCTCGGCTTTTCAGTCGCATGCTGCGAGTTCAGCGCCTATGACGACCCTTCAGGGGAACCCCGACTTGGCGGTACCTGCCTTAACGCAGGATGTATTCCGCTCAAAGCGCTTGTAGCATCCTCGGAGGTCTTTGAAAAGGTCTCTCATCACCTCGAAGACCACGGTATCACAGTAAGCGATGTCAGCATGGACGTTGCACGAATGCAGAAACGCAAGGAGGATATCGTCACCAAAATGACCAGTGGCATCCAGTTCCTCTTCCGCAAAAACAAGATCACCCTCCTGAAAGGGCGTGGCTCGTTTGCTGGAAGAACCGATGCAGGATACCGGATCATCATCACCGGAAAAGATGGTGAAGAGGAGGAGGTTCTTGCGCAAAAGGTCATTATCGCCACTGGCTCGAAAGCTCGTCACATTCCCAATATACAGGTTGACAACGTGACGATCTGCGATAATGAAGGGGCACTGAAATTTACCGAAGCTCCGAAAAAACTCGGCGTGATCGGCGCTGGGGTCATTGGCCTTGAAGTGGGATCGGTATGGCGCCGCCTTGGCGCAGAGGTGACCGTACTCGAGGTTATGCCATCGTTTCTGGGAGCTGCCGACGAGAGCGTATCGAGAGAGGCTTCAAAACTCTTTTTAAAACAGGGACTCCAAATCCGGCTTGGCGTCAGGATCGGTCAGGCCATAATAACCGACAAAGGCGTCTCGATTGCCTATACCGACGACCAGGGTTCGGAACACACCCTTGAATGCGATAAACTGATTGTCTCCGTAGGCCGCATTCCAAACACCGAAAAGCTCAACCTCGAAGCGGTTGGCCTTCAGACCGATGAGAGGGGTTTCATTCCTGTCAACGACCATTGCGCCACATCAGCTCCCGGTGTTTATGCCATCGGCGACGTCGTGCGCGGCCCGATGCTGGCGCACAAGGCGGAAGACGAGGGTGTTCTTGTAGCCGAACTTATCGCAGGCCAGAAACCTCACCTCGACTACAACAGTATGCCGTGGGTTATCTACACCACCCCGGAAATCGCCTGGGTTGGCAAAACCGAACAACAGCTTCGCGCTGAAGGGCGCGACTATAAAACCGGACAGTTCCCCTTTGCCGCCAACGGCAGGGCGCTGGGCCTTGGTGACAGCGAAGGGTTTGTCAAGATGCTGGCCGACGCAAAAACCGATGAGATCCTTGGCGTACACATTATCGGAGCAAGCGCCTCCGACCTGATTGCCGAAGCCGCGCTCGCCATGGAGTTCAGGGCATCATCCGAAGATATCGCCCGCACATGCCACCCTCACCCGAGCCTTTCGGAAGTGGTACGCGAGGCAGCTCTCGCTATCGAAAAACGGGCGCTGAACATGTAAGCTCAGCAAATCCTCGGCAGTTGTTCGCCGAGAGGAAGATCAATGATGCGGCGGCTGGCGAAGGCCGTACGCATCACCACCATACCGGGATGATCGTCAACGACTGAACCAATAATGACGGCATCCCGCCCATGTTCACAGGAACGCATCACATCAAGCACCTGCCCGGCATCAACTGCTGCAACCACCACAACAAGTTTGCCTTCGTTGGCCACATGCAACGGATCGATGCCAAGCAGCTCACAGGCACCCCGGACATCCGCCTTTACAGGAATGGTTGTCTCATCGATCTCGATACCAACTGAAGAGGAAGCCGCCAGTTCGTTGAGGGTTGCAGCCACCCCTCCCCTTGTCGGATCACGCATGGCGTGGATTGCGGGCACAACATCGAGCATGGAGGCAATCATGCCGTTCAGCGCAGCAGAATCGCTCGTGATCCTCGACTGAAATGAGAGTCCTTCGCGTGAAGTCATGATGGACATACCATGATCACCCACTGTACCTGAAAGAATTATGGTATCACCCGGCTTCAGGTTGCGGCAGGAGAGCGCGGTTCCCTCCCGGACAACACCTATCCCCGAAGTATTTATAAATATCCGGTCGCACTGCCCCTTGCCAACCACCTTGGTATCACCGGTCACCATCATCACTCCCGCTTTTCGGGCAGCCTCAGCCATGCTTTTGACAATGGTTTCAAGCTCAGCCAGAGAAAATCCTTCCTCGAGCACAAAGCCTGCACTGAGATAGAGCGGAGTGGCTCCACCCACCGCCAGGTCGTTGACTGTCCCGTTAACCGCCAGCTCACCAATATTGCCACCGGGAAAAAAAACCGGACTTACCACATAGGTGTCGGTGGTAAAGGCAACCCTTCCTGCTGGCAGGTCAAGCTTTGCCTGGTCGTCGAGCAGGTCGAGAAACGCGTTGTGAAGGTGCGGCATGAAGATGCGCTGCATGAGAGCCTGCGACAAGCGTCCTCCGGCGCCATGCGCCATCTGGACAGTTTCATGCTGCATGATCGGGGCAGGACAAGCTGGTGCTATGGTCATTGGAAAATATTTCTGTGATAGTTGTAATAGGCCGCGCACGCCCCTTCGGAGGAGACCATTGTTGCACCAAGCGGGTGCTCAGGCGTGCACTCCCTGGCAAAAGCGGGACATCCGTCGGGTTTCAAAATTCCCTGCAGCACACTGCCGCTCATGCATAGTGGGGACTCGGATGCAGAAATATGGGCAACATCAAACTTTGTTACGGCATCGAACCGGGCAAACGATTCCCTGAGACCAAGACCGCTTTGCGGAATAAGTCCGATACCGCGCCACTGGCGATCGGTCACCTTAAACACCTGGCGGATAATCTCCTGCGCATGGCGGTTGCCTTCGCGGCTTACGACGCGCCCGTAACGGTTCACCACCCCAGCCCGCCCCTCTTCAAGCAGCTCAACTGTTTGCAGAATGCCCGCAAGCAGATCGACCGGCTCAAATCCGGTTGGCACAATCGGCACATGAAACTCACGGGCAACAGGCTCGTACTCCTCATAGCCCATCACGGCACAGACGTGCCCGGCAGCAAGAAAACCCTGAACCCTGTTGCCGGGAGAAGAGAGAATGGCTCGCATGGCTGGCGGCACCATCACCTGGCTGGCCAGAACGCTGAAGTTTTCAATGCCTTCCCGTGCAGCCTGCCAGACCGCCATGGCATTGGCGGGAGCGGTTGTCTCGAAACCCACTGCAAAAAAGACCACCTCTTTTGCGGGGTTGGCACGGGCAATCTGCAAGGCATCAAGCGGCGAAAAAACAATACGCACATCCCCGCCTTCGCTGCGCACCATAAAGAGATCTTTCGAACTTCCGGGCACACGCAGCATGTCGCCAAAACTGGTAAAGATCACCTCTTTTCTTGCAGCAATGACAAGCGCCCTCTCGATCGATTCAAGCGGCGTCACGCATACCGGGCATCCCGGCCCATGCACCAGCTCTATGCTCTCCGGCAGCAGTTGATCAATACCGTTGCGCAGGATCGAATGGGTCTGCCCTCCGCATATCTCCATGATGGTCCAGTGACGGGTGGCTTTCCGCCTGATCTCCTGAAGAAGATTTCGGGCAAGCGCCGGGTCACGATATTCGTCGATATATTTCATTGGAATGAAGCTTTCAAGAGAGTTCAGGTGAAGGAAGCTCACCCTCAATGTCGAATGCCCCGCTCTCGATAAGCTCCTGCCACAACTTCAGGCTTTCAGCGGCTTCCTCCTCGTCGATAATTTTCAGGGCAAACCCGGCATGAACGATGGTGTACTGCCCGACCTGAATCTCGGGCACATATTCGAGACATGCCCTTGTTTTTGAACCGTTCACATCAACCGTCCCCATCTTCAGGCCGTTTTCGTTGAAGAGTTCAAGGAGTTTTCCCGGTATGGCAAGGCACATGGTGAAGTTGGATTTAGTTGATCGTTAAGATAATAAGAAAGGGACAAAAAGGACAGCAAGGACTTCAAGGACAAATAAAAGAGCGAAGAATCATTGGACACCATTGTAGGTGCCTTTGAGGTATTGGCGTCCTATGACCGCCTGGCCTAAAGAGAGACCACCGTCGTTTGAGGGCACGAGGGAGTGGGTAAGCACCCTGTACCCGGCAGCATCAAGTTCGCTGACCAGAGTTTCAAAGAGCAGGGCGTTCTGGAACACTCCGCCACTCAGCACCACGGTTCTGATAGCGGTTGCTCTGGATGCTGACTGAATAATCTCCAGAAAAGCACACACCAGCGTGCGGTGAAAGCGACGGCTGATTTCACCGCTGCTCATCCCCTGCAGCACGGCAGCCGCAACATCCTGAATAATCGGCGAGAGCAGCATGAGCGTGCGCCCTTGTCCTTCCCTGAAACCGTAGCGAAAGCTCTGGCTGCCTGTTGTTGCTCCTGCTTCATGCATCAGCGCAATAGCCGCCTCTCCCTCGTAGCTGATCTCGCCCCGAAGGTTGCACATGGCGGCAACGGCATCGAACAACCGGCCACAGCTCGATGTTTCCGCTACATTGACCCTCTTTTCAAGCAGTTCGAGCAGCGGCTCAATCGCTCTCTCTTGCATAAAGGGGAGTTCCGGCAGGTCGGAAAGAGTTCTTGAAAGGTAGCCCACCGCCGCACGCCAGGGCTGCATGATTGCGCTCTCGCCGCCCGGAAGCGGCATGGGCTCCAGAGAAGCAAACCTCGTCGCTCCGGAAGCGTCACCGATGAGCAGCTCACCACCCCAGATGGTACCATCAGTTCCGTAGCCCGTCCCATCGAGCAACAGACCAATGGCGGGACCCTCCTCTCCCCGTTCGGCAAGGCATGAGGCAAGATGGGCGTGATGATGCTGCACGCCAAGCAGGGGAATGGTCTGCTTCATGGCCCACTGTGTGGTCATGTAGTCGGGGTGGAGGTCATGCACCAGCAGTTCAGGAGTGGCCTGAAAAAGATGCTGCAACTGAAGGGCAACTCGCTGAAAATGGCGGTAAGCCTCGAAGTTTTTCATGTCCCCGATATGCTGGCTCATCAGGGCATGAGAGCCTTTGAGAAGCGTAACGGTGTTTTTCAGCTCCCCTCCGGTACCGAGCACCGTAGCACCTTCTTCACGAAGGTAAACCGGCGCTGGCACATATCCCCTGCTCCGTCGTATCTGGCGAAGCTCTCCTGAGAGAAAAATGGTGACAGAATCATCGCATTTAAGATAAATGGGACGATCATGCACCAGAAAAGCATCGGCAATCCCATGGAGACGCAGAATGGATTCGGCATTCTCACTTACGATTGGCTCCTCGCTGAAATTTGCACTGGTCATCACGAGCAGATCTGTGCCTTCGTCAAAAAGCAGGCTGTGCAGTGGTGTGTAGGGCAGCATGACACCAAGCCGGTCATTGCCCAGAGCTACGGAGGATGCCAGCGCGCAACTCTTTTTCTTTTTCAGGAGCACAATGGGAGCTTCCGGCGAAGAGAGTGCTGAGGCTTCCTCGTCACAAAGCTCACAGTAAAGCCGGACAAGCGCCATATCGCGCATCATCACCGCAAAGGGTTTTGCCTCACGCCCTTTCCTCACCCTCAATCGCCTTACTGCATCGTCATTCAGGGCATCGACAGCAAGATGAAAGCCTCCAAGCCCTTTGAGAGCTACAATTTTTCCCTTACCAAGAAGAGCTGAGGCTTCAGCAACAGCATCGGCAACTCCCGGCATGGGTTTGCCGCAAGCATCGAGCAGGGTGAGTTTCGGACCGCACACCGGGCATGCAGTGGGCTCGGCGTGAAAACGGCGATCAAGCGGGTCGTGGTATTCCCTCTCACACTCCGGGCATAAGGTAAAGCTGCGCATCGAAGTAAAGGGGCGGTCATAGGGAAGCCGCTCGACAATGGTATAGCGAGGGCCGCAATTGGTACAGTTGATGAAGGGATAACGAAAGCGGCGATCTGCCGGATCGTAAAGCTCCCGGCGGCAATCGGTACAAAGGGCAATATCAGGTGGAATGAGTGTCTCCATACCGCTGCCGGAAGTTGAATCTCCGATCACAAAGCCCTCTTCTGCAACAGAGGCCACAACACTCTCCTCAATTGCCACTATTTTTGCAAGAGGCGGATGATCACGCTGCAGCGCAGCGCGAAACTCTTCGAGAACATTCGCCGGCCCCTGCAGCTCAATCAACACTCCGGACGGGGTATTCCGGATAAAACCTTTCAGGGCGAAGCGAACGGCAAGGCGATAGACAAAGGGGCGAAATCCTACACCCTGCACAATCCCGTTGACCAGAAGCCTCCTCCGCTCTTCAGTTGCAGGATTCAGCGATTCGCCAGTCTTTTTTCCAGCCATTCCTGCCATACCGCAAGCCCCTCTCCGGTTTTAGCCGACACTTCAAACCATTCGAGATGATGATTGACCCGCAGGGCATTCTCCCTGCATTTGGCGGCATCAAACTCGACATGGGGAAGAAGGTCGATCTTGTTGAGAATACAGAGATCAGCCTCATGAAAGATGGTCGGGTACTTCAGCGGCTTGTCGTCGCCTTCCGTAACACTGATAATAACCACTTTCAGCGCTTCACCGAGATCAAAAAGCGCCGGGCAGACAAGATTACCGACATTTTCGATACAGAGCAAAGAGTTGTCCTGCAACTCCAGCTCCTTTATGGCCCGGTTAACCATCAGGGCGTCAAGATGACATCCAGAACCGGTATTGATCTGAATGACCGGCACGCCAAGAGCATGGATCCGATCGGCATCATTAGTGGTCTGCTGGTCACCCTCGATGACGGCAACCGGGGTACGCTGCTTCAGGATAGGAATGATTTTTTCAAGCAGTGAAGTTTTACCGGAACCGGGAGAGCTGAGGAAATTGAGCACAAAGATGTTGCGTGCCTCAAAAAAGCCACGGTTTCTTTCGGCAAGCAGGTTGTTTTTATGAAGCACATCCTGCTCAAGCACAACTTTCCGGCTGGTGCTGTCATGTTGATGGGTATGCTCATGGTCATGGCCGTGATCGTGATGATGACTCCCCTCTCCGTGACCGCTCTCACTGACATGAACATGATAACCGGTATCGCCGGGTTTGCGAAGCACTGCTCCGCCCTCTGGTGAACAACCGCAGGTATCACACATTATTATTATATCCCCTCTTCTTCTATAGTCATTGATTGAATCAAAAATTCCTCTCCCGACACAATGGTCACCCGCAGCGATCGGCAATCGGGACACTCCGCATAATAAAAGGAAACTGGAAACCGTTTGCCGCACTCTCCACACTCCCCGACACCCTCTGGCTCATCAATGGCCAGAACGGCCCCTTCGGCAAGCGTTCCTTTGGCGGCAGCAGAAAAACAGAATTTCAGCGATTCCGGTTCTATACCGGCCAGTTTGCCAATAACCAAATCAATACCAGAGATCCTTCCGGCACCCTCCTCTTGTGCTTTTGTAGCGACTGCTTCAACAATTGAAAGCGCAATACTCATTTCATGCATAACGGCAACAAGGAGAAGAGTGGTTCATTGATATATAACAACAGAAACAATAGAGTTGTTCTTCATGAATAAAAAGAACAGGTTGTCTCTGCTCATAACATTAAATGTAAGGTAGTTCTTGATGATTAATTTTTTTGTACCTTTGAAAAAAAATCTTTTTGGTCAGCAAATTATAACTCTCTGATGTGAAGCACCTTACAGGGCTATGCAATATACCGGCCAGTGAGATTACAGGACTTCTCGACATGGCAGCCGGATTCAAGAAAGAGTTGATCACCCCGAACCCCTCTTTTGAAGCCTCTCTTTCCAATAAACGCATTGCGCTGGTTTTTTTTGAAAACTCGACGCGCACCCGTTTTTCTTTTGAAATAGCGGCTCGTTATCTTGGCGCAGGAACTCTTAACTTCACTGCATCTTCAAGCAGCGTCAGCAAGGGAGAGACACTGAGTGATACCATAAGAAACCTTGAAGCAATGCAGGTGGACGGCTTTGTGCTGCGCCACCCATCTTCTGGTGCGGCAGATCTCATCACGGGAATTACCTCCAAAAACGTCATCAACGCAGGTGACGGATCGCATGAGCACCCTACACAGGCGCTGCTCGACATGTTTACGCTTCGGGAATATTTCGGCAGTATCGAAGGGCTCAAGGTGGTCATTATTGGCGACGTTCTGCACAGCAGGGTCGCCCGCTCCAACATTTACGGTCTCATTACTGCTGGTGCGAAGGTTGCTCTTTGCTGCCCGGTAACCCTTATGCCACCTGATGCTGCCAAACTTGGGGTTTCCCTGTTTACCGATCTCGACCAGGCCATTGCCTGGGCAGATACAGCAATCGTGCTTCGCCTGCAGCTTGAACGAGCTACCGGAGGTTACCTGCCCTCCCTCGAGGAATATTCTGTCCACTACGGCCTGAGCGATGAGAGGCTGGAAAGAATACAGAAACATCTTCTTGTGCTGCATCCGGGTCCAATAAACCGTGAGATCGAAATTTCAAACCATGTGGCCGATCGCATACAACCTCCCGGATATTCGAAAAGCATGCTGCTTGAACAGGTAACCAACGGTGTCGCAATTCGAATGGCTGTGCTGAAAACCCTTCTTGCCACAAAAACTTTACCCTGACTATCAAATCCAACGCTTCAACTTCAGGCCATGAAACACTCCTCCCTTCGCTACAGAACAGTTTTCATTCTGATTGCGCTTTTGCTGCTCTCGTTTAAACAAGCCACGGCAGAATCGCTGCTTAAACCGACCTTCAATAAGCTCTTCTCTCCTCTCCTGGCCGATCCGACTGAACCGAGAATTGCCGTCATGCCCTGGCTTGGTGATCGCTATCTGCAGCTCGATATCGGCTCTTCGGCAGATCTCTACCAGAGCGACAGCAAAAAGTTTGCAGTTGGTGTCGATTTCGGCACATACTCTCTCCTCCACCGCAGCGAAAATTTCAAGTTTCCGGTAGACACAATCGATTACCTCTTCGGCATCAATGCGAGTTGGAAAAAACCAATAAAAAACGAAGCTCTCCCCTTTGACGAATTCAATGCAAGGCTTCGCATCAGTCACATCTCTGCCCACTTTGAAGATGGTCACTATGACGCTGTTGCACACCAATGGATACAGGGCGACTGCCCGTTCACCATTCCCTTCGTCTACAGCCGCGAATTTGTGAATCTCGTTTTTGCGCTGAACTCGCCGGGCCACCGCGTCTACGGCAGTTACCAGTACCTCTACCACTCAATTCCGGATGGTATCAATCCCCACTCTTTCCAGGCAGGCGCTGAACTCTCCACACCAGGCCAAAGCTATGTTGCCGCAGACTTCAAACTTCTGCCGAAATGGGAAACATCCCTTCATGAAACAAAGGGATACAGGGGAACATGGAACCTGCAGGCAGGCATGAGGCTCAAAGCGATAGGTCTTGAAAATGTCCGTTTAGCCTGCAACTACTATACCGGCATGAGCCGCCACGGCATGTACTTCTACCGCCCGGAAAGCTACAGCACACTCGGGGTGATCGTGGATCTTTGAGGAAGAGGAAAAGAGAGTGGACGAAGAAAAGAATGGACTTGGTGGACTGCATGGACGTTGTGGACAATAAAAAAACTCTTCGTCCACCCTGTCCATTACGTCCACTTCGTCCACCAAGTCCATGCTCTCCTACTGCAATGCGCTGAAAAACTCCGGCACTGCATCCGGAAGCCCCTCTGCCGGTTGAGCCAGAATATAGTCGGCAAGGAAAGGAGGATAGAGATCATGAGCGTCAAGTTCGGCAAGCGGAATCCAGCTCACGCGAAGAATCACCTGCTGATCATCCGGATATTCCGGGTCTTTGCCGTTTATCATCTCTCCCCCGGTTACACTGCAACAAAAACCAAGCGAAACCGAGTGATGAATGCTGCCCTGCTCAATCACGCCGGGAAAAGGATAGAGCAGCTCCTTGACAAAAAGGAGCGGGCCAACAGAGCACTTCAGACCTGTCTCTTCCATCATCTCCCTTTTCACGGCTTCGTCAAGTGTTTCGCCCCGTTCAACAACTCCACCAGGCAGAATCCAGTAACTCACGGGCAGAGCGGGATCTTCCGGAGCAAAACTTTTATGTTCGACAAGCAGCACTTGAGCATCCCTGATACATAACGCGCTGACCCTGAGCCTGACCTGTGACATGGAGCAATTCCTGGATGATTGAAAAAAGAAAAAACCTCATAAAATTTATTGGTGCTATCTTTTTCGAAGATCTTATCCGCATCAAACGCGTTTCCGGCACCTACGGCAAAGCAAAACACAACCAAAATACAGCACAACAAAAATCCTTTTAAACTATTATTTTATTTAATTTTATATCTCAAACCATTCAACTGGTGGCGAAAAATAAAATAATTTGCAGGATTTCCCCGAAACTCTTATTATAGAGCCATATAACGATAACACAAAAAAAAGCGGCACAAAAAAAATCACACTTGTTGGTTTCGTGGTATTTTTATTACATTTAAGGATATCACAACAAAAAGGGTTCTTTTTAAGGCCGTTCTGTGCCTTTCAGTTCAGGCCAGAAACATTTTTTATTCCTGGTAACACACACACAACCTAACGGAGAAAACACATGAAAAAAATGCTATCGCTTGCTGCAATGTTTGCAGTCTTGTCATACGCATCACCCGCTTCTGCTGAATTGAAAATCGGCGGAGACGCTGGTGTTCGACTCAGAGGAGAATTCAATAATTCCGAAGCTTCGGGTGTCAAAACAACAAACAGCGATGACCTGAAGTTCCAGTACCGTCTTCGTCTGAAAACTTCGGCTGATCTCGGAAGTGGCTACTTCTTCAAGGCATTGGTTTCAAATGAAGAGGTTGCTGGTTCATGGCAGACTGTTGCTTCTGGCAACACTGACAAATATGCGTTAGAGCTCTCTAACTTCTACTTTGGACGCGCTCTCGAAAATTGCCACTACAGTATCGGTCGTATTCCGCTCAACAGTGTCAACAACCCTATTTTTGACATTACCCTTTATCCGATTCCTACAGGCGGCCCAGCTCTTGGTGGTATCTATGCTGTTGATATCCCGGTAGCAACCTGGAACTTCGA
>SZXY01000115.1 GCA_005843805.1 Chlorobium sp.
ATGAAAACCTTCGAGGATTACGAAAGCAAGTCGTTGCAACTTGCAAAAACACTCAGCACCGTTCTTTCCGAAGCGGAAACCATTACCGGTGTCTCAGCCAAAGAGATGGAAAAGGCTGCTGAATGGATTGCGAAGCCAAAAACGGGTGGCTTTAAACGCCGGACTCTGACCTTGTACGAGAAAGGCATTATCTGGAACATGAAAAACTATGACCAGGTAGCCGCAATTGCCCAGCTCAATGTGCTGACTCATAACGTAGGAAGAGTGGGAACCGGATGCGGTAGACTTGGCGGTCATCAGGAGGGGTATGTCAGGCCACCAGCTCCTACTCCAGGCTCCATCTATGCCGGAGGACCTCCGAAAAACGTTGATAAATATATCACCGGAGGGGGAGGTAAAATATACTGGGTAGGTGCAACCGATCCTTACCTTTCAACACCGAACAGCCAGTTTTTCAAGAAATCGGTCAAAAAACGCGCAACCAATCTTCTCGATTATCTTGACAATGGCGGTATTCCGTCCGATCCTAAAGCCTATGCGGCAAAAGTTCTCGAAGCGTTTGAAAAAACCGACGGTCTGTTCGTGATTGTCCAGGATATCTACATGACCCATACCGCACAGGATGCCATGCTTATTCTGCCTGCTGCCGGATGGGGTGAAGCGGTTGACACTTCGGTGAACTGCCACAGTCGGCTTCTGAGAATCTATGACAAGTTTATGGATGCTCCTGGCAAAGCTCTTCCTGACTGGAAGATTCTTGCCTTGGTCGGCAATAAACTCAAGGCGCTCTACGATGCCGAAGGCAACAAGGCGATGGCTGAGAGGTTCAGCGGAATGGATTGGAAAACAGATGCCGAGGTTTTTGAGGCCGGATCACACGAGTTTGGTGACAACAGGGTTGCTGAAACCGATGAGGCTAAGCTTTCTGCGGAGTGTTACAAGGGTGTGACGCACGAAATGCTCAGAAAACTGGGCAATGAAGGCATTCAGACTCCTGTGCGCCAGGATCCTGTAACCGGAAAGCTGCTTGGTACAAAGCGTCGTTACCAATACAGTTTCGCTTCGAAAGACGGACTGTTTAAATGGTATGGTACCGATGAGTGGGCAGGATATCCGGCAGAAGTTGCAAAATACATCGACAATCCTGCCTATCCCTTCTGGTTCACGACCGGTCGTACGCAGCATGTCTGGCAGACCATGTATCACGATAAACTGATTCCCGAAAAATACCTGACGCTTCCTCTGCCTTATGTGGAACTTCATCCTGAAGATGCGGCCAAACTCAATCTTAAAAGCGGTGATATGGCTGAGGTTTTCAACGAAGAGGGTTCTTGTGTGGCGCTGGTCTATGTCAACGATGCCACAAAACCGGGGCTTGTTTTCGGACTTATGTACCATGCAAAGGGAACGATGAATAATCTTATCTCCTCGTATACCGATCCAAAAACAACCATGCCGTGGTACAAGGGCACAAAGGTTGGCGTTAAAAAGTTTAACGGAACACCTGACGAGGCGATTAAAACGGTAAGTCTCTTGCCAAACAATAACTTCTCTACTCAGTAGAACTCTGTGAGGGGTTTTCTATTTGAAAAAGGCGCTGCTCACCGGACAAAGAGCGGCGCCTTTTTTAATTGTTTCGATCTGGCAAATGTATATTGTTCTCCTGCTGATCGGAGTTGGCGGGTTGAAAAGGTGTAGCGTGATTTTCCGGAAACAGTTTTTTGCAATTTTTCCTTTCTCTCATGAAGAGGGCTCCTCTTGTCGATCATTTTCACCGCTCCATTGACTATGCCCGGATAGCCGTGACCTCACAGTGCAATCTCAGGTGCTCCTATTGCATGCGTGAAGACCATGCAAAGCATGCTGGCGGGGTTTCTTTGCTGACAAAGCAGGAGATTGATTCCATCATAAAGGTACTGGCTGCTCTTGGACTTACAAAGGTTCGCTTTACCGGAGGGGAACCCCTGCTCCGCCGCGATATTGCAGAGCTGGTCAGGGCGGCTAAAAATACCACAGGCATTAAAACGGTCTCTCTCACCACCAATGGGCTTCTGCTTGACCGTTTTCTTCCCGCGCTGATTGATGCAGGTCTTGATGCCATCAATTTCAGTATCGATACTCTCGATCATGAGCGATACAAGGCCATAACCCGGCGGAACGAGTACGTCCGGGCAAGGGAAAATCTCGACATGCTTCTCAAAAGCTCGGCCATTGCCGTTAAACTCAATGTGGTGGTGATGCGAGATATCAACAGTGATGAGCTGCAGAGTTTTGTTGATCTGACTCGGGATTACCCCATAACCGTGAGGTTTCTTGAGCTGCAGCCTTTCGACGATAATCAGATCTGGCGTACCGGACGATTTTTCAGCGCAGAAAAAATCCGTGAAATGTTGCAACAGTGCTACCCGGGGCTTCAGCCACTCACAGGCCAGTCAACACAGTATTTCAGTTATACCTTGTCAGAGCATAAGGGTTCGGTTGCCATTATTCCAGCCTTTACAAGGAACTTCTGCAGCCAGTGTAACAGAATCCGGGTAACATCAAATGGAACAATAATCAGTTGCCTCTACGAAAAAGAGGGTCTGCAACTGCTGCCGCTGCTGCGAGGCAACGCAAGCGATGATGCTATTGCTGATTTGTTCCGATTTGCGGTGTCACAAAAACCCGAAGATGGAAAACATGCCGGGAGGAACTCATCAAGAACCAGCATGTCGGAAATTGGCGGTTAAAAACTCTGCGGTTTTACTTGTTCGTTTTGACACTCATGCCAGGCTTAACGGTTCCTCCCTCCAGAATACGGCAGAACAGCCCCTCTTTTGGCATGATACATGCGCCCGTAGCGATTTGTATGGCGCATCCTCCGTTATGGCACTCCTTGCCGATCTGGGTAATCTCGATGACAACACTGTCATCGATGAAAAGTCGGTCTCCGACGGAGAGGGAGGAAAGATCGATCCCTCGGGTTACAATATTTTCAGCGAACATACCATGACTGAGATCCGGAATTTTTTCGCGCATCCGGTCAATACTCTCTCCAGCAAGGATGGAGACCTGCCGATGCCAGGCACCTGCGTGAGCATCACCCTCTATGCCCCACTCCTGTTTCAGCAAAATCTGATCCATGGCAATTTTAACCACGCCCTTTTCGCTGCTCAGACAAACTGCCTCTATTGAACCCATAGACCCGATTGTTAAGATTGGTTATGCATGCATTGCCAGATCACTATGGCATACAAAACTAAAATAATTGTTTCTACCCTGATTACCTCTTTTTCCATTGCAGGAATGCCAGAAGGGTGATTCCTGTCAAATCACTTTCGATAGTGGCAGCGGTTTACAGAAGCTTCCGATCTCAACCGGAAGAGCCTGCTGTTCCGATGGAATCGGGTGAGCTACTCTTGCTGGTTTCGTTCAAGCAAATTTTGCCAATTGTGTTTTTGCAGAAAGCTTCCCTCGACGTTTGATTCCATTTCCAGAAACAACCGGTAGGGAATGGCAAAGGAGAGCAACTCTTTCGCGAATTTGTTTCGGACGGTAATGTCGGTGAGACCGACAACAGCTCTTGGGGTGTCGGATTCAGACTCCATG
>SZXY01000089.1 GCA_005843805.1 Chlorobium sp.
TATGGATATGGTTACCTTCAATAGATCATTCAGGAAAAACATGAAAAGAATAACGATACTTCTCTTCTGGCTTCTTACTCTTGCCACACCAGAAATCTCTTTGGCCGCCGATGCCGCAAAAACTTTTACCCTTGGCTATACCAGGTCAAAAGATATCGTGCCGAATACCTTTACGGTAAAATCAGGTGAGAAGGTTCGCCTTGAGATCATCCCTTCAGAGAGTGGTGCCGGATGTATGAGCAGCATCATGGTGCCCGGTCTGTGGGACAAGGCACAACCACTCATCAAAGGGAAAAGAATTGTGATGGAATTTACACCTCAGCGGCCAGGTTCCTATAAAATAACCTGCGACATGGGCGTTCCCCGTGGTGTGATAAACGTCAGATAAAGCAGTTTCAATGACAACCCGAACTTACACCGTAAAAGGAATGCATTGCGCCAGTTGCGCGGCCATCATCACCAAAAAGCTCTCAAAGGTTGAGGGTATCAGGGAGGCCAATGTCAATCTGGCGACGGAAACAGCAAAACTCGAGTTCGACAACAACGCCCTGACAGGCGAAGCACTCAATGAGTTACTCAATAAATATGGTTACTCCCTTGAGCTTGAACAACCCCCTGAAGCAATGGCAACAGCGGTTGCCGATTCAGCAAAAAAAAGGGAGGAAAAAGAGAGGGAACTGCGCACTCAGCTCCGAAAGGTACAGTTTGCACTGCCCGTAGCGCTGGTGGTTTTTCTGCTCATGATGTGGGATATCGGTTCAATGGTTATCCACGTCATCCCCCACCTGCCCATCTCCATGGAGATCATGAACATCATCTTTATGGTCATCTCAACCTGGATGGTTTTCCGCACAGGTTCACCATTCCTGCACGGAGTGGTCATGTTCATCCGCAGTGGTGCGGCAAGCATGGACACACTGATCGGCATCGGGACACTCTCCGCCTATCTTTACAGCGCCCTCATCACACTGATTCCCTCAGTCAAAGAGTTCCTGCACGCACCCGACTCTACCTACTTCGACGTTACCATTGTCGTTATCGGTTTCGTATTGTTGGGAAAATATCTTGAAGCTCGCTCAAAGATGAAAACCGGCGAGGCTATTGAAAAGCTGATCGGCCTGCAGGCCAAATCGGCTCTTGTCAAAAGAGAGGGAAAAGAAATCGCAATAGCGGTCGAAGCGGTCAGAAAAGGCGACACCGTTATCATCAAACCCGGCGCCAAAATTCCGGTTGACGGAATAATGACCGAAGGCTACTCATCAATTGACGAGTCGATGGTGACGGGTGAACCAATACCTGTTGACAAAAAACCGGGCGACAAGGTTATCGGTGGTACCATCAACAAACAGGGTTACTTTACCTTCATCGCGTCAAATGTGGGATCGGAGACGGTTCTTGCCCGAATCATCAGGATGGTCGAAGAGGCCCAGGGCTCAAAAGCCCCCATTCAGAACATTGCCGACAAGGTCGCAGGTATCTTTGTGCCGGTTGTGCTGCTTCTTGCCCTGCTCACCTTTACACTGTGGCTCAGTGTCGGCAGCTCATATCTTGGATTTTCGGTCGCACTCTCTTACGCCATCATGGGTTTTGTCGGGATTCTGGTGATCGCCTGCCCGTGTGCCCTCGGGCTGGCAACGCCCACTGCGATAATTGTCGGTATTGGAAAGGGAGCTGAATATGGCATCCTTATCCGGAACGCCGAAAGTCTTGAAAAACTCAGCAGCATAGATACCGTGGTATTCGATAAAACCGGCACCATTACCACGGGAACTCCAGAGGTAACCGATATCACCACGTTGCAGGAAGAAACAAGCGCCACATCCCTGCTTCAGCTCGCTGCCAGTGTGGAAAACCGTTCGGAACACCCTCTTGCTCGTGCAATTGTCGATGCTGCCGGAAAAGAGAAACTCACCTTGAGCAACGTTACGGACTTCGAAGCTCTTGACGGAATGGGAGTCTCCGCCATGATCGGCAACTCAGCCGTTAAGGTACGCAAACCGGTTGAAGCTGAAAAAAACATACCGGAAGTGAAACGACTGCAGGATCAGGGCAAAACAGTCGTCATGATCGAAGAAAACGGCATAACCACCGGATTGATTGCCCTCTCCGACACCGTCAAAGAGGAGGCAAAGGAAGCCGTTGCAGAACTGCATCGCAAAGGTCTCAAGGTTATCATGCTGACCGGAGACAACCGTTCAGCGGCTAACTATATGGCAAAACAGGTTGGTATTGACGAGGTGATCGCGGAGGTACTGCCACAGGAGAAAGCCCAAAAAATCAGGGAATTGCAGAAAACAGGAAAAAAAGTGGCAATGGCAGGAGACGGTATCAACGATGCTCCGGCCCTCGCCCAGGCTGATGTCGGCATTGCAATGGCGACAGGCACCGATGTGGCAATGGAATCTGCCGGTATTACCCTGCTCAAGGGAGATATCCGAAAGGTTGCGCAAGCCATAACCCTCTCACGCTCCACCATGAGAGTCATCCGCCAGAACCTCTTCTGGGCATTTATCTACAACATCATCGGCATCCCGCTTGCCGCCGGTGCGCTTTACCCTTTCTGGGGAATTGTGCTGAACCCGGTCTTCTCCGGCCTTGCCATGGCAGGAAGCAGCGTTTCAGTAGTCAGCAACTCGCTGCGGCTGAAAACCAAAAAGCTTTAGGGCAAACCGACTTTTCTGCCCAAACTCATCCGAATTTCACTGGCAAAAGATTCCAACAGGTGAAGATCAAAATCGATCGCATGGAAACAATCAGGCCAAAATAGAACTCACCCGTCTTGATAAGGGCGCTTTTCATTTCCACCATAACGTACAACAACGTTTCAAACCTTACCGGATTTTCCGTCTCGCTGGAATGATGGCACCGGTATCGCCTGACTCAGCAGCAGTCGTGTTTGGCCGGAAAGAATGATTTCACCACCAGCCCTATCAGCACAAGCGATGCTGCTATGGAGAGAATGCCTCCTTCTTCATGCGTACTTTTCTGAACCCAGTGCCTGATATCGAAGCCGAGGTATCCGTACAAGGCATTGACAAGCACTCCGGCAAGCAATGACATGACGACAATGGCCAGCAGATAGACTATGGTGGCCTTTTTGCCAAGCATTCTGGAAATCACGGTCAGCGATGCTGCGTTGGTGGCTGGACCGGCCAGAAGAAAAACGAGAGCGGCTCCAGGTGAAATTCCTTTGAGGGCAAGTGCTGCTGCAATGGGGGTAGAGGCTGTGGCGCATACATAGAGCGGCACGGAAATGGCCAGCATCATGAGCATTGAAAGGTAGTCGTTAGAAAAATAACGACTTACAAGTTCCGGTGAAACAAATACCGAGATCATTCCGGCAAGCAGGATACCAATAAAGAGCCACAACCCGACATCTTTCAGAAGATCGCCGAATGCGAAGCTCATGCCGTGCCGGAACTTCTCCACCACACTCTTCTCTTTCGGCTGTTCCTGCTTTTTCGAACTGCAGCAGCAGGAAGAGCTGCAAGATGCAGCCTGTTCCGGTACATTTGATCCACCATGACCGTTCTTTCCTCCTTCAGACAAGGAGACGGCAATCCCTGCGGCAACAGCCGTAAAAAATGCAACCACCGGGCGAAACACCGTCATCAAGGGGTCAAGCAGTGCGTAGGAGACCGCAATGGAGTCCACACCGGTTTCTGGCGTTGAGATGAGAAAAGCTGCAACCGCGCCACTCCCTGCCCCCTGTTTTTTCAAACCCGCAGCAGCGGGAAGCACTCCGCAACTACACAGGGGAATGGGTACACCAAGCGCTGCTGCCTTGAGAATGCTTCCGATTCCCCTGCCGCCAAGATGAACAGAAACAAAGTTATCGGAAAGAAAAGCCTTGATAAGACCGGCTACAAAAAAACCGAGGAGTACATAAGGAGATGATTCCAGCAACACCTGCCATGAGGCGAGGAGCACACTGAAGAGCATTGCAAGAGCGTCTTTCATTATGGAACTTCGTTAAATGACTACAAATGATCACATGATAATGTATTCATATAACAATCAAAAAAAAACTATTTCACGCGCTCTTCAAGAATATGGTCAGAACCCAACCTGAGAAGCTCTGCGACATGCGTGTCATCAAGGCTGTAGAGCACATTCTTCCCTTGTTTTTTCGACTTCACAATCCTTGCATCCCTCAGTACCCTTAACTGGTGTGAAACGGCCGACTGGTTCATCCCGAGAATCGAGGTAAGATCGCAGACACAGAGTTCAGAATGATAGAGCGCATTGAGAATCCTGACCCTGGTGTAATCACCCAGAACCTTGAAAAGCCGGGCAAGTTCCTTCTGCAATGGCTCACCAGGCATCTCCCTCTGGAGACGCTCAACCACATCAGGGTGAAAACACTCTTCCAGACATTTCTCTTCTCTCTCTTTCTGCATTTCCGGAT
>SZXY01000086.1 GCA_005843805.1 Chlorobium sp.
GGCCATCTGGCCCTTGTCGCGGAAGACAAATTTTTTCCTCGGCTTGCCCTGCAGATCGAGTACAATGTTTCGACCTATTGACTCTCCCTGCTGAAGGGCCACAGAAGCCATTCCCGGAAGCGACTCTCCTCCAGGCTGTTCAAAACAGGCCTGGTCACCTCCACAAAAAACCTCAGGATGAAGAGGAATAGAGAGGTCATCAGTCACCTTGATCCGACCGGAACGGTCAGTAGCTACTCCCATTTTCATTCCGATGCCACACGCCCTGACACCCGCAGCCCAGAGCACTGTTGATGCCTCAATGGTTTTATCACCCATCTCGACGCTGTGGGAATCGATCTTCGTTACCCGGCATGATGTCACAATCTGGACACCAAGTTTTTCAAGGGCACGAACCGCTTTGGCAGAAAGTTCCGGTGAAAACGAAGCAAGAATACGGGGCGCAGACTGGAGAATAAAAATGCGGGAAAGTTTGGGATCGATATGCTGATAATATTTCGAAAGATAATAGCGGTTCATTTCACCAAGCGATCCGGCCAGCTCAACCCCTGTAGGCCCGCCACCCACAATGACGAAGGTGAGAAGTTTCTTGCGCTCCTCCGGGTCTCTGGTTCTTTCGGCCTGCTCATAAGCCTCCATCACCCGACCCCGGATTTCCGAAGCCTGCCCGATGGTTTTCAGCCCCGGGGCAAACTCCTCCCACTCGTTATGGCCAAAATAATGGTGTTTAGCACCACACGCAATTACCAGATAATCATACTCGATATCACCAAAATCCGTTTTGACAGTTTTGTTTGCCAGATCGACGTTGTCAACTAAACCTTTGAAGATGGTGATATTTTTGTAGCGTGAGAGCATTTTGCGAAGAGGGTAGGAGATCTCGCCAGCATTAAGGGCGGTCATGGCTACCTGATAGAGAAGAGGCTGGAAAAGATGGTAATTATTCTTGTCAATAAGGGTTACGCGGATATCAGCCTGATTGCCAAGTTCCCGCGCAACATTAAGACCTGCAAAACCACCGCCGATAATTACGACATGTTTCATTGTCCGCTTTAAACTACATTACCTCAATTCATTGTAAATGATGAATTCTAATATAAAAACCAATCCTGAACCTTCTATTTTTTTTCTCAAAAAATCGCGCGATAACCATCATTCAAGAGTTACTTCGGCTTTTGATCCCCATTTTCATTTTTACGAGCTGCCGCAACTCCCTGAACGCTTCTGTTTTCCGGTTTATGGAGAGCCTTCCTCTTACAATGGTCTTTACGTCGTCGAGTGTCCGGTTGAGAATCTTCTCCTTGAGTTCGTCAAGATGGGTTTCAGTCATTCTCTGCATGTATGCCGTAAGGGCTTCGGTGCCGGAAAACTCTGTCGGGGTAACCAGAAGAGGTTCCCGGAAAGAGAGAAAAAGTTCGGGTTTCTGCTCTTCGAGATAGTCGATCCGGCTGACTACCGATACAACGTAGATGGATGGAACAGAGTCAAGTACTCGGGATACAATGGCGGCTGTCCCCTTGAAAAAAAAGAGAGGGCGTTTGTCGACATGCTCTATCACTCCCTGGGGAAATATCCAGAGGGCGTTCTGGCGCTTGCTCGGAGCAGTAAGGAGTTCCGCTGCATAGCGGATGGTAGTGATTGCACTTCTTGGACGTGAACGGTCAAGGGAGAAAGCACCGACTTTTGTGAAAAAACGGTGTTTCTGGAGCTGCAGATACTCGATAATGATATGCAGGTTCTGGTGAAAAAATTCCTCGGTGCAGAGCTGCGACCAGAATCCATCCCACCAGCAGGAGTGATTGGAGTAAAATACAACCGGAATGCTGCGATCCATCTCCAGCACTCCGGGCTGCATGATAACACCTACCGAGTTGAAATACCGTCTGAACTGACGCCGGGAGTACCAGCCAAACCAGAGGGTATAGAGTCTGCTGCGCCGGACTTTAAGCATCCTCGACCTATTTGAAGGCTCTCCTGATACGGTTTACCGCTTCCTCCAGCGAGGTGATCGAGGCCGCATAGGAAAGACGGAGGTTTTCGGGCGCACCAAATGCGTCACCAGGCACGGTAGCGACATGATGCACCTTGAGAAGATATTCTGCAACATCTGCCGAATCTTTCATGACCACACCGTTGAAAGTCTGGCCGAGCACACCGCTGATGTCAGGAAAAATATAAAAAGCACCCTGAGGGAGTGCGGTTTTAAAACCGGGAATACTGTTGAGCGCCTGGTACATATAGTCACGTCTCTTCTGAAATTCAACACGACGCTCCTCTACAATGCTCTGGTCGCCTGTCAGTGCGGCAACGGCAGCTTTCTGGGCAATGGCGTTGGCATTCGAAGTGGTTTGTGACTGTATCTTGTCGCAGGCGTCAATCAGCCATTTTGGCCCGGCAAGGTAACCGATTCTCCATCCAGTCATGGCATAGGTTTTCGAGACACCGTTGCTGACAATGACCCACTCCTTCATTGCCGGTATTCTTGCTGGCGAGAAGGGACGAATATCGCCATAGACAATCATGTCGTACATTTCATCGGAAATCACAAAAATCTCCCTTCCTTCAAGTACAGCCATAAGAGCACGCACCTCTGCTTCGGTATAGACCGCACCGGTAGGATTTGATGGAGAATTGAGCACCAGAATCTTTGTGTTTGGAGTAATGACCTCCTCAAGCTGAGCTGGTGTCATTTTGTATTCCGCTTCCAGCGTGGTGTGAACAATGACCGGTGTGGCACCGGCAAGGCGAACCATTTCAGGAAAACTTACCCAGTAAGGGGCTGGAACAATCACCTCATCCCCCTCCTGGCAAAGCGCAAGAAAGGTATTGGCAAGAGTCTGCTTGCCACCATTGCTGACAATAATCTGGTTTTCCTTGAATTCAAGAGCGTTTTCCCGCCTGAACTTTTCAACAATGGCTTTTTTAAGCTCTGGAATGCCGGAGTTGGCCGTGTAACGGGTAAAGCCTGCATTTATGGCATCAATAGCAGCCTGGGTAACATTTTCCGGAGTGGGAAAATCAGGCTCTCCGGCTGAAAGGCTGACAATATCATTGCCTTCAGCTTTCATTTTATTGGCCAGGTTACTGATTCTCATGGTCTGCGATTCCTGCATGCTGAGAACGCGACGGGTCAGATATTTTTCTTCAGGGTGAAGCATTGTAGACATAAAATCTGGTTTTATAATTTTGTTGCTTTTTTTTCATCTCGTTTTTGATGCAGCATTTCAAGGACACAGGGATGAACAAATTTACTGACGTCCCCGCCAAGCATGGCAACCTCCCTGATGATCGAGGATGCTACATAGGTATATTTGACATTCGGCATCAAAAAAACTGTGGTCACTTCCGGATAAAGATGACGGTTGAGGAGTGACATCTGGAATTCATATTCGAAATCCTTGACCTGTCGAACTCCCCTGACAATGGCTCTCGCTCCAACCTGGCGGGCATAATCAGCAAGCAATCCGCTATGGAGTACCTCGACACTCACGCCCGCATAATCGCCAACAACCTCGCTGATCATCACACTTCGTTCGTCGATAGTAAAAAGTGAGTGTTTCTGGACATTTTCGGCAATGACAACAATGACCTCCTCAAAAATATTCAGGGCGCGTTCAAGCACATCGAGATGGCCGTTGGTGAAGGGATCGAACGTTCCGGGATAAATGGCTTTCGGTTTCATCGGCTGAAAAAAAATCAGTGCTGAAAAAAGGTCACTCGGGTCATTCCATAATCCTTGTGAAAAGAGTAACCGGGTGCGTGCTGAAAATCAATATGTGCACTATGTTCCATGAGCAGCATACCCTCACTGGCAAGAAGAGTGCCACCGCAAATCCGCTCAATCAGAAGATCGTAATCCGGCCAGGAATAGGGTGGATCACAAAAAACCAGATCAAACGGTCCGGATGCACGTCCGAGAAATGCCGTAACATCTGCATTGACAATCCTGACCTTCTCATGGAGCCCGATCTGGAGTGCGGTTGCCTTCATGGCTTTGAGGGAATCGACATGCTGATCGACAAAACAGACCGAAGCAGCACCTCGGCTCAATGCCTCAAAACCAAGCGATCCAAACCCTGCAAAGAGATCAAGCACCGCAATCCCCTCAAAATCAATCCTTGCTGCAAGCGTATCAAAGAGCGACTTTTTAACCCGGCTGCTGCATGGACGTATTGCGTGTGAGGATGAACTCCTTATTTTTCGCCCTTTGTATATACCCGCCTGAATCTGCACGAAAGCCGAATCTGGCTAAAAATCACCAAACACCGTCTCGCCAAGAATGGCAAGCGCTTTCTGTGCGTCATCCTTTGACGGGGGTTTTCCGTGCCAGTTGCTCTTGTCCGGCATGGTACCCTCAAAGAATGGCACGCCTTTTCCCATAAGCGTTTCGGCAAGCACAACAGAAGGCTTGCTGCGATTCGTCGATGCTTTAATATTTTCTATTGTTGAAACAAAATCCTCGATATCGTTGCCATTACAATGAAAAACCTCCCATCCGAATGCCCTCCACTTGTCGGCAAACGGTTCCACGTTCATGACCTCTGTAACCTCACCATCGATCTGCTGATTGTTGTAATCGACAATTCCTATAATACGGTCCAGCCCGTAATGGGATGCACTCATGGCAGCTTCCCATATCTGTCCCTCCTGACACTCGCCATCACCCATCAGACAGAAAACATCGTTGTTATTGCCGTCAAGACGACTGCCAAGCGTAGCGCCAACTGCGGCAGAAAGCCCCTGGCCGAGAGATCCCGAAGCAATTCTGATACCCGGAAGCCTCAACTCGGAGGTAGGATGACCCTGAAGATAGGAGTTGAGCTGGCGCAGGGAGCTCAGTTCGCTGAGAGGGAAATAGCCGGAACGGGCCAGAACGCTGTACCATACCGGTGCAATATGACCATTTGAAAGAAAAAGAAGATCCTGGTCATCATTATTCCAGAACTTGTGCGGATTATGCTTGAGCAGGCGAAAATAAAGAGAGGTGAAAATATCGGCCATGCCAAGCGAACCGCCTGTATGACCGGAATTGGCCATAGCAAGCATTCTGATCACATCCCGACGAACCTGGCGAGCCATTTCCTTGAGGTCATCAATCGAGGCAAGCTGAAGAAGTTCGCCTTTCTTTTCAGAAGGATAAAGTTTTAAGTCTAGTGCCATGATATGACGACAAAATTCTTGTTAATGAATAAAAAAGCTGAAAGTTAAGTGGCTGGTGATAAATAACAAAAAAAACTTATTCATGCTTCCGCTTTCTTTCCCTGAAAAACTTCCATGCGGAAAAAAAAAGTAGCAGAACAAAAAAAATCGATACAGGAATACTGTAGAGTGCAACATAACTACCGATATCCTGCCAGTTCCGTCCAAGGAAAAAACCACCATAGATCAGAAGCACATTCCACAATGTAGCGCTGGTCGCTGCAGCAAGAAGAACATAAATACTTTTCAGGTGCATAAGGCCAGCCATGACCGAAATAACCGCTCTTGAACCAAAAAGGAATCGGTTCACCAATACGGCAAGATAGCCATGAGTAGCGAATTTACGGCGAAGCAATTCCATATCGGAAGGCGGGAAAAAACGGTGAACGCTTTTTGAGAGGCGATGCTGCACATTGGTATCTCCCTCGGCATACAACTTCAGTCCGAGATATTTACTGAGAAGGAAAACAAGCATGAAGCCGGAGGTTGAACCCAGCGAAGACCAGAATAACGCTCCGGCAAACGTTATCTGGCTCTTGAAAATAAGATAGCCGATAAAAGCAATCGGAATATCTCCGGGTATCGGCGGCACCACATTTTCAACAAAAGCAATCAGAAACAGGAATGCATAGACCGCAAAAGGATCAGCTTGCTGTAAATAAGTAATCGCAGATTCAAGCATTACAAACCCTGTATTTCCTGCTGGTGGTTTCAGTCAATCTCAAGAACTCTTCTCTGTACTTCGCTGTAGGCATCCTCAACACCACCAAGGTCAAACCGGAAGCGATCCTTGTCCATTTTTTCGTTCGTATCGAGATCCCAGAAACGGCAGGTATCCGGACTTATTTCATCACCAAGCAGAATCTCGTTGTGATGACGGCCAAACTCAAGTTTGAAATCGACAAGCTTCAGTTTCTTTTCGGCAAAAAATGTTTTGAGTACGGCATTGATCGCCTCAGCACGGCTTTTCAGCACGGCAAGTTCGTCGAGCGTGGCAACTCCGAGCGCAACAGCATGAGACTCATTCATCAGAGGATCATCGAGATCATCATCTTTCAGGTAAAACTCGACAATCGGCTGCTGAAGAACCGTGCCTTCTGCAAATCCGTACCTTTTCACCAGCGAACCAGCCGCAATGTTGCGCACCACGACCTCTACCTTGATAATATCGAGAAAACGACAGAGCATTTCGCGCTCAGAAAGCTTCTCGACCAGATGAGTCCGGATACCATGCTCTTCAAGAAGGGTAAAAAGCTTGCAGGAAATGGCATTGTTAACAATACCCTTATCGGCAATGCTCCCTTTTTTCTTGTTATTGAACGCCGTGGCATCATCCTTGAACTCCTGTATAACCAGGTCGCCTGATTCCGTTAAAAAAACCTTTTTGGCCTTTCCTTCGTAAAGCTGTGTCGTCTTTTTCATTATGTACGGTTTATTATTGAGTGGTTACCAATGGCGATAACCGTTAACACCTTAAAATTATAGCTGTTCAGACTCTCCATCGCCTGAGGAAGCCGCCTGCTGAACTGCTCCGGTAAGCACAATGGTGATCTGATCGTCAGTAAGCCCCTTGTCTTTCAAAAAACTCATAAACCTGAACACCCCGAGATCCGAGAGCATCGCTTTCGGCTGATCCTGCTCTCCCAGTCCCCTGGTTCGGCTGTACTCTTTGGAGGTCTTTATCCAGTCGTCAATAAACTGTTCCGATTTACCACTCTCAAGAAAAAAACCGGTGACAATCCGTTCAACCTCTTCGCTTGCAGGTTCCTGGTGAGCCCGAAAAAGCAACTGCATCTCTTCGGAAATCCTTTCAAGCACAATAACAGCCTCCCTGTCAAGAGTCTCCTCAAGGATATCTTTCGCCTGCTCTTTGACATCACTCTTCTGAGTCATAATGCTTTCCGGATCGTTGAAGAATAAAATATTGACATCTGAAAATTCCCGATTAAGTTACATAATCATTATGGTAAAGAAAAAAAATTACAAGAAAGAGCTTATGCAAAGGTTACTCTCTTGCGTTTTTCTCCTGCTGGGCGCCCTATCCCTGCTTTATCAACCTGCTTCAGGAACTCCTCTGCAAGAAAACAAACTGCTTTTTTTGTGGTGGAACGTCGAAAACCTTTTCGATACGCACAATGACCCGGCAACCGAAGACGATGAGTTCACCCCTGGAGGGAAACTTCAGTGGACAGAAAAAAAACTTGCACTGAAGCAGATGCGCATCCGTTATCTCCTCTCAGCGATAGAGGCGCACCCTGAATACAGGAAATACCCCGACATCCTCGCTTTTGCGGAAGTGGAAAACCGGCCTCTCTTCCAGGAAACACTATCAAAGGTTCAGGGTATCAACTATCGTCTTATTTACCATGAATCTTCCGACCCGAGAGGCATCGACATCGGTCTTGCCTACAACCCCAATTTTATCAAAGCGGAAGCATCAAAAGCATACAGTATGAGCCTTGATGGAAAACCAACAAGAAAGATCATCGTTGCTGGATTTTCAACCAGCAGTCACCCTTTTCATCTCATTCTCAACCACTGGCCATCCCGCTCGTTTGACACAAAATGGAGCGAACAGAAAAGAATTGCCGCTGCAAAAGTGACCCGCCACATTGTCGACAGCCTGCTTGTCGCCAACCCGAAAGCCGACATTATCCTCATGGGAGACTTCAACGACGAACCCGGCGACCGCTCCCTGAAAGAGGTTCTCGGCTCATCACCCGATGACGGGAAGGTCAGGATGCCGGGAAGCAAACTGCTTTATAACTGCTGGAGTGGCTACAAAGGAATCGGCAGCTACTCCTTTGGCAGCCATTGGCAGAAGATCGACCAGATCCTTCTTTCATCGGGAATGCTTGACCAGAAAAGGCTTTACGTACAAAAAAACGCATTCCGATGTATCTCCTTTAACCGACTGCTCGATGCAGACGGTAAAAAACCATACTCAACTTTCGCAAAAAGGAAATACCAGGGAGGCTACTCTGACCACCTGCCACTCCTCCTGAAAGTCAGTATTGAGAAATAAAAAAAGAGAAAAAAATTGCCCGCCCCCCGTAAAAATCTATAAATGTTATGAAGAAAAGTGGATCAAGCGTATAACAACACCCTTTAAGCTCTTTTTAAGTCAACCTTAACACTCCTTTAAGATTGCAAACAATATATTTAGAGAAGAAGGAGGAAAAAAGGGCGTGAGTCACAAACTTATCCGACAGTTCTTTTAAATCATCCATGATGATTACTCCATCTATCACAGGAGAAAAGCATGAAATGCCCGGCATGCAACACCGCTCTGTTTATCGCTGAAGATCAGTGTATGTGGGCTTGTCGTGGCCCTGAGAGTCATGCAAAATGGCTTGGGAGGTGTGAACTGGAAAAAAAATCATCGAACGTTCTGCCATTTCAATTCTCTCCGGATGATTATGACCGGGAGCTTCAACAAGAGTCGTATCATCATGACTGAGCCGACAACGGCCATGATAACGCGAGCTACTCTCTTGACCCCAAAATCGGCAGAAGAAAAAGAAACGGTGGAACACTTGGTTTACTGAAAAAACTTTTCGATTAACCAAAACCAAAAAGGAGCATTGTTGAACTATGAAAAAACCTATACGCTTTCTTCTTATTGCCTCGACAGCCTTGATGATTTGTGGCAATTCACAATGCCGGATTATTGGAAAATCGTTTGCATCATTTTCCAATAATCTGTTTGAACCAAAATTAACAAGGAATTACGACGGATCGGACAAAGTAAAATACACCGAAAGATATCGTGAATGTTCCGTTATTAACTTTTCGAAGTCCATAACGCAAGACACGACATCAGCAGTTAAATACTCCGATCAGGCAACCACAATAACGGGAGCCATTATCGACTATCTGAAGGCTGCACAGGTTGCGGTTCTTTCGTTACTCGGAAACGGATAAGGCATTGTGCTTCTTATTGCTCGATATGTTTTTTACAGTCCAGGCAACTTTATTGAGGAATGCTGCCTGTCGAGCGGAGCATTCCTGCTTTTGGCATATTTCGCAGGAGTAATCAAGACATCCATCGGTATGTACTGACAGCTCGATACTCTCCCCAAAATTATCACTGACCAGTGTATTGAGTCGGTCTATTTCCAGATGAGCCTCGTGAACATTGAGATACCACGGAATTGTCAAATGGCAGTCAAGATGGAGAGTCGAACCATATTTTATGATTTTCAGGTTATGAAGATCAATCCAGTTTACTCCCCGATTGGCATCCAATAACGCAACCATTTTTTCCAGTAGCTCCTCATCTGCCTCATCCATAATTCCCCTGAGCGAGTCCCGTACAATGCGATATCCTGTAAAAACTATGAGAAAAGCGAAAATCAGGGCCACGGCACTGTCGAGCCATGCCATCTTGGTAAGATACAAAAGGATCAAGCCGACGATAATACCTATCGTCGAATAGGTATCGGACTGCAGATGTTTGCCGCTGGCAACAAGGGCAAGAGAGTTGTTCTTCCGGCCTTTTTTAACGGCAATAGCGCCAACAAGATAGTTGATTACTGCCGTTACTGTTATGAGGAGTATTCCGTAATCGAGCTGACCGATTGGCTGGGGATTTCCGAGATTTTTAACTGCTTCATAGATAATAAGCAACCCTGCGGCAGAAATCAGTGTACCCTCTATGGCAGCCGAAATAAACTCCACTTTTCCATGGCCGTAGGGATGACTTCTGTCTTTTGGCTTGGCTGAAACATAGAGGCTGTATAAACCGATAAACGCACTGGTAACATTCACCGTACTTTCAAGCGCATCGGTAAGAATGGCAACGGAATTGGTAAGATACCAGGCGCCAAGTTTGATGACAAAAAGCAGCACGCCGGTAAGCGCGACAATTTTCTGAAAATTATAATTCTCTTTTGATGCGTTCATATTGGCTGAATGCTCTTGATTGAAAAAAAAGTATCACCCCTTGTCGGGTTCAGGATGAAAAGGATGTCGCTCTCTCCTGAAGACACCGAATGACTTCAGCACCTCAAACCAGAGCACACTGCCGATTCCTGCCGCAAGGCAAAGAAGAAGATCAGAAAAATGGAGGGAAGAAAAACCAAAAAGAGTAACAAAAAATGGCACGTAAAGCACAATACCAAGAAAAAGTATTGCCGATATGATAACGGGCAACAGTGCTTTATTGGGTAAACGCAGGCTACTGATGATGGTTCTACTCCAGGAGCGGTTGGTCAGAATCAGTCCGAGATTTGAAATCATCAATGTCGTAAAACTCAAGGCTCGCACCTCCTGCTCGCTATCTCCCCTTGAAAGAGAGTACCAGAAGACACCCATAACGACACACAGAACCATGATACCCTGTGCAAGACTTGCATAAACTGTCTCCTGACTGAACAGAGGCTCCCTGGAATGGCGGGGAGGACGGTTCATGACCCCTTTTTCCTCCCGTTCGGCTTCAAAGACAATTGAGCATGCAGGATCGATGATAAGCTGCAGGAATGCGATATGTGCTGGCAACAACACAAGCGGCAAGTGAAAAAGCACCGGAATGAGCGACATGCCTGCAATGGGAACATGGATGGCAAAAATATAGGCAATGGCTTTCCGGATATTGTCGAAAATCCTTCGACCCAGCCTGACAGCCTGCACGATCGAAGAAAAATCGTCATCGAGAAGCACCAGTGAAGCTGACTCCCTTGCAACATCCGTTCCGCGTCCCCCCATTGCTATACCAATGTTGGCCGCTTTCAGCGCCGGAGCATCATTCACCCCGTCCCCCGTCATGGCGACAATTTCCCCGTTGGCCTTCAAGGCATTGACCAGACGCAGCTTCTGTTCAGGCACAACCCTTGCAAAAATGTTCACCTCTCCAACATGTTCCTGCAGCTCAAGGTCTTCCATGAGCTGCAGATCAGCTCCGGTGAGAAACCTGTCGGGATTTTTCAACCCGATCTGGCGGGCAATATTGAGCGCCGTACCGGGATAATCGCCGGTTATCATCACCACACGGATTCCAGCACTGTAGCATTCGGTTATGGCCGCTGTAACGGTCGGTCGCACTGGATCAGCGAGTCCGATAAGGCCAAGAAATTCAAAAGAAAAATCATGTTGTGCTCCGGGCAAGGCAGGTTGTTCAAAAAACGCCCTTGCCACTCCCAGCACCCTTAAACCCTTGTCAGCCATTGCACTGATATGAGCGGAAACCCTGGATGCCTGCCAATCATCAAAATGGCAAAGATCAATAATCGCCTCGGGAGCCCCTTTCGCAGCAATGATGTAGCGATCACTTTCCCTTGACTTCCAGACACGGGAGAGCGAAAGCATCTCTCTTGACAATGGGTATTCATGAACCAGTGTCCAATCCTTGTGCAAATGTTCGGTCTCGCTGAGATACTCCTCCCCGGACTCTTTGATCGCCTTTTCCATTGCATCAAAGGGATCAAGCTGACTGGCAAGAATGCTGAATTCAAGCAATTCATGAAACTCTTCAGGGATGGTATATTTTGATACCGATCCCAGATCAAGATCACTCCCTCCGGCAAAGAGCTTGCTGACCGTCATCCGGTTCATCGTCAGCGTACCGGTTTTATCAACACAGAGAACAGTAGCTGAACCCAGGGTTTCCACGGCAGGCATACGGCGGGTTAGCACCTGTTTCTTTGAAATACGCCAAGCTCCAAGGGCAAGAAAAATGGTCAGAACAACCGGCAGCTCTTCCGGAAGGGTTGCCATGGCCAGGGTAATACCAGCAAGCAATCCATGAAGCCAGTCTCCATAGGTGAGACTGTAGAAAATAATCACCATGACGCAGAGCGAGAGTCCGAATAAAGCCAGCCGACGCACCCATCGCTCTGTCTCCTTCTGCAACAAGGTCTTTTCCGATTCAACCGACTCCAACACCTTCCCTATCTTGCCAAGCTCTGTATTGATACCGGTTGCCATAACCGTTGCTATCCCCTGCCCCTGAACAACCAGAGTTCCCGAATAGATGAACGGAAGATCATCGCCACCCGGACGGTTCTCTTTTTCAATGGTGGCATCATCTGATTTTCTGACAGGAACCGACTCTCCGGTCAACAAAGATTCATCGACCAGAAGATTCAGACAGGAAAAAAGTCGCGCATCTGCTGCAACCCGGTCACCCTCCTTGACAATGAGAATATCACCCCGAACAACCTCACGCCCGGCAATGCGCCGCTCCTCTCCATCCCTCACAACCGAGGCCCTCGGAGAGGAAAGATCCCGTAAGGCATCAAGGGCATGTTCTGTTTTTCGTTCCTGATAGAGGGTCAGAGCCATGACGAAAAAAACAAAACCAAGCAGCATGAGCGCCTCCTCTGTATCACCAAGAAGCAGATAGAGCGCTCCACAGGCAACCAGAAGCAGAAACATCGGCTCACGGAAAATACCAAACGCCAGGGCAAAAACGCCCATTTTTCCCGATGATGGCAGCTCATTGTACCCTTCCGATACCAGTCGCCGGGCAGCTTCCGCTTCTGAAAGACCCCTTAACCCTTCAGATATGTCTGCTTTATTCATCAACTGTTTCCAATAAAACCACAACTCCGGTATTTGCCATTGCTCCCTGAAAGAGTGCCACGTTTTGGTTTGCGCACGGCTGTTACCTGCATGGAGAAAGACCCATTTCGAGAACAATCGGCTATTGATAAATTTTATAACAACATAACAAAATATATCGCCGGATATCTTAAAACCCTCTGAAGCTCCCCTTATAATTAGCTTAAAAAACAACCCTGAACTTCAGGAAAATAATATTCAGCAGTAAGATATTGCAAGTATATTATAAATGAGCTGAACATGAAAATTCAGGTACAACCTGCATGCAAAGATCATTACTCGTCACTTCACAGAGCACCATGAAGACAAAAGAGAAAAAAAAAGGTCTGATTCAACGATTCTGGGGAATTCTCGGTCCGGGTCTCATTACCGGTGCAAGTGACGATGACCCGTCAGGTATAGCGACCTACACACAGGCCGGTGCTGCATTTGGCTCCCAGTTACTCTGGAGCGCCATTGTCACTTACCCCCTGATGGTTTCCGTTCAGGAAATGTGCGCACGTATCGGCCTTGTAACCAATCACGGCCTGACAGGAACCATAAAACACTACTATCCCAAATTCCTGCTCTACACCATACTCATCATCAGCTTTCCCTCTATCACGCTCAATATAGGAGCTGATATTGCCGGTATGGGCGCCGTTGGAAATCTCCTGTTTCCCGTTGTGCCTGCATTTTTTTTCTCACTGCTCTTCACCCTGCTCATTCTCTACAGCGTCGTCTTCTGGTCATACCACAAAATCGCCATTATACTGAAATGGCTCTGTATATCACTTGTCAGCTATATCCTGATCCCCTTTCTGATCGATGTCGACTGGGGCAGGGTACTGACCGATACTTTTCTGCCAACTTTCACTCCCGACAAGGCCTACTTCATGGCACTCGTTGGCATTCTTGGCACAACGATATCGCCCTACCTCTTCTTCTGGCAAGCCTCGATGGAGGTTGAAGAACGCCACGAAAAGTGGTTGATTGTAGACAAAAAAAACATGGACAACATGGAAGCCGACGTCAAAGGCGGGATGCTTTTCACCAACGTGGTCTTTTACTTTATCATTCTGGCAGCAGGCACCGTCCTTTTCAACGCAGGCATTCACAACATCAACACCGTCGAAGAGGCCGCCCGTGCACTGCGCCCTCTTGCCGGAGACTACGCCTACCTCCTTTTTGCACTTGGAGTAATCGGAACCGGTTTCCTGGCCATTCCGGTACTTGCCGGATCGCTGAGCTACATGATGGCCGAAACCTTTGGCTGGAACGAAGGGTTTGATAAAAAATACTATGAGGCGCCGGGCTTTTACATTACCATGACGCTCTCACTGATTGTTGGCCTGCTGATACACTTCATTGGAATAAGTCCGGTTCAGGCGCTTATCTACACCGCCGTACTCTACG
>SZXY01000171.1 GCA_005843805.1 Chlorobium sp.
GAACTACCCGAAAACCAACATTGACGCTCGTGCTGCCGGGGGAATAGGGGTACCGGGCAGAACAACGCAGAAGATCGGGAACATAGTACCAGGAACCGCCGCGCAACGCACGGGCAGAAGTATCTTTTTCGTATTTATTTTCCATCCACTCCAACACATTGCCCGCCATATCGTACAACCCTTCAGGTGTCGCACCTTCGGGGTAACGGCCTACAGGGGTTGTCGCGCCTTCATTGCTGCCATAATTTGCAAGTTTTGGCGTTGGCTCTGGATTGCCCCAGGGGTAGAGACGACCTTCCTTGCCTGCCGCAGCATACTCCCACTCCTTCTCTTCCGGCAAACGATAGCAGTTGGTATCACGACCATTGCTTTCAAGCAGTGAAAGCCATAAACAGTATGCTTGGGCAGCATACCAGCTTACGCCAACCACCGGCTGGTCGTCCTTGTTGAATCGCTTGTCGTCATCGTATCTGGATTGGAAAAGCTTTGCTAAATCTGTTTCACCTGTGAGATAGGCACTGAATCCCTCTGTTTTAGCTGCCTCTTCATTCAAGATTTTCAGATAGGTTTCAACAGGCAGGCTCTGGGCAGATGCAACATCTTTCGAGTCGAGAAAAGTGATAAACTGCCGATAACGCTGGTTGGTCACCGTGAACTTTGCCATAAAGAAGTCCTTTATCGTTTCCGGCTTCCCTGTCACAGAATAGATAAACTGTCCGCCAGGTATAAAAATATAGTCCTCACCCCTGGCAATGTCAGGCCGTTCTTTCGTCAGCCCGGCTGCGATGAAGCGGTCGAGAAGATCGCTGGCTTCAGGCTTGTCAATGGTTTTAAGGCATTGCATGATGTAGCGCTGCCGGTTCAGTGTTGTTTCAGGGTCAAGAATCTTCCGCTCAAGAGCATCGAGCTTTTTCTCCGGCGCCTCTTTTATAAGGGTTTCCAGCAAATCCTGCTGCTTTTGCGTGAACTCTGCACTGACGGGTGAATCGAAAAGCTCTTGCAGAAAGCGATCAAAGGTTTCAGCATCGACCTGCTCGATAAAAAAGCGGAGGGGTTCTTCCCACCAGTCGTTGCCGAAATATTCTGCCAGTGTTTTGATGCGATTTGGCTTATCGCGATCTTTATTGAGCTGAACACCAGCCAGGTACTCCCGAAAAGATTTGTGTCGAAAGAGGTACTCTTTATCGCGATACTCTACCAGCAGTCCGGCGCGATCAACAAGGTTTTGGCAGAAGTCCGATGCCGTATGGCGCTGGGTGAGTTCATTGAGTTTGAGCTGCATTTGTTGTTGCATTGCATCTCTATCGACTTCGTCTTTTCCGAGAATTTCCTGCATCCAGAGTGAGACCGGCGCCAGAACGCGCAAGGCATCCCTGGCCTTGAGCAGTGGATTGATGTTCTTTTGGCGGTCACGATAATCGAGAATGTAGTTAAGGGCCGCCTCGTACAACTCTGTGCGACTACCCGGAAGATATTCACGCTCTTTCCAGAGAATTGCCATAATCTGCAACAGCATGGGAACCTTGGCCAATGCCTGTATACTCCGGTTTTCCTCTTTACCCAAAAACCCGATAATGCTTTCTGCTTTCAGGTTTGCTTTCTGATGGAGGCTTTTTTCCCACTTTTCCTCAGAGATTGTCGATGGTTTCAGCTCACCAAGACAAGCTGCCCTGAACCACTTTGTTAAAAATTCTGCCTGCTGACCGGCAGTGAAGTCCATGATGTCAGCACGGGTATGCAAAGAAGAGAGTTCGATACCCTCCCCTTTCCGGTATCCTGTAGCTCGGGAGGTTACCACGATGCGGGCTTTGGTAAAACGAGAGACAATCCGGTCAATCCATGCACAGGCTTTTATTCGTTGCAGCGGATCGCTGATTTCATCGAGCCCGTCAAGCAAAAGAAGTGTTTTGCGGTTTTTCAGCCAATCGGCAAAAAGCTGTTCAGGAATCTCCAGTTCATGCGTTTCAGACCACGCAAAGAGGTGACTTGCAAGAGAGGCAAAGCTGCTGCCCGTTGTTTTGAGTTCACGCAACGGGAGAAAAAAAACAAGCACTGGTTCGGTAAAACCAAACACTTTATACCTTTCGCCGTCAAGGCACGACAAAGCGTAATGCTTGAGCAGAGTTGTTTTGCCGGAACCGGGATCGCCAATCACCAGTAAGAGGCGTTTTTTTTCAAAAACCAGACGCATCACCTCTTCAGGAGAGAGAGTCTGCTCCTCTTTCTGCATCTCACAAGAGAGGTTCCCAGGAGTGAACTGCCTGTCGCTACGCCATGTATTGGACAAGCGCAGGGAGACAAAGGTATCGGTTAACCCTACCGGAATGTTTTCAAGGGCATGCGTGCCCAGGAGATTGATTGTACCCAGCTCTTCGCGGAGCGTGTTCTGAACGTCGAGATAGCTGTTATCCTCAAGGGTACTGTCCTTTGCTTCGGCGGTTTCAGAAGTCACGCGACTGGAGAGAGGAAAACTCCCAGTATAGGAGGGCGAAGGAAAAACACTGGTGTCGAGCGTCCACTCTTCGCGGGGGCTGTCCTCATATCGAACCGGAAAGATTGTGACCTGATTCTGATAGAAGGTGGCATAAATGGCGCTGTTCGGATACGCCCTTGTCTGATATGAGGCTCCGGCAGCCAGCTTGAGGTATCCGCCAGTTGCCGACACGATGGTTTCCGTGTCTGTTTCATGGTAGTGGCCCTGAAGCAGCAGGTCAACCGATTGAGCAAGAGTGGATTTGA
>SZXY01000132.1 GCA_005843805.1 Chlorobium sp.
AAAGCAACTGCATGCCGAGGCATATTCCAAGAAGCTGACCTCCTTTATCGACATGTTCCAGCACCGCTTCGGTAAAACCCGACGCATTGAGTGACTCAATAGCCTGTCCGAAAGCTCCGACGCCGGGAAGAACAACTTTACTGTATCCTGCAAGCTTGCCCGGATCACTGCTGACAATCGCCTTGACACCGAGATAGTCAAACGCCTTCTGAACAGACCGAAGATTTCCGGCTCCGTAATCGGCAATAAAAACCATTTTGTAAACGTTAAATTTCAGGGGAATATCCCCGCCGCCAAAAGGCTCGGCGAAACCACCTCTTTTTTTAAGCTATTTTTTTATTGAATAATTAATGCTTATTATAATGACTTTTTCTCCTTACCCAAAGAATCGACAGTTCTCCACTATCATACGAAATCGAAGAACCAATGCATAAAATTGTTTCTGCAATTTTTCTGGCTGAAAATATCAAAAAAATTGAGATAGAGGCCCCTCGCATCGCTAAAAAAAGAAAAGCGGGACAGTTTGTGATGATCAGGGTTGGCCAGACAGGCGAAAGGATACCACTTACCATCGCAGGCTCGGATCCTGAAAAAGGTACCATTACCATCATTGTGCAGGGAATGGGTAAATCGACAAGGGAGCTGAACAGCAAGGAGGCTGGCGACACTATCAGCGATATAGTCGGTCCGCTTGGATTGCCATCGCACATCGAAAAGTTCGGCACGGCCGTAAGCATCGGTGGAGGTGTTGGCACGGCCATTGCCTATCCGACAGCCGTAGCCCTCAAGGAGGCTGGAAATTATGTCATTACCATCAACGGAGCCCGCTCAAAAGATCTGGTGATACTCGAACCTGAGATGAAGGCTGTAAGCGACGAGGCATACATCACTACCGATGATGGCTCTTATGGCATTCACGGCTTTGTTACCCAGAAACTGCAGGAGCTTATTGACTCCGGAAAAACAATCGATTATGTGCTTGCTATCGGGCCTATCCCGATGATGAAAGCCGTTGCCGAGGTCACCCGTCCCTATAACATCAAAACAGTGGTCAGCCTGAACCCGATCATGGTTGACGGCACCGGCATGTGCGGCGGCTGCAGGGTTAGTGTAGACAACGAAATCAAATTCGCCTGTGTTGACGGCCCTGAATTCGATGCTCACAAGGTCGATTTCAAGACCCTTACGGACCGCAACAAACTCTATCTGCCGGAAGAGCGGCAATCGGCGGAAGCATTTGCCCATAAATGCCAGCTCAGCAAGCAAGTATAATACACCATTCGCAAGTTTTCACTGCCTGCCTGATGAGTTTCCTCTCTCTTCGTCAGGTTTGGCTTGTTTCGTATCGTTTACACAAACCGTCTCCGTTTTAAAGTAAAATTACTATGGACGCAAAACATATCACGACCAAAGAACGCCTTGCCATTCCGCGTCAGATCATGCCTGCGCAGGATCCACAAGAGCGTATTCATAATTTTAATGAAGTCCATCTGGGCTACACCCCTGAGCTTGCCCAAAAAGAGGCAATGCGCTGCATTCAGTGCAAGGATCCGGTCTGCATCAAAGGGTGTCCGGTCAATATCAAAATCGACCAGTTCATCAAAATGATCGCCCATGGTGACTTTCTGGGAGCAGCAAGAAAAATCAAGGAAGACAATGTGCTTCCGGCAATCTGCGGGCGAGTCTGCCCACAGGAAGATCAGTGTGAAAAAACCTGTGTTCTCACCAAAAAATATGAACCGATTGCTATCGGCAATCTGGAACGTTTCGCAGCCGATTACGAGAGAGAAACAGGCAATGTTGAGCTGCCCGCTGTAGCACCCTCAACCGGCAAAAAAGTGGCAGTGATCGGCAGTGGACCTGCCGGACTGAGCTGCGCCAACGATCTTGCCCAACTGGGCCATGCAGTCACGGTTTTCGAAGCGCTTCATGAACTCGGCGGTGTGCTCATGTACGGGATTCCTGAATTCCGTCTTCCCAAAGCGATTGTGCAGGCAGAGCTTGAGGGACTTAAAAAACTCGGCGTTTCCTTTGTCACCAACGCTGTGGCCGGACGTTCGGTCACCGTTGACGAACTCCTGAAAGAAGAGGGGTTTGATGCGGTCTTTATCGGAGTCGGAGCCGGTCTGCCCTGGTTCATGGGTATTCCTGGCGAAAACCTGCTTGGCGTCTACTCCGCCAATGAGTTTTTGACCAGGGTAAACCTGATGAAATCCTATCAATTCCCTGACAACGACACTCCTGTCTTCAACTGCAAGGGCAAAAATGTTGCCGTTTTCGGTGGAGGCAATACTGCAATGGATGCCATTCGCACCGCTAAACGACTGGGTGCGGAACATGCCTATATCATTTACCGCCGCTCTGAAGCAGAAATGCCTGCCCGTGAAGAGGAGATTCACCACGCACAGAAAGAGGGTATCGAATTCATGCTGCTGATGAACCCTGTAGAGTTTATCGGCAACGATCAACTCTGGCTTACCGGCGTCAAGTGCATCAGAATGGAACTGGGCGAGCCGGACGACTCCGGAAGGCGCAAACCGGTACCAATACCAAACTCGGAGTTTACGCTCCCCATCGACATGGCGATCATCTCGATCGGCAACGGTTCAAACCCGCTCATCAAGCAGACAACGCCGGATATCGATGTCAGCAAACGCGACACCATTGTGGTCGATATCAACACCATGGCAACCTCGAAAGAGAATGTCTATGCTGGCGGCGATATTGTCACCGGCGGCGCAACAGTCATTCTTGCCATGGGCGCTGGACGTACTGCGGCCAAAGCCATTCACGAAAAGATGATGGGCATCAATGCAGGTGGTCAGGAGTGGTAATCATAAAAAACGGAGTGGCTGGAAGTGCCGCTCCATTTTTTCAACAGCCGGGTAGCAACTGATGAGCGAAGTTTACCGGTTCGGCGTCTCCCTTGAAAAAACGCTGATCGAAGCATTCGACCGCCATATCGAGTCACAACGCTACAAAAGCCGTTCGGAAGCGCTTCGTGACCTTATCCGCGAAGAGCTGTCACGAAAACAATGGACAGAAGGCGGCATCGTTGCCGGCGCAATCGTCATGACCTACGACCATCACAAACGTGAGCTGGTCAACCTGCTCCTCAATATCCAGCACGACTTTCAGGAGACCATTATCTCAACCCAGCACGTTCACCTCGACCATCACCACTGCCTTGAAATCATTGCTGTAAAAGGCAAAGCCTCTGACGTTGAAAAACTTGCCACAACCCTCAAGGTACAGGTTGGCGTAAAGCATCTCAGCATGAGTGTCTCTTCCGCCGCTGAGTAAAAGGCAAAAATCATACTTTCCAGCCTTGAGCACCAGAGAAAGAGGGGGCTTTTCCTTGATAGATCGTGGCACTGTTATTATATTTGTGCTATTATCGGCGCCACTCATCACCTGAACCAGACAACCACTGATGACTCCCCTGAAAAAAACAACGGCTCTTGCAGCCCTCATGATGCTGGCTTCAGCCAACGCTTATGCCACCCATCCGCTCATCACCGATGATACAAACACCCAGGGAAAAGGAAAATACCAGATCGAGCTCAACAGCAGGTTCTCAAGGGACAGGGAAAACGGAATCAAAACAACATCGAAGGAAGCCGCTTCAACTCTCTCCTGTGGTATAACCGACAATATCGACCTGATTGCCGGGCTCCCCTTTGAATGGAGCTCCCTTTCCACAACGAAGGAGCAGGGAATCGGTGATATGAGTGTTGATGTTAAATGGCGAGTGTTATGGAGTGAAGAGCACAACCTGAGCGTTGCCCTTAAACCGGGTGTGTCAATACCGACCGGCAACGCAGAAAAAGGGTTCGGGCACGGTGAACCGTGCACAAAAGCAACGTTGATTGCAACCCACAATGGCCGTCTGGGCGCACTGCACTGCAATATCGGCTATACCAGAAATGCCTACAAACTTGATGCGGATAAAGCAGCATTGAGACAAAATATCTGGAATGGCTCACTTGCCGCAGAAATCAATGTGCTGACTAATCTCAGAGGCGTGGCCGACATCGGTATCGAAACAAATACGGACAAAGCTTCAGCGTCACATCCGGCATTTCTGCTTGGCGGAGTGATTTATTCCGCTTCAGAAAACCTCGATCTCGACCTTGGCCTGAAAGAGGGGCTCAACAAAAGTGCAACCGATACCAGCCTGCTCGTCGGCATTTTGGCAAGATTTTAGAGCGAGTCCAACAAGAATTCAGAGGAGAAAGCAATCATGCATATGGCAGACGCACTTTTGTCGCCCCTTGTCGGCACTGCATTCTGGGTTGCCAGCGCTGCCCTCATCGGCTATTCAGCCAAAAAGATCACTGAAGAAAACGACCCGCAGAAAACCCCGCTCATGGGAGTGCTTGGCGCCTTTGTCTTTGCAGCTCAGATGATCAACTTCACCATTCCGGGAACCGGTTCGAGCGGACACCTTGGAGGCGGACTGCTGCTGGCCATACTGCTCGGTCCTTACAGGGCATTTATCACCCTTGCCTCGGTACTCATCATTCAATGCCTTTTCTTTGCTGATGGCGGACTTCTGGCGCTCGGATGCAATCTCTTCAACCTTGCGTTCTTTCCTGTCTTCATAGCCGCTCCGTTCATCTACCGGGTTATAGCGGGAACTGCTCCATCTTCCGCCAAGCTGGCTGCTGGCAGCATAACGGCAGCCACTGCGGGCCTCTTGATGGGATCGTTTTCAGTTGTCACGCAAACCGTGATGTCCGGCATCTCTGAGCTGCCGTTCAACCTCTTTCTGCTCTTCATGCTCCCTGTTCATCTCGCTATCGGGGTGGTGGAGGGGTTGGTTACCTGGGGAGTGCTGTCGTTCATTTCGGCAACAGAACCCTCATTGCTCAGGGGAGATGCTGCATCTGCCAGGCCCCGCTTCATCCTTGCCATATTTACCGTCGCGGCACTCATGACGGGCGGCGTTGTCTCAGGGTTTGCCTCATCTCTTCCCGACGGTTTGGAATGGTCAATAGCAAAAATCACCGGAACCGGAGAGTTAAAAAACGCCACTGAACCCCTGCACAAGATGCTGGCTGATATTCAGCAAAAAATTGCCTTTCTTCCCGATTATGGATTCAAACCAGGTGCTGAACAGCCTGAACCCGGCGTTTCACCCGACAGTATCGGATCGTCCATGTCTGGAATAGTCGGAACCCTCTCGGTGCTTCTCGGTGCAGGCTGCGCCGGTCTGCTGCTTGGAAGAAAACACCCGAAACCGAAAAGCTCCTGATGAACAATCAATTCAGCAGCAGCGAAAGTGCTCAAACATCCACTCCGTTTTTTCTCGGAAGTGACCGCTCTGCGCTGCTTGTTACTACTCTCTTTGTGCTTTGCGTCATTTCCATCCCGAAATTCAACCTCTCAGAACTCTTTGTTTTTGCGGCCTTTCCGATTTTTGTCATGAGTGCTGCCAGACTTCCGTCAAAAATAATTGTAAACCGATTGCTGCTGATCTCACCTTTTGTGCTTTTCATGGCATCCGGCAACATCCTGCTTGACCGGACTCCCTTATGGACGCTCTATGGAGTGACCTTTTCGAAAGGAATGGTTTCAGGAATGGTCATTGTTGCAAAAACCATGATCACCATAGCCGGTCTGCAGTCGGTGACTCTCTGTATCCCCTTTTACAGGATCTGCCGGGCACTCACGTCTTTACATATCCCGGATGTTCTGGTAACACAACTGATGCTGCTCAACCGCTACAGTTCCGTGCTCAATGAAGAGGCTGCTTCCATGCAGAAAGCAAGAGATATGCGCTCGTTCGGCAAAAAGGGAAAAGAGCTGCTGCGCACCGCATCGCTTATAGGATCGCTGCTGCTGAGAACAACCGCCCGTGCAGAAAGAATTTATCGCGCCATGAGTGCGAGAGGGTTTAACAGTCAAAAACTGATTCAAGACAACTCGGTAATCGCTGCCGGAGAGTGGTTAACAACCGGAGTATGGGCTCTCTTCTTCCTCTCGCTTCGCCTGATCTTTTAATCGTTACCATAATGCTCTCAATACAGGGACTCAGCTTTTCATACCCCGACGGCACAAGGGCTCTCGACAATATCACCCTTGCAATAGCCGCTGGAAGCTCTACCGGTATTGTCGGAGCAAACGGTGCAGGCAAATCAACGCTTGTAAACCACCTGAACGGCTACTACCTGGCGCAGGAAGGGAGCATTTCGATAGGAAACACAAAGATCTGCAAAAAAAATATTGACCATATCCACAAACTGGTTGGTCTTCTCTTTCAAAACCCGGACGATCAGCTTTTTACGGCAAGAGTCTATGACGATATCGCATTCGGGCCTGAAAACCTTGGCCTCACGCCCGCCGAAATTTCAACGCGAGTCGAGGAGACCCTCCGGGAACTCAATCTCTGGGAGATGCGCAACAAACCGCCCTCACACCTTTCACAGGGAGAGAAACGGTTTGCCGCTTTTGCAACACTACTTGTCATGAAACCTGAGGTGATCGTCATGGATGAACCCACCGCCGACCTTGACCCGAAAAACCGAAGAAAACTGATCAATCTGGTCAATGGGCTCGATAGAACCAAAATCATTGTCTCTCACGACCTCGACTTTATCAACGATACCTGCCAGAGGGTATGTATCATGAACAAGGGGCGTATTGCAGCAAATGGTCCGGCAAAGGATATTCTCTGCAACAGGGAGCTGCTTGAATCAAACAACCTTGAGCTACCGCTTCGCCTTCAGCGATCCTGAAGCTTCCGGAATGCTGCACGCAACTGCTCCACCCTCCCGCGATTCACTCCGAGATCTGAAAATCCGAGCCGTGAAGCAGAACGAACATGAATTACCCCTTCATTCGGGCTGAGCCGAAACTCGACATCATCAATAAAGCCAAACACCGGAACGACAAAGATTGACCAGAGGTACTCCTTCTCTTCTCCGCGCACTGTTCCTTCGTTTTGGGTGACAACCTCTTTCAGGGCTGCCCAGGCCTCTTCCTGAGAACCCTTGAAACTGATCGGCTCGATCCTGTCAATCGGATTGCTGCTCTCACTGCTCACACAGTTGGGGCTTCCGGGGCAAGCTCTCAATTTGCCATTCACAAGATGCGGATTCTCCGCCGGTTGAGGCCACAAACCCGAAAGCTGAGTGGTCAGGGCGCGGACTGCATCGTTGATTATATCCATGTTGGTTACTCCGTTTTGTTGTTTCGACAGAACCCTTAAGCCTCTATTCTTGAAGAGAGCTCTTCAACCATCTTTTTATCGACAAGCTTGACTGTAATTTCAGCAACTTCGCGAGCGGAATTGACATGAAAAACCGACACTTCAAAAAGATCGGTCATTCGTACAATCGCTGTTAAATCCTTGATGTATTTGCTGACACCGAGAAAACTCAAAGGAAGAAGACACTTGACATGAAAGGGATTGCTCAGAAAAATTCCATAAGGCTTGACCTTCAGTACGGTACCGGTAAATATCTCGCCAATATCAGGAAGACGAACCGGAAACTCCTGCTCGGCAGCCGACAGAGTCCCCTCGGTTCGCAGGCAATCTCCCGGCCTGGCCTGTCCGATACGCTCTCTGAGGAGTGCAATATCACAATAGGTTATACCCGGTTCGGCAAGCAACTCCCTTGCACTAAGCCCCTGCGTGGAATAGACCAGCACCTCCTTTCCCTTCTCTTTCAATGCCCTGAGAAGAGGAAGAAAATCACTGTCACCGCTGAAAAGGATAAAGGTATCGAACTCATCGACCGCGCTGAGTGCATCGACAACAAGTTCAACATCGAGATTGCCTTTCATGACAATCACTCCCGTCTCCTTGTTGACAATCTTTTTGACCGGTTTCGAGGTGATCCTGTATCCGTGGGCAATCAGCACCCTGGTAAAGGCCGCATTTTCCTCCGACACCGGTTCGGATGCCGGCACATAATAATTTGCCTGCACTGAAGCATAACCCGACATGAAAAAAGCCATCAGCCGGGAAAAATCTATCTGCCACCCCAGGTGGCGCTGCGTAAAGAACAGATTTGCGCCATCGATAAAAACAGCCGCGCGGCCCATAATCTCAACTCCTCTTCTTCTTTTTTTCTTTTTTTATCACTTGCGAAAGCTTAATGAATGATTAAACACAAAAGAGGCGTTAACCATTCAACAGATAGTAATGAGAGGCCAAAAGAGGAATGTAATCGGCTATTATTTACAGCTCATGATCTGACGGGCAGCATCAATCACTTTTGATGCCAGATAGGCGGTAAAGGCCGGAGCACTGTTGAGACAGGGAATGGTTGTCGCTTCCCTGACCGAGCGTGACTGAACAAGCTCTTCTGAACGTCGAATGGTCTCATTGCCATCGGCAAAATAGCCGCATCCAAAAAGGGCAACTGAAGCAGAACTTTCCGCCCGAAGCTGAAGAGCGATCTCCTCAAAGGAGGGTTTGGTCCACTCTCCGCCAACATTGTGGTTGAGAAATGCCGTCATGACACGACCGTAAGGATTGCGCGAATCTTTAAGGATCTCATGGCGGAGACGCTGGGCAAACATCATGCTCTCTTCCTGCCCGGTACGGAACCGGGGAGGCTCACCCTTTTCATCAGCAACCAGTGTGCCATGAAAGAGAAGAAGCAGTATGCGCTCTTCATTGCGCTCTGACGCAAAGAGTCCGCTCTTTTCAAACAAATGATCACAATAAACCGGGTAGAGGCGCTCATCGCTCCAGAACCTGCTGAGAACCCTGACATTTCCGAGTTCACCAGGAGTGCGGGAAGATGCCAGATAGCTGCAGAGCATGCCACACGACATGGTGTTGTCAATAGGTGCCATTGAGACAATCACCTGTGCATCGGAAGAGCGTGTACGATCAATAATACGCTCAACATAGGGAGGCGAAGCCGCAAAAGCTGCATAAACTCCAAAATCAAACTGCTCAGCAGCAAGGGATTCATTGAGATAACGCTGCAAGGCTCCAACCTGCTCCCGTGTAACCCGGTTATGCGGCGAACCCTCTGCATCCCGGCGAAACCTCTTTTTAAGCGAAGAGCTGATCGCAATAACCCGCTGAAGGGTACCAGGAATCGGCATCACCAGGGAAGCATGCGCCAGCGTCTGGCGGGTAACCCGATAATTTTCCATGAACCCCGGCGTTTCTGCCTCTCCGTGAGCTGCGAGAATAATCGCGATTTTCTTTTTTGATGACATTTTAACGCAGAGGTAACATCATGACTTCCCTGCCTTGATGATTCTCACATCCAGACCCTCATGTAAACTTTTATCGGGAACAAGCGCAACCTTGTCACCTTTTGTCAGCCCCTGCACCACTTCGACAAAGGTCAGATCGCTGGCACCCTGACGAATGGGCTGCTTTTTCAATTTTCCCTTTTCGATTTTCCAGACATAGCTCTGATGGTTCTCCTCAAACACCGAGCTTTTTCTGACAAGAAGCGCATGCGGCTTCGTATCGTAGATGATGTTGGCTGTCGCAGTCATTCCTGCCTGGATATTGCCCGTCTGCTTTGCAAGGGCCAAATAAATCCTCGAGGTTTTCGTTATCCGGTCAGTCTGGGGCACAATACGCAAAACAACCGCCGTGAGCCGTTTGTCGGGATAGGCGTCAAACGCAACTGTTGCCGACTGGCCATTTCGAATCCGTGGGATATCGAGTTCGTCAACCTCCACGCTGACCACATAGCTCGACGGATCGACAACCCGTGCCACAAGCGTATTGGCCAGAACATAATCACCCTCCTTGACACTCTGCAGGGTCAGGATACCGGAAAAAGGAGCCCTGACCGTCAGTTTTTTCAGATCATCCTCACGCATCTTCAACTGGAACGCTTTCTGCTGCAACAACTCTCTTGACTGAACAAAGTTCTTGTCCGAATCATCGAGTTCCTGGCGCGACACGGCCCCTTCACTGAAAAGGTTTTTCTTTCTGATGCTGCGAATCCTGTTATCCCTTGTCAGAGCCTCCTGTTCAGCCAGAGCCGACCTCGCCTCACGCACAGCAAGCTCAGGCTGGGGACTTTCGAATTCAAGAATTTTCTGGCCAGCCTTTACACGCTCTCCCTCCAGCGCACTGACATTACGAACTGTTCCGGAAAACTCGGCGCTGAGATTGGCAACAGCATCGGCTTCTACAAACCCTGTAGCATAGATTGCCTGAACCAGCTCAGCATAAGTCACCTCCCCTGCCTCTATGTCGACCGTGTTACCTTTGGTCATCAGATAAAAAACGGTCACACAAAAAACAACAGCAAGAGCTATGGAATATTTTGGAAGAATTTTCTCAAGGGTCTTCATGGGCACATTTTATTATAAATTCATCTTTGGGAAGTTACACGTTTTGAACTTTTTATCCATTCAGACCTTGGTTTTTCCATAATTTTATCAATCTTTAAAAACATTTTTCTTTCCCTGCCAGCCATATCGGCAGTATTGCATTAAAAACACTTAATCTACACCTTCAATGGGCGATAATCAAGACTCCCGGAAAAGCTTTTTTGAAACCGTAAAGTTTGATGAAAAAGGACTTGTACCGGCGATTGTCCAGGACCATGAAACCGGCAAGGTGCTCATGATGGCATGGATGAACCGGGAAAGCCTTCAGATGACTTTTGAAAAGAAGAAAGCGTGTTACTGGAGCCGCAGCCGCCAGGAACTCTGGCTGAAAGGAGAGTCTTCCGGCAACATGCAGGATGTGCACGACATCCTGATCGACTGCGATGGCGACACCCTGCTGCTGAAAGTCTCCCAGACAGGCGGAGCCTGCCACGTCGGCTACCACTCCTGTTTTTACCGCAAGGCAACCGATGACTTGACCATGGAAATTTGTGACACCCTGATGTTTAACCCGGAAGAGGTTTATGGCAAAAAAAGCTGACATGACAGGAAATAAATCACAAGAGAGCGCCCAATCCCTCAACCAGACAAAATCCAGAGCCTCGATCAAGCAGATGTTTGACGAGGTTGCGCCAACCTACGATTTTTTAAATCACCTTCTGAGTCTGGGAATAGACAACTACTGGCGGGCAAGGGCCACTGCCAAGGCAAAAAAATTGCTCGAAAAGAATCCTGCACCACGAATTCTCGATGTCGCAACCGGCACCGGCGACCTGGCTGCATCAATGTCCAAAATACCCGGCGCTGTTGTGAAAGCTCTTGACCTCTCGCCGGAAATGCTTGTTCTTGCACGGAAAAAGTATCCAGAGATCACCTTTCTTGAAGGGTACGCCGAAAAACTGCCTTTCAAGGACGCCAGTTTCGATGCTGTCAGCGCGGGTTTTGGCGTCAGAAACTTCGAGAATCTTGACAAAGGAATGCAGGAGTTCCTGCGTGTCCTCAAACCCGGCGGCTATGCCCTCATCATCGAACCGATGATACCGCGTCAGCCAATGATGAGAAAGCTCTACCTGCTCTACTTCAAAAAGGTACTTCCCAAAATCGCTGGACTCGTCAGCAAATCAAGCTTTGCCTACGACTACCTGCCCCACTCCGTCGAACAGTTTCCGCAGGCTGACTCTTTCACAGCCATTTTGAAACACAACGGATTCAAGAGCGCAGAGTACATCCCGATGACCTTTGA
>SZXY01000036.1 GCA_005843805.1 Chlorobium sp.
CGTCCTGCAGCACTGCGGCAATATGTGGTCGTCCGACACTGCCATTCTGTGCCTTGACAATAATCTGCTCAATACCGATCTTAACGCCCATTTTGGCGAGCTTGCTGACCATACGCTCAGCCCTCTCGGTGCGCAGGTGACGGCAGTGGTCGAGATATTGTTTCAGCTCAGATTGCTGATAATCAAAAAAATAACCAAGGACATGAATATCATAGCCCTTGTAGGTTGAGCTCATTTCTACACCGGGAATAAGCTCAATGCCTTTCTTTAAGGCTAATGGCTTTGCTTTGTCAATACCTAAAACAGAATCATGGTCAGTAATACTTATGGCCTTCAATCCGGAATTTGCTGCTTTTTCAACAATTTCTTCCGGTGTAAAGATTCCGTCTGAACATTTTGTATGTATGTGTAAATCTGCTTTTTCAAAGCCATTATGCCCTACGCTTGACAAGCTGTATGGCACGGCTGAATTATTAAATGGTTAATTTAGATTACTTATATATAAGAAAAATTAACTGCCTGCTTTACAGGAAAACAGAATTTTTTTTCATGCTAAAAAGTTGCCTTCAAAACAGAGTGGAGAAGGGTGGTGCGCAAGGCTTGAACGCCCCTGAAACAAGCGTGAGCTGCTCTTCGGGGCAATTGGGTTATGGCTGCAGGATTCCGGTGGCAACAAGTAAAAGAATGGCTGTTCCGGCAATGATCCGGTAGATAATGAAGAGAGTTGTTGTGTGAGTTTTAAGGTAGGTGAGCAGGAAAGCAATGGAGGCGTAGCCCACAATACCTGCAACAAGGGTTGCTGCCAGGATATTGGTCATGCTTTCAGAAGAGGCGGTGACGGTGTGCCATGTTTTATAGAGTTCAAACAGTGCAGCGGCAAAGACCGAAGGCAGCGAGAGCAGGAACGAAAAACGGGCAGCAGTTTCACGGGAAAGATTCAGAAAAAGCCCCCCGGTTATTGTTACACCTGATCGCGATGATCCGGGAATGAGAGCGACGCTCTGGGCCAGACCGATCAGAATTGCCTCTTTCCATCCGATATCTTCCATCGATTTCAGATGCAGTCCATTTTTCAGCCTCTTTTTGATTTTTCTTTCTCCGAGGGAGAGAACAAGGCCCAGTCCTATAAGTGCACTGCTTACCCAATAGAGCGAGCGGAGGCTGGTTTCTATTTCAGATTTAAAAAGAAGACCAAAGATGACAATCGGAAGGGTTCCCGCAGCGATCATCCATCCCATTTTTGCTTCTTTGCTCTCCATCGGTTTGCCATGCAGTATACTGCTGACAACTGCCTTGACGATGATCGTGATATCCTTTCGAAAATAGAGAAGGACGGCAACAAGGGTGCCAATTTGTACGATAGCCGTAAAGGCAGCTCCGGGGTCTTGCCATCCTGCAAGTGCAGGGATAATTCTCAGATGAGCGGTGCTGCTGATCGGCAGAAATTCCGTCAGGCCCTGGACGATGCCGAGAACAATGGCTTCAAAGAGAGTCATGGAAATGTCGGGGTATCGGTTAGCGGAATGCCCTGCTTATCGAGAATTTTTTTGAGATCAATGATGGCTTTCTGAACAGCAAGCGAGCGGTGACTGAGTTTATTCTTTTCAGCCAGGCTCATTTCTGCATAGGTTTTTCCAGTCGAATGCAAGAGAAAGATCGGGTCATAACCAAATCCTTCACTACCCTGTTTTTCAATGGTTATGGAGCCAGACACAACTCTCTGAGAGGTGTTTTCAAACTGGCACGATCCATTTCCGGAAGGAATGCGTCCTTTCAGGGCGATAACGGTTCGGAAACTCGCTTTGCGGTCGGCAATACCCTTCATGCAGTTCAGCAGGTACTCAACGTTATCCTGATAAGAGGGAGTCTTGCCTTCAGGCATTGGGGCGAACCGCGCCGAGTAAACCCCCGGTGCACCGTTCAGAGCCATCACCTCCAGGCCAGTATCGTCTGCCAGGGCAATCAGGAAAGGGAAACGGTCTGAAAGAAGGTTGAAGATCGCTCTTGCCTTGAGTCGGGCATTTCCATCCAGGGTCTCTTCGGTCTCCTCGATATCGATATCCACACCAAGCTCTTTAAGTGTAAAGACCTTTAAAAGAGGAGAGATATTTTCAAGCAGAGGTCGGAGTTCTTTGACCTTGTCAGGGTTGTTGGTTGCAAGGATGACAGTAATGATCTTTTCGGCAGTTTCAGGCATGGTGGAATGGTTACTGAATGATACGAAGCATTTCCCTGACCGCCTCGTCAAGGCCAGTCAACACAGCTCTGGCAATAATTGCATGACCGATGCTGACCTCCTCGATTTCGGAGATCTCTTTGAACGGTGCAATGTTCTGGTAGTTGAGCCCGTGACCGGCAACGACTCTCAGGCCAAGGCTTTTTGCATAACGTGCGGCCCCACGGATTTTCTGAAGCTCCAGGGCGATTTCTTCTTCCTCTGCTTTTTGTGCATAGGATCCTGTATGCAGCTCCACAATATCGGCACCCGCTTCAGCGGCCAGGTCGATAGCTTTTTTGTCGGGCTCTATAAAGATACTGATTTCTATACCGGCAGCTTTCAGCGGCTTGAGGAACTCAGCCAGCTCCGAATAATGAGCGGTTATGTTAAACCCCCCTTCAGTAGTCAGTTCCTCCCTTTTTTCCGGCACAAGGGTAATGAGTTCCGGCCTTGTTATCAGGGCGATCTCCTGCAACTCCGCAGTCATGGCCATTTCGAGATCGAGTTTTGTAGTAACGGCACTACGGAGTCTTGCAAGATCAAGATCCTTGATGTGACGACGATCTTCACGCAGGTGGCACACAATGCCCGCAGCGCCACACTTCTCCGCCAGCAGGGCAGCAGCCACCGGGTCAGGTTCCTGTTCCCCCCGTGCATTTCGCAGGGTGGCAATATGATCGATATTAACGGCTAATCTCATGATTCAATATTCAATAGCAAAGGTAAACAACCGGAAGTTATCCGTTTCAGCTCAGGCTCACATTTAGAGTCTGTAAAGCGAAAGTAATGAAAAAATGCTAAAAGAGAGAAAGACGTCAGTCTGAAGCGGGCTCTACAGGAGAGAAACTTTTAACTTGCAGGGCAAGGGATCGGTTTTTTTACGACTTCGAAACAGAGAATCCCGTTCAGGCTCATTTTCCGGTTTTGAATTTTCTCCACATTCTCCAACCTACCAAAGTTCGTAGGGAAAAGGTGCATGCGTGCATGCTTTACAATCTATCGGCCACTCTTTTTAAAGTCCCGTAGGGACGACATCCTGGTAGAAATTATGACGCCCTGAAGATTTCACTATGGGAGAGGGGTATTGGGCAAAACCATCTGGATGACCAGTTTCATGCCACATGCATTTGCGTATCGGCGCAAGGTATTGAGTGATGGAGAGTGATCCTGTTTGCCCAGGCTGGCCTCGATGCGAGCCAGAACTGGTTGAGACACTCCCATACGTGCAGCAACTTCAGCCTGGGTAAGGCCCGCTTGTGTACGGGCATCCAAAAGTGCCCTGAGAGCGGCAAACTCATCTTCAAGTGCATCGTAGGCTATTTTAAACCCCGTGTCGCTTGAGCTTTTATGAGCCGCGTACGCTTTTGGGTCAAAGGGTACGGGATTATATTTGTTGCTGTCACTCATTGTGTAATCTCCTTAAGCCGTTTTCTGGCAAGTTTCAACTCTTTGATGAACAATCCGTCACCAAATGGTCGGGTGTACGGTAACCCAAGATTCGGCCAAGAGATTACGATTTGCTCAGTAATCTGAACAAAGCTTGCATTGATGCCGATTGGCCAGGCTTCAAGCTCTTTCTGGACGGATTTGTTGAAAAAAGAATTTGATAGCTCATTTTCCAATATAGCTTGCAAGCTATAATATTCAAGGGGCGATAGAAATTATTTCTTTTTATTGTAAAGCTCGCTCGTCTCAAGTTTGTCCGCGTTTGGGCTTCCGTTTATTGACTGGATTTTCTGCTAAATATTTCTTTATTAAACAAATACGGGATTCGGCTCCAGCGCAATCGGTCATGCTGTTTGAGGGTAATCGGAAAAACGGAGCGCCTACACTGCGGTAATAGTGACGGTTGAATTATATTCTTGAACGAGAGATGGCTGCCAAATTTTCAACAACGAACAAGGCAGTCTTATGGTAATGTTTCAAATCATCGCCTTACCATGGTACATGCATTTCTGAAAGAAGAAGCAAGGGTCGCATTATGAACATTCAGCATCTTGATTCTGCGTCAAAACTTGACGCATTGCTTGCCTTAGCTGCTGAGAGCGAGGTGGTAGAATTCAAGGAGGCTAAAAACAGCTATGATTTTTCCCATCTCGGAAAATATTTTTCTGCCCTGAGTAATGAGGCCAATCTGAATCATCACTCAGTGGCCTGGCTGGTGCTTGGTGTTAATAATCAACGGCAGGTTGTTGGCTCAAACTATTGCCGTGAGCGTCACTATCTTGACCAATTGAAAAAGGGGATTGCCGATAAAACCACCAGCCGTATTACGTTTATCAACATTCATGAAGTGCAGCATCACGATGGTCGAGTGCTTTTGTTTGAAATTCCTGCGGCACCAAAGGGTGTGCCCATTGCCTTTGACGGGCACTATTATGGACGTGAAGGCGAGTCACTCTCGCCACTCAATCTGGAAGAGATCGAACGAATCCATGCACAGGCAACTCTGGAGGACTGGAGTGCGGCAATAGTACCCGATGCGGGGCTGGATGATCTGGACGACGAGGCTCTCCGGGTCGCGCGCAACAACTTCAAGAGCAAATTCCCTGATAAATCGGGTGACGTTGACGCATGGGACAATGCGATCTTTTTGAACAAGGCCAAACTCTCCATTAAAGGAAAGTTGACCCGTACCGCACTGATATTGCTTGGCAACAATGAAGCTGAACATTTTTTGTTGCCTGCTGATGTCAAAATCCGCTGGATACTCAAAGATCATTTGGGTAATGACCGTGACTATGCCTTGTTCGGCTTACCGATGCTGCTTGCTGTTGACAAGGTCTATGCCAAAATCCGTAATCTGAAATACCGCTACCTTCCTGAAGGCACTCTTTTTCCAGAAGAGATTGATCAATATGAGCCCTATGCAATTCGTGAGGCTGTAAATAATTGCCTTGCCCATCAGGATTATTCCCTGGCAGGGCGCATCAATGTGATTGAAGGAGACGAGACGCTTACCTTCACCAACCTCGGGAGTTTTGTGCCAGGCGATGTGCAGCGCGTGGTGATGGAAGACGCCCCGGAGGAGTATTACCGGAACCGCTTTTTAGCGATGGCTATGTTCAATTTGAAGATGGTCGACACGGCAGGTGGCGGTATCCGGAAGTTGTTTCTGTTGCAGAGTGTCCGATTTTTCCCGTTGCCCGATTATGAGCTGTCAAGCAATCGTGTAAAATTGAAACTCACCGGCAAGGTGCTGAACATGGACTATGCCCGTCTGCTTGCCAGCACCGGCGACTTGACTCTCAGCGAAATCATGGCGCTCGACAAGGTGCAAAAGAAGCTTCCACTCAGTAACGATGACGAAAAACTGCTTAAAGCGAAATCCCTTATCGAAGGGCGCAAACCGAATTTTTATATCTCTCAAAAGGTGGCGCAGAAGATCGGTAAAAAAGCATCATACAGTAAAAACAGGGCTTTTGACAAACAGTACTACCTTGATATGATCTGCAAAGCGATTGGAGAACATGCTTCACTGAACCGCAAGGATATTAATGAACTCTTGTGGAATAAATTGCCTGATTGGATGAGTGATAAGCAGAAGATGTATAAGATAGGCAATCTGATGGGAGAGCTTCGCAGGAATCAATTGATTGTCAATAAAGGTAGCATGACTACTCCTCAGTGGGTTCTCGTAAAATAGAGCTGGAAAGAAAAATTACGAAAGGAAATACGTAACAGTATCTTTTTAAGTCGTATTAAATTAATGGGTTACGTTCTTGTAAAATATTGAGTTTCATAAGCGTTTTACGAGACGATCAAATAACTGATAGTTCTGAATGTTTAAAGTAATAGTCTGTGCAGCAGACCTGTGGATATTTGCCAGACATCCTGAACCAGATTATTTTACTACAAAACCTCACGGGAACCAGATAAATGCCGTCACTTGACTGGATTGGAAAGAAAGCTGTGGTAAACCACCACAAGCAGGTGCCGTTTCATTTGTTGCGTCAGAATATGGAGTTGTCGGCTGGTGACCCTGACTCAAAGAATCTTCTTGTGCAGGGGGATAACCTTGTCGCGTTGAAGGCATTGTTGCCATACTATGCCGGGCAGGTGAAGTGCATCTATATCGATCCGCCGTATAACACCGGTAATGAAAGCTGGGTGTATAACGATAATGTCAACAGCCCGGAGATGCGGGAATGGCTGGGCAAAGCTGTCGGGAAAGAAGCTGAAGACCTTTCGCGCCATGACAAGTGGTTGTGCATGATGTATCCCCGGCTTGTGCTGTTGAAAGAGTTTTTACGGGAAGACGGGATTATTTTTGTCAGCATTGACAATAACGAATTCCGTTTTCTCTCTTTGATTATGGATGAAATCTTTGGCGGGACGAATCACCTTGAAACATTGATTTGGAAAAAGAGTTATGGCGGTGGTTCGAAATCCAAGCACATTGTAAACCAGCATGAATACATTCTCTGTTTTGCAAAGAATAAAAGTTTGATTCCTATAATGGAGCTGCCTCCGGACGAAAAGGCACTGAAATATTACAAATATCAGGATACCAAATTTAATGAACGAGGGCCATATCGTCTGCAACCATTAGCAACGAATAGCATGGATGAACGCCCGAACCTCCGTTATGCCATAGAATACCAAGGCGAAGAAATTATGCCTGAAAGACAGTGGCAATGGTCAAAAGAAAGGGTTTTATCTGCACTTGAAAATGATGGGCTTGTTTTTACTAAAAAATCAGGGAAATGGACGGTTTCATACAAGCAGTATTTGAAAGACTCTGAAGGTGGCGAACGCGGGAGTAAGGCTTATTCCATTATCGATGGCATATACACACAGCAAGGAACCAACGAAATCAAAGCTATGTTTGGCGACGGGAAAGCGTTCTCATTCCCTAAACCCTCAAAGCTTATTCAGATACTCGTAAAGCTTTCTACGGATAAAAACGATTTGATACTTGATGCCTTTGCTGGCAGCGGGACAACAGGTCAAGCGGTCTTGGCTGCAAATCAGGTTGATGGCGGAAACAGAAGATTTGTTCTCATCGAAATGGACCAGAATATTTGTTCTAATGTCACGGCCAAGCGACTTGAGCATGTCATCAATGGTTACGCTGATACTGTAGCCATTGGCGGAGGCTTCCGCTTCTGCGAACTCGGCGAACCCCTCTTCTCCGCAGATGGCTCCATCAACAAGGCGGTCACCTTCAAGGAGCTTGCGCACCACATCTTTTTCATTGCGACAGGGGAGCCTCTGCCACCAGCCACCGATTTCTCAACCCCGTTTCTTGGCACATCGAACAACATTGCAGTCTACCTTCTCTACAACGGAATTCTCGGCGATAACGAGGAGGAGGGTGGCAATGTGCTTACCCGTTCTGTGTTAAGCCGGTTGCCGAAACATGAGGGTACAAAAATTGTCTACGGCAATGGCTGCCTGCTTGGTTCATCGCATCTCAACCGGGAGAATATCATTTTCCGCCAAATTCCCTACGAAGTGAGGTGCTCATGATAACCCTCAAGGATTACCAGCGGCGCTCGTTATCGGCCCTCACCGATTATTTTGCAGCCTTTCAGCAGGATGAGAGCGCCGAGCGGGCTTATGCCACCGTTACCCGGCAACAGTTTAGTATGGCGCTCTCTTATCGGGAGGTGAAGGAGCTTCCGGGGCTGCCTTATATCTGCCTCAGAATGCCCACCGGTGGAGGCAAAACCATTGTTGCAAGCCATGCCATCGGCATTGCCGCCAAAGAGTTGCTGCACA
>SZXY01000143.1 GCA_005843805.1 Chlorobium sp.
CTGCTTACCGGGATCGGGGACGACTGCGCAGTCTATCAGCCTTCAGAAAAACTTCTGCAGGTTGCAACAACCGATCTGCTTGTCGACCAGATACATTTCGATCTCCTGACAACTCCCCTGAAACATCTCGGAAGCAAAGCCATCAGCGTCAACGTCTCCGATATCTGCGCCATGAATGCCCTGCCCCGCTATGCCCTTGTCTCCCTGGCCATACCATCCTTATTTTCCGTTGAAATGATCGAAGAGCTCTATCGGGGCATGAGCCATGCGGCAAAGGAGTACGGCCTTGCCATTGCTGGCGGCGACACCTCTTCGTCACGCTCGGGGCTGGTCATTTCAATCTCCATGATCGGAGAAGTATCCCGTGATCAGCTCACACACAGAAGCGGAGCAAAACCCGGAGAACTTCTCTGTGTTACCGGCGCTCTTGGAGGTGCTGCTGCCGGACTGAAACTCCTCATGCGTGAAAAAGAGATCATGATGGAACATATTGAAAACAACGAGCCTTATTCCAAAAACCTCATGGCTGATCTGGAAGAGTACCGTGAGGCCATACAACGCCAGTTGCTTCCCATTGCCCGAATCGATGTCGTAAGGTTTTTCCATTCAAGAAATATCCAGCCATCGTCAATGATAGATATATCCGATGGCCTCAGTCCGGAACTTCATCATATCTGCCAACAATCAAACATCGGCGCACTGATTGATGAAAGCCGAATTCCTCTCCTTTCCGGCACACGCCTGATTGCCGAGGAACTGCAGGACGACCCCATAACCTGGGCACTGACAGGCGGGGAAGAGTACGAATTGCTTTTTACCATTCCGAAAGAGCACTACGCGACCATTACCGATAACAAAGAGATATCGGTCATTGGCGAAACCACCGAAGCTGATGCAGGCATCTTCATGAATGATATTTACGGAATGAAGATCAATCTGGAATCGATCAAAGGATTTGACCATTTCCATTAATAACCGCTTTCTGCAGAAGGACAAAGAGAGGGCAACCATACTCGTTTATTTTTTTGGGGAAACACCATGAAGATAGTAAATTGCACGTCCTGTCATGCAAACAGCTTGCCGAAGTGGCGGAATTGGTAGACGCCCGGGACTTAAAATCCCGTGTTCAGCAATGGACGTACGGGTTCGATTCCCGTCTTCGGCACACTTCACATTTTTCAATTTATGCGTCTCCTCTCGATTTTGCTTTTTCTTCCCCGGTTTCGTAACATTCCCGGATGGTTCAATACAGTTGATCACTCTCTGTTTCCGGGCGTTAAAGCAAAACTTTTATCAAGATTACAAAAAGAGGCTGATCAACCCCGGAATATCCGTTGTTCAGGGTTTACACCGATCGACATTCAGTACATTTTTAACGACTACCTCTTTTTACCTGCACATTCTGCAAACAACAAACTTGCACAATCATGAGTTCGGAACCTACAAAGATCCTGCTGACCGAAGACGAAATGCCCCGCCAGTGGTACAACATCCAGGCTGATCTGCCCTCTCCTCTTCCGCCACCGGTTGGCCCTGACGGAATTCCGATAGGACCTGATGCCCTGGCAAAGGTTTTTCCGATGAACCTTATCGAACAGGAGATGAGTACCGAGCGCTGGATCGATATCCCGCAAGAGGTACAGGCCATTCTGAAACTCTGGCGCCCTTCGCCACTCTATCGGGCACATCGACTTGAAGCCGCACTCAAAACCCCGGCAAAAATCTTCTACAAGAATGAAGGGGTATCACCAGCAGGAAGCCATAAACCAAATACTGCTGTTGCGCAGGCATGGTACAACAAAGAGTTCGGTATCAAGCATCTCATTACGGAAACCGGTGCCGGCCAGTGGGGAAGTGCTCTTGCCATGAGCTGCAAGCTTGTCGGTATCGACTGCAAGGTCTTTATGGTTCGTATCAGCTTCGACCAGAAACCTTTCCGCAAAATGATGATGAGAACCTGGGGAGCCGAGTGCTTTGCCAGCCCCAGCACAGAGACCGCAATTGGTCGCAAGATCCTCAGTGAAATGCCCGACACACCCGGAAGTCTTGCAATAGCTATCAGCGAGGCTATCGAGCAGGCCGTAGAGCGTGATGACACGCGTTATGCACTCGGCAGCGTCCTCAACCATGTGATGCTGCACCAGACCATTATCGGCCTGGAAGCCCGCACACAGCTTGAAAAGGTTGGACTTTATCCCGATATCGTTATCGGCTGTGCAGGCGGAGGCTCAAACTTTGCCGGCATCAGCTTCCCCTTTATCTGCGACAAAATCCACGGACGTGAGGTTCAGGTCATTGCAACAGAACCCGAAGCTTGCCCAACCCTCACCAGAGGCCCCTATATCTATGATTCAGGCGATGTTGCAAAAATGACGCCACTCCTTGCCATGCACAGCCTTGGACACGGCTTTATTCCTCCAGCCATCCATGCAGGCGGCTTGCGCTACCATGGAATGGCCCCGCTGGTGAGCCATGTCAAACAGCTCGGCCTGATCGAAGCGACCTCAGTTGGTCAGACAGAATGTTACGAAGCAGCCCTGCTCTTTGCCCATACCGAAGGGTTCATTCCGGCACCCGAAACCTCTCATGCCATTGCCCAAACCATCCGTGAAGCAAAACAGGCAAAAGAGGAAGGAAAGGAAAAGGTTATTCTCATGAACTGGTCAGGTCACGGCCTGATGGATCTTCAGGGTTATGATGCCTTCCTTTCAGGCAAACTCAGCGATTACCCGCTGCCTGAAGAGCTATTGCAGCAGTCACTTGCCGCCGTCAAGGATCATCCTGCAGCGCCTCAACAGGCGTAACAGCAAACTCCCCGTTACTCTCATTGTTTTGCAAAAAGGCACAGGGTAACGGGGTGTTGTCTAAAACATTAAAGAGAATCCTGTATCCTTTCGCTTGAATTTTTTGATCTCTGCTTTATAAAATTTAATCTGTTGACTGCAAA
>SZXY01000099.1 GCA_005843805.1 Chlorobium sp.
ATGCAAGGCCGTACTCCTCGATCTGTTGTGTTATGCGCTCATAATCACGCGGAGCACTGCCTGCGTCGATCAGCACGGTTTCACTGCCCGATGAAAAAAGGGTCGAAAGGTTTTTACCAAGATTGACCGTCACCATATCGGGAGTGACAGGAGGCGCATAAAAGCAAAAGGAGTACCAGAAAAACATGTTGAGTCCAACAAGAAACGAGAGTCCCAGTTTACCCCACTCTTTCCGGTATCCGAAAAAGAGCAGAGAAGCAAGCAACAGGTAGTAGATCCAGACTTCAGTTAAATCGGGCTTCAGATGTATGGAAGCGAAAGGCAGTTTACTGAAATAGATGGCGGACTGAAGAGTAAGCTCTGCCAGGAAAAAAGAGCTTTCGGCAAAAATGGAGGCGGCATAAGCTGAAACAAGGTTCAGGAGCAGCATGGGCACAAGGGCGTACATGAGAAGAGTTGAAAAGAGTACAACGGGCAAATTGGCAAGGATGCTGACAATCGAAAAGGTGCCGAAATAGTAGGCAATAACCGGCGATACCCCGAGAATGGCGGCAAGTGTAACCATGAAGCCACCAAGAAAAATACGTCCTGTGGCACGCAAAAAGCCTTCGCTCTTTGACTGTGAACCAGAGAAAGTGGGATAGAGCAAAAGAATAGAAAGAACAGCACCATTGGTCATTAAAAATCCAGGATTGAGGAGGTCGAGAGGATCGAAAAGGAGAATCAGCACATCGGCAAGGGCAAGCGAGTTGAGTGGATATGTTTTTCGTCCAAGGGTTTCTCCGCCAATCAGCACAAGGGACATGAATGCTGCCCGTTTGACCGAGGGAGAGTTGCCTGTCACATAGCAGTAGACAAGCAGAATAAAACCGAAAAGCAAAAAGGAAGCCCACCTGCCGATAGTGGTAACCTTGAACCGCTGCAGGCAGATTTGAATGGCAAGTGCAAGCAACCCAACGTTCAGGCCGGAAACCGCAAGAATATGTGCTGTTCCGGTACGCTTGAAAGCATCAAAAACCTCCTCCGCCATCGACTCTTTTTCACCGGTAAGCACTCCCGCTGCAAGTTTTCGTTCTTCTCCTGCTGGAATGAGTTTTTCAAGACTCTTCATCATGTAGTCATGCACCGGCACGACAATGAAACGCTCGAACCCGTTAAGCCGCTCCCCTTCATGCTGCACCATCCAGGGCCCTGCAGAAAAGAGCTGAACGGCAACCTGCTTCATTCGCCCTGCTTTGCGGGGGTTGAACTCTCCCTGGTTTGCAGCCTCCGGAATCAGGTTGAGCGCACCCTTGACTCGAACCATATCGCCATAGTGAACATTGACAGCCTGCTGCCCTGGACTGCGCATGAACACCTTTGCCCGGTCATGGATTTTAAAACTCCTGCCGTTTTCAAAAACCTCTTCGACTTCCATAATCCAGCTTGCACCTTTTTCAGAGAGATCGACCTGTGTGTCAACCCGTCCGTAGAGCAGAAGAGTTTTGCCACTGAACCGCAACAGCCCTTCTCGCGGCAGATGATTCATCAGATAGTCGCCATAAGCCGCAAAAGAGAAAACAACAAAAAGAAAGTAGACGATGGCAGTGACACATAGCGGAAACTCGCCTTTGGCTTTAATATTTTCATAGAGCAAACCCGCCAAAAGGGCAAAAAGGGAAAGGCCCGAAAAGAGCAACCACAACTCAAGCGGAAGCAAACGGTTCACTCCTGCAAGAATCCCCAAAACGACGATAAAAAGCAGCCGTACAGCCGGGTAAGGGGCAAGAGAAAGCTGCCTGAAATCCCGCAGCTCCTTTATATTTTTTACTTTAGGCACATCATTGTTTTTGTATATTCTTTTTTTTTAATCAAGCCTTTAAACATCATTGTCTGCATGCTTGTCAAAGAAATACTGAACGCTGCTGCCAAACCTGTCTTCAGCTTCGAGTTTTTCCCCCCGAAAAAAGATGAAGAGTGGGAAACACTGTTTAAAACCATTGCTGCACTCTCGCCACTCAACCCTTCCTATGTCAGCGTTACTTATGGTGCTGGCGGATCGACCCGTTCGAGAACCCACAGCCTTGTGACCCGAATTCAGAAAGAGACAGGACTGACTGTTGTTTCACATCTCACCTGCATCTGTTCCGACAAGGAAGAAACCGGAACCATTCTGCAGAACTACAGGGAAAACGGTATCAACAACGTGCTTGCCCTGAGAGGCGACAAACCTGCCGGAACGGAATCGCTTGCTGAATCAATCAAGGATTTCCCCCATGCCATTGACCTTGTGCGCTTCATTAAAACCAACTACCCTGATATCGGTGTCGGCGTTGCAGGCTTTCCGGAAGGACACCCGGAAACACCGAACAGACTCCTGGAAATCGACTATCTCAAAGAAAAAGTGGATGCCGGAGCTGACTATATCGTCACCCAGCTCTTTTTTGACAACCGGGATTACTTCGACTTTGTCGAACGCTGCCTGATTGCAGGCATAACCGTACCCATCATTCCAGGAATCATGCCTGTCACAACCCGCAAGGGGATGATCAGAATGTCGGAACTGGCACAGGGAGCAAGGATTCCTGCTCCACTCATGAAAAAAGTGCTCAATGCCGGAAGCGATACGGAGGTTGCATCAATCGGTATCGAGTGGGCAACCGGACAGGTGCAGGAACTGATAGACCACCAGATCAAAGGTGTTCATTTCTACACCCTCAACATGGCTGACGCTACCCTGAGAATCTTCAGAAACCTTCAGCAATAACCCAAGGAACAAAGAGCGCTTGTCCAGACCCCGGACTCCCCTCTTTCAGGGCAGTTCGTTCTGGACAAGCTGTTCGTAAGTTTCACGCTTGCGTACCAGCTTTACCTCGCTTCCATTCACAAGAACCTCCGCAGGACGCAAGCGGCCATTGTAGTTGCTGCTCATCACTGCTGCATAAGCTCCCGAAGACATCACGGCAAACAATTCCCCCTCTTCTGCTGCATCGATCTCCCTGTGACGGGCAAAAAAATCACTCGACTCACAGATCGGGCCAACCACATCAGCAACAACACTCTGCTTATGAGAGGTCACCGCTAAAACTTCGTGGTGAGACTGGTAGAGCGCCGGACGGATCAGTTCAGTCATTCCTGCATCGACCACAAAAAACTGCTTGCCGGTATGGTTGCGCTTTTTATAGAGAATTCTGGTCAAAAGAACCGATGCATTGGCAACCAGATAGCGTCCGGGTTCAAAAATCACCTTCACTCCAGTTTGCTGAAGTAACGGAATAAGCTTGTCGGCAAAATGCCCGATTGGAGTTGCCGGTTTTGCTGGATCGTATGTTACAGGAAACCCGCCACCGATATCAAGAAATTCAATGGCAAATCCAAGCTCTTTCGATGAATTGAAAATATCGAGCAGCTTCATGGTTGCCGCCACATAATATTCGGGATCGAAAATCTGCGAACCGATATGCATGTCAAGCCCTATGAGGCGAAGATGCTTTAACTGACGAAGAAGAGCAAAAACCTCCGGAAGTTCCGCTTCATCGATACCAAACTTCTCCTTGCTGTCACCGGTCGTAATATAGGGGTGTGTCTCTGCCGTCACATTCGGATTTATCCTTATGGCAACCGAAGCTGTTTTAGCCAGCTCTCCGGCAATCCGGTCAATAGCCTTGAGTTCCGAAATGGATTCCGCCTTGAGCATGAGCACACCGCTTTTGAGAGCATAGGCAATCTCTTCAGGCTTCTTTCCGACTCCGGCAAAAATAATTTTTTCCGGGAGAACCCCTGCCTGCAGAGCCCGGTAAAGCTCTCCGCCGGAATTGACATCACACCCACACCCAAGCTCCGCAAAGGTTCTTATAACGCTGAGATTATAATTGGCCTTGACAGAATAGCAGGTAAAATGAGGAAGTGAGGCAAAGGCATGCTCAAAAGCCTTGTAACTTTCGATGAGACTTTTGGCGGAGGTTACAAAAAGAGGAGTTCCGAAAGTGTCGGCCAACTCATCAAGCCTGACTTCATCGCAATTGAGCGTATTGGCGGTATAATGAAAATAGTTACAGTCAAGCACGGTTCCGTTACCTGTTTAAAGTGTTACCAAGAGAGGAAAAATAGCTTTTCTCCAGTTATCATGGAAAGAAAAAACCATGAACTTGCAAAATCACCTTTCAGGGCTTATATTCTCAACTCTTTACAATTCATACATACCATATCGAGGGGATCATGGCAAAAGGAAAAGAAAACAGAATCGTTATAACGCTCGAGTGCACTGAAGCCAAAAAAGAAGGCAAGACGGTTTCAAGGTACACGACCACAAAAAACAAGAAAAATACCACAGAACGCCTTATTTTAAAGAAATACAATCCCAATATGCAGCGCCACACTCTGCATAAAGAGATCAAGTAATGTTATTTTTTGGTATTAGAACAAAAAAAAGCTTGCTTGTTCTTATGGTCTGAAGCATAACGCATTGCCCGAATGGCGGAACTGGTAGACGCACTCGTTTCAGGGACGAGCGCCGCAAGGTGTAGGAGTTCGAATCTCCTTTCGGGCACAAATAATCTTCCTCTGCGATATGCATATATCAAGACTCAATAATGACACTCAGCCGGTTAAAAAAGGGATGGTTATTTTACATACAACACAAGGTACGCACCTTTCTTCGTGAAGGTGCTTTTTTTATGCTTTAATAATCCAAAACACCAGCAGTAGTGGATCATACCAAAATAAACCTCCTTGTCAAGCTTCAGCATCTCGACAATCAGATAGAAAGCATAGTCAGCCTTCAGAAAGGGCTGCCAGAGGAAATCAACGCTCTGGATGAAGACCTGGCATTTACCAATCGCCAGATTGAGTCAAGGAAAAAAATAGCTGACGACCACCTTAAACTTCGCCTGCGTCTGCAGGAGACCATCACTGAGTGCAAGAATAAAATCAAAAGCTTCAAGGAAAAGCAGACCCTTGCCCGCAACAACAAGGAGTATGACGCGCTTTCAAAGCAGATCGAATATGAAGAAAAAGAGATAGCCCAGGCTGAGATTCAGCTTCAGGATATTGCACAGTCAGAACAGCGAGCACAGGAAATTCAGCAGAAAGGACGCCAGTTGATTGCTGAAAACCGTTATGACGAGATTTCAGAGGAAATGATGCCTGATGACGTCCTGATCCAGCAACTTGAAGATCTGAAAAAACAGGTTGAGCAGAAAAAGGAGGAGCTGAACAGTATTGTTATTGAAACAGCCGAAGATGTCAATTCTCTGGAAAAAAAGGTACTGGCACAGCGCAATCTTATAGAAACCGAAGCAAAAAGGCTGCTCGACAAATACGATCACCTCAGAAGCGGCACCCTGCAGAATGCAGTTGTGCGGCTTAACCGCAATGCCTGCTCAGGATGCAACACAAGGGTTCCGACCAATCGTCACACCATGATTGTGCAGGGTGGCTTTTATCTTTGCGAATCATGCGGACGTATTGTAGTACATGAAAGGCTTTTTGAAGAGGCCGAAAACTGAAAACAGATTCTGCGGCTCAGATGCAGAAAAGTTCTTTCTCTCACGACAGGTGTTTTA
>SZXY01000196.1 GCA_005843805.1 Chlorobium sp.
GTTAGGCCGTTACGGTCATGCAAATAAAACTTTTTACCATACCCGTTGGTGACAGTGGCGCTGCCTTGCAGGAGATGAATCTGTTTTTGAAATCACACAAGATTCAGGAGGTTGAACAAAAACTGACAAGTAACGACAATGGGGCTGTCTGGTGTTTTTGTGTGCGTTACCTTGAGGAAACTTTTAATGTCGCTTCAGCCAGCAGGCAAAAGGTTGATTACCGTCAGTTGCTCGATGAGCCAACATTCCGGAAATTCTCCCTTCTTCGCGGAGTACGAAAACAGGTGGCGGCAAAAGAGGGTGTGTCGGCCTTTATTGTGTTTACCGATGAAGAGCTTGCCGAGCTTGCAAAGCTGGAAGAGATTACCGTCGAGAGTATGCTTGGCATCAAGGGAATTGGAGAAAAGACAGTGGAGCGTTTTGCTCACTATTTTATTGCAAAGCCAGAAACCAATGAAACGGCAGGGTCAGTTACTTGAAAAGATTGCGGATCTGAATAACCTGTACGAAGCATTTTACAAGGCGCAAAAAGGGAAGGTTAACAAGAGCTGTGTTTGTGCTTACAGGGAGCAGTTGCAGGCAAATTTGCGAATCTTGCGCAGTCAAATTTCTTCAGGTTCTGTTGAAACAGGAAATTACCGCTACTTCACCATTTACGACCCCAAAAAACGTCTGATTTGTGCCACACCGTTTCCTCAACGAGTGTTGCACCATGCGGTGATGAATGTTTGCCACGCCTCTTTTGAAAAACACCAGATTGCCGAGAGCTTTGCAAGCCGTCCCGGTAAAGGTACCTATGCCGCTCTCGACAAGGCAAGGGAGTATAACCGACAATATCGGTGGTTTTTGAAACTGGATGTTCGAAAGTATTTTGAAAGTGTGGATCATGCAATACTGAAAAAACAGCTTGATCGGCTTTTCAAAGACCAGGATGTTTTGTTGATTTTTGAGAAAATAATTGACAGCTATTCGACCGGAGAGAACAAAAGTGTTCCGATTGGCAACCTGACAAGCCAGTACTTTGCCAATCACTATCTGTCGGTGGCTGACCATTACGTCAAGGAAACATTGCGTGTGACGGGATATGTGCGCTACATGGACGATATGGTGCTGTGGCATAACGATAAAGAGAGCTTGCTGGACACAGGCTACCGCTTCAGGGATTTTCTGGAAAAGGAACTCGATCTTCAGTTAAAGCCCTTTTGTTTAAACGCCACCACAAAAGGATTGCCATTTTTGGGGTACAGGCTTTTTTCAGATCGTGTGTGGCTTTCGCCAAGAAGCAAAAAGCGGTTTATCGATACATCGAGGCTCCATGCATGTAATCTGCAAACAGGACTCTGGACACAAGGGGAGTACAGAGACCATGCAATGGCGTTGGTGGCCTTTACCGAGTATGCCAACGCAAGAGAATTCAGAAAAAATGTGTATAGTAAACTGTTTGCTTGTGAAGAGTAAGGGCATCAATCGTGGGTTCGAACCGTGTGCTTCGTGGTGGTAGCTGGAACAACAATGCGAGGAACTGTCGGTCGGCTTATCGCAACAACGACACCCCCGACAACCGCAACAACAACTCTGGCTTCCGCCTTGCCTTCGTCCCGTAGCTCAAAGTAAAGTCGGATGACTGCCTCTGAACAGATTGATGACCCTGTCCCTGAAATTTTCAGGGCAAACAGTTGCTGATGCAATGCCCGTTATTGGTAGGACGAGCCGGATAGCCGTTTCGAAGGTTGCGGGCATTTTTTTACCTGGAAAAAAAGTCAGAGGATCGGCGAAAAAAAAATAATGGGTATGACGGTTAAAGAAATTATCAGGATGCTCGATAATCCTGCAACTCTTGGAGAAGCTTTGCTCGAAGCGGCGAAGTTGCCATTCAGGGGTGACGACAAGGTACGGTTTCGCCAAAAGAGAGATAAATATATTGCCGGATTGAGTGATTATGAAAGGCCAATCTGGGTTGGCGAAATGAAAAATTTTTTGTCGTTGTACGAGCCAACCAGCAGTGAAGATAAAGCAGCTACACCAAACCGGGAGCATCGCGGAGAGTTCAAGACCGATATATTTGTCAGCTATTCCCGCAAAGATCTGGAGCGGGTTGAGCCCATTGTCAGGGAGCTGCAAAAGCATGGCTGGAGCGTTTTCTGGGATCTGGAAATTCCTCCTGGGGAAAGCTGGCGCAGCTATATCAAGAAGAGGCTGGATGAGTCACGTTGCGTGCTCGTTGCCTGGTCTCATATTTCTATCAGTTCCAAATGGGTCATTGCCGAAGCCGATGAAGCGGACAAAAGAGACATTCTGGTTCCTGTGCTTCTTGATGCTGTTGAGCCTCCATTCGGATTCAGCCATATCCATGCGGCAGATCTTTCTGACTGGAACAATGACAGTTCTCATCTGAAATTCAGGCAATGCCTTGGGGCGATAACCTCCAGAATTTCCCCGGCTCCGATTGTTGATTTGTCGAGCAGGGATAGCGCCAGGCTTTCACTTCCGAAGGTGCCACCGAACTTTGTTTACATACGCGGTGGTCTCTTTACAATGGGCAGCCCGGAAACGGAAGTTGATCGCAGCAGCAATGAAACGCAGCATGAGGTGAAGGTTAGTGACTATTATCTGTGCAGACATGCGGTGACTGTTGCCGATTTTCGAAAATTTATAGAGGACTCCAGCTATCGGACTGATGCTGAAAAAGGTGATGGTAGCTATGTTTGGGATGGAAAAGAGTGGAAAAAGAGGGCTGATATCAACTGGCGGTATGGAGTTTCGGGTAACAAAAGGCAGCAGGACGAATACAATCATCCTGTTTTGCATGTGAGCTGGAACGATTCAGTAGCCTATTGTGGATGGTTGTCTCAAAAAAGCAGCAAGAAATTCCGGTTGCCGACGGAAGCGGAATGGGAGTATGCGTGCCGTGCAGGAACCACTACACCGTTCAATACCGGTGAAAACCTGACGGACGATCAGGCGAACTATGACGGCGACTATCCGTATAACCATAATTCGAAGGGGATATTCAGGGAAAACACGCTTCCTGTCAGCAGTTTTGAGCCAAATGCGTGGGGATTGTACAATATGCACGGCAATGTCTGGGAGTGGTGCAGTGACTGGTACGGAGAGAAATATTACGATGAGTGCAGGGCGAAAGGCATTGTTGAAAATCCCTCTGGCCCTGAATCTGGTTCGGACCGTGTGCTTCGTGGTGGTAGCTGGCACAACCTTGCGGGGCACTGTCGGTCGGCTTATCGCCTCCACGTCTCCCCCGACTCCCGCGGCAACTACTCTGGCTTCCGCCT
>SZXY01000052.1 GCA_005843805.1 Chlorobium sp.
TCTGGTCTACTCACCTCCCCTATTTTTGGGCGCGGATTATGGGACGGTCATCATTTCACTCATTAGCTCCTTGTGGTTTTTCTGGAACAGTCAAACGTTTGTTTAGCACCTGTTTTAGGTTTGCACAGGTTTTCATGCGCTGTTTCATGAGTCCGTGGCAACTCTTTGTACTGCTTGTTTGTTCAGGCAGTCTTTTTTCGAATCAGGCTATATTTGTCCGTTGTTGAAATCAGCTCGTAAGCCTCTCCGGTTACGATGCAATATCCCACGCTTCGATAATCCTGGTTGGTCCAAAATTTTCATCAAACCCGAAAATCTTGATGCGAGCGCTCCCGTCTTCGTAGATCAAGACATCCGCCCAGGAGTACATTCGGTCACTCTCTTGCTCACTGTACTCTTTTGGAATTGAAAAAGGTGATCCACCACTGCCGATGATCACCTGCCATGCATGGCCATCCTGATTTTTTCGTGGTTGTTCGGCGTGAAAGGTGTGTTGATGTCCAGTAAAAAACAGGGCATGATAAGCTTCTGCCAGATTCCAGAATGCATCCCTGATTTCAGGCCTGACATCAAATCCATCAGTGATATTTTGTTTACGCTCTTTCATTTTTGGGGGCACATAGGTAAATGCCATTTTGTGCCCAAAAATAAAAAACTTTGTGGCTCCCCGTTTTTTAGCCGCTTCGAAGTCAGCTTTCAACCATGTAACTGGCGCTGAACTGTCAAATCCTGCCGGATCGGTATTGATGATGGCAAAATGGTTCTTTCCAGCATCAAAGGAATAACTCAGTTGCCTCTGGTCAGTGGTGATGCCATCTTTTCCGATTTTTGGTGTATTGTCGATATTCCATCCGGTAGCAACCTGATGAGTCATGGATTGCCATTGATCGGCATTAAAAACAAGATCACCCATGTTGGCACGCCAGATATTTTCATTTTCAACGACGGCTCTTTTCTTCTCTTTTCCTTCGGCATCTTTCATCTTGATCTGAACTTCATGATTTCCCGGAACAGGGACAATGTAGGTTCCTGATTCCATCAGATTTGCCATCATTCCGCGCCAGTAGGCATAGTATCGTTCCATCGTCGCCTTGTTTGATGTGTATCCATAGATCATGTCTCCATTGAAGAACAATGCCTGGGGTTTTGCCACCTGCAACTCTCTGATCATCCGAGCAAGTACTTTGGTATTTTGAAGCCAAAGCAAATCCTGTTCAGATGCATTCGCCTTTGCTGGTTCTGCACGGCAATCTCCAACCGTGGCAAAATGAAATGCAACAGGACTCTTTGTTACCTCGGCATTTGCCATACCTGAAGCAAAGAGCAAGGTGATTGATGTCAGTGAAGTGATGAATATTCTTTTCATAACCGTTGTTTCTGATTCGTTGGTGTTATCGATGAAATTCTACCCAAACCTGGAACAACTTTTCTTGACCAGCCAATACCGGCGGCGGAGCGGGGTAGTGCGCCATTTCAACGACACGAATTGCCGCACGGTCAAAGACTCCAAGTCCACTGCTGATGAGAATGTGTGGATTTTTCTGCTGGCCGTCTCGTAACGAAAATTCAACCCTTGCCCGGCTCTTTACTCTCAAGTTGTTAGCTGCCTCCGGATATTCGACTGCTGCCTGAACCGCAGCTTTGACCTGAGCAGCATAAAGGGTGAGTGGATTTTCTTTCCCGTTTTTTCCTCCCTGGGTTGTCACTTGTTCCGCAAAACCATTTTGTATTCCTGTTGGATCACCAGAAAGCATTTGAGTGTGCACTGGCTCAGTAAATGCAGTTTGGTGGGCCAGTTTTTCAGGTGCAGGATTGTGCATCACCGCTTTTTGTATAATCGGATTTTGCTTAACCTGATTTTTTGGTTTTTGCATTGTCTTTTGAGTCTGCTGTGCATCGAGCGGTTTCTTCTCTTCTGGTGAGCTGTTTAATTGAATAATTGAGGATGCCGTCATCTCTTTTTGATTCAATTTCTGCAAACCGGCAAAACCAGACCAAAGCAGCAGGAGAATGATGATTTCTGCTATAAAAGCCAAAACAAGCGATTGAAGCATTTTATTGGCGCGATACGTAACTGAAAGCATAACTGGTTCCTGGGGCTTAACGGGTTGTTTTGCGTGCTGCAAGGGCAATTTGCGTGCCTCCCCCGGCTTTGACTGCATCGATGGCAAGCAGCACTTCCTGGAGTGAAACGCTCTCTGTTCCGGCAAGAGTAACGGCAGTTTTTGCGGCATTTCGTTCTTTTAACATCCCGGTCAACTGCTCATGTGTTATTTGTTTACCTTCGACATAAAGTGAGCCATTTGATTCAAGCTCAACCAGTAGTTTTGGGGTTGGTATCTGGACGGAGGTTGAACTTACAGGCAGTTTGGTAACGTGGCCACTTGCCGGAATCATGCGAAGAGAAAACATGATAAAAAAGACCAGTAAAAAGAGCATGATATCGATCATGGGAATGATCTCGATACGTGCTCTTCGTTGTGTGAAATAGCGCATGTTTATTCTCTGTTACAGGCTTAAGAGATTGATTTGAACAAAAGCTGCCGATTGAGGATCATGATCTTGAGGGTGTCCATTTGGTGAACCACTTCCCTGATTCGGGTATTGAGGCTGTTGAAGAAAAATACTCCGATCATGGCAATCACCAGTCCGGATGCTGTTGCAATAAGGGCTTCAGCAATTCCTCCTGTAACCTGGGCGATTCCGCTTTGTATGTCACCAAGAACGCTGAAGGCATTGAACATTCCGATAATGGTACCAAACAAGCCCAGGAGTGGTGCCAGGGTAATGACGGTATCGAGTAACCAGAGCGAACGGTCGAGTTTCGGAACTTCATGCATAAGCGCTTCCTCAAGGCTTCCTGACAGCTCTTCGCGATTGCAATGATCGAGTTCGCTGTCTATGGCAACTTCGAGTAAACGAAGCACAGGATATTCGCTATGGATTTCATGAAATTCCTGCAAGGTATTTTTATTGATATTCTTTTTTGAGCGGCACAGTTCAATTGCTTTTTCACCGACTCTGTACATATTTGCGAGGTAGCGCCATCGTTCAATAATGACAGTCAGGGCGAGTAATAAAAGAAAGAGCATCAGGTAGAGTGTGCCACCTGATTCGTTTGCCAGGCGGAAAAGATGTACGAATGACATAGAGATGATTATCCAGGTTTAATTTTTCAAACGAAGAGAGGGCTTTTTTCCCTCTCTTCGTTTGATTGATGATAGTGTGCTAATGATTTAATCGGCCTTAATATTCAAGTCTTAATGTGGCCATGAAACTGCGGGTTGGCTGCCATGTAAAAAGGTCGTTAGCAGAGGGGCCGGTTTTGGAAGCCATTGATGCGGAAATAATGTCCTGGTGATTGAGAATATTGTAAATACCAAGATTTATTTTCATGTTTTTAATCCCCAGACCTGGATTTTTGACGGTATAGCCGAGGTTATAGTCAAGCGTTGTATAAGGGTTAATGCCAAGAAGGTCAGTAGCATCCGCAAATTGTTTTCCGGTATACTTATAGACTAAAGAACTCTTCCAGTTACTGGCATTGTATGACAGGGCAAGTGCGGCAGTTTTTTCTGGAGCATTGGCTACCGTCAAGTGTGTATCCTTGCTTTTGGCGGAGTTTAGAGAGCCATTGGTATAGAGAGAAAAGCCGCTTTGACCAAGAGCATAGGAAACTTGCCCTTCAATACCTTTGTATACAACACCTCCGGCATTATAGTATACCGGATCAGTTGATGCGGGATCAAGCGTTAACTTGTTGTTAAAGTCTATGTAGTAAACATCGACATCAAAAGCGATGTTATCAGATTTTTGAACATACCCAACCTGATAATTGGAAGAGGTTTGCGGGCTTACATCTGTTTTTTGGAAAGAGGGCGAATAATAGTATGAAATATCCGGGACCAGCATACCTTGTGCATACTGAGCGTAAACGGAAGATGTTTTGTCGATCTTGTAATTTGCCGTAAGAAATGGCAGTGTCGCAGTGTATTTGTTGTCAATATTTGCCGGTATACGTGCCGCCTTATCCAATACTGCCGCATCAATAGACTGTTTCCAGCTCATCAGTTTAATGCCAGGAGTAATCTTTAATTTATCTGTTGCAGCCCACTCAAACTCTGCAAATGGCTGATAATTGTTCCAGCTCGATCCCTGGTCATAAAGAACGTTTTTTGGCGCAGTTGATTCTTTATAGTTGGGTGTCATACCAAACAGGTTGTAATCATATCTGCTGCGAAAGGTGTCAGTCCATTCACTCCAGATGCCTGCTCGAAACAAACCTGCATCACTTTGTTTGGTTATTTTCAGGACATTTCCATAGATCGTATACTGGTTTATTTTGATATAGCCAGGCATTTGATTGGTAATTGAGGCTCCTGCAACAGTTTTAACAGTTCCAAGACCTGTATCAGGAGAGGTGCCTTCTGCGGAAAGGGTATTATTTCCATACCAGATATAGTAAGATGTGTTATCGATACCCCAGCCTGCTCCTAAATCGCTCTGAAGGCGGATATAATCAAACGCGGTACTTTTTTCAACCCTGCCGTAACCATAATAGAGGGCTTTGAGAGGATTGTTCGACAATCCGAAGTTTTTGCCATAAATTACCGCTTGGGCTTCTGTAATACCTTTACTGCCATCAGATTGATAGTAGAGGTTACGGTTATTACTCGAAAACAGGGTGAGCAACGTATTGGCGCCAATCGGCTGTTCATATTTGGCGGTTATGTTTTTACCCCAAAGTCGTGAGTTTGTCAGATACCCATCACTGGTCAATTCCTGAACGTTGAATAACAATTTAGAGCCGCCAAGCTTCTCAAGGGTGCCGGTGTCCACTCTGGCACCGTCAAGTTTTGTGTTCCAGGAGCCCATTGAGAGGAAAGGAGAAAAACTGAATTCACTTGAAGGTGTCAGAGAATAGAGATTGACTGAACCACCAAACGTTGCCTGTCCTAAATTGCTGGCATTTCCAGGGCCACGTTCAACGTTAATACGATCAATAATGGACGCCGGAAAATATGCAGTGGTGTGATGTGTCGGTCCGTTGGTATCTCCAAACGGAATATCGTCAAACGTTACATTATACTCTCCATCCTTGAAGCCGCGAATAGTATTCTTGGCTTCACCAAGGCCAGGTCCATTAGGTGAAATGCCACCAGTGACACCTGGTGCAATTGCAGCTATATTTGTGTAATCAGCTACAGGGGATTTTGCATCTTCAAAAAAAGTTCTTTCGATGGCAGCACCTGGTTGTGTAGCCTGAAGAGATGCTTGTGCAGGAGCAACAGCCGAAATGCGGCTACTACCCTGTGCGCCAACTGTGCCAAGGTCTGTTGCTGTTTCAGCATGTAATCCGATTGGAGTGATAAAAAATGATATTACCATTGCTATTGCCAATGGCTTTGTATGAGATCTCCGTCGTTTCATATTTTTGAACATTGATGGCTGCACAAATACCCCCCTTGTTTATTGTTTTCTGATGACTTTATTAATTCTTTCGATGCTTTAAAAAGATATTTTTTTCAAAAAAAATATATCTCAGATTTAAAATATGCTGTTGATTGAGGTTCAAATTTGACTTATTCTGAACGAGAAAAATCAAAGGCATTTGACAAATCTCCCGCTTTCAATCGAATTCCTGGCAATGGCTCAAGCTGAAATCTTTTTGTGATAAATTTCAGGATAGATGTTGTGTCGTAATAGGTGTGATCGACAAAATGATTTTTTGAAAATGGTGAAATGATAATTGCAGGAATACGTGTTCCAGGGCCCCATCGATCACCTTTTGGAGGGGAAGCATGATCCCAGTATCCGCCATTTTCATCATAGGTAACAATGATAGCCATCTTTTTCCATTGTGGGCTTTTTTGCAATCTGGCTATAACTTCTGCTAAATGTTTATCTCCCGTCATCACATCTGCATAGCCGGGATGTTGATTCAGGCTGCCCTGTGGTTTATAAAAGACAACTGATGGCAACGTGCCAGCGTCAATATCTTTTTGCAAATCAGAATAGTCTTTCAGGTGATTTTTTCGCTCAAGAGAACCTTCCGCAGTTGTCGGATCAAATCTTTTGAAGTAATTGAATGGCTGGTGGTGCGTCTGGAAATTGGAGGTGTTACTGTTATTGATGACATTGCGATTTGTTAACGCCTCGTTCCATGCGCCTGCATACCACACCCACTGCACTCCTTTTGAACTTAAAGCATCTCCGATGGTCTTATACTCCTGAGGAGGCAGTGGATTTTTTGTCTTGTCAGCAAGGAGCGTGTTGCCATCAGGAGCAGGAGGGATAACACTGGGCTGATAGGGAGGTTGCATGGTATTGACAGCATAGCCGTCTGGAGTAAGCGACTGGTCGGCAACATAGACTGGTTTGCCTGCTTCCGCATGAGCCGGAGAGTTTTCTGCCAGGTTTAATCTGACACCATTTTTATCGACACTGCTTGTGAGAGTTTTTGGTGCATAAGGGAAGGTTGGAGTAGAAGCTGAAATTAACCAGAAATGATTTAAAAATGAGCCACCAAAAGCACCCATAAAAAAATTATCAGCCAAGGTGTACTGCTCGGCAAGTTTCCACATCTGCATTACTGAACCATCGTAATATCCCATTGTCAGTCCACCCGCATCGGACAATGCGGCAAACATATTATTTTTGCCATTATTAATTTGCATCTGGTTGTTGTAAAAGCGATGAGCGAGATCTGGTGTGGCTTTATCAGCAGTTAGTCCACCATGCAAAGAGCCTGGTTGTGCGTCAATGCGGAATGGGGCATTCGGCAGTTCTGAAATAAAACTCAATTTATCAGCAACAGGTGTTCCTGATGCATTCCAGACTGCTGGTAGCTTTTTAAGCAGAGTAACGCCATCTCTGTCAACCTGTATAAAATCCTTTGTTTTTGCAGTTTTACCATCAGCATTTTTTATAACCCCATTTGCTCCAGGAAACAATCCATACAGATTATCAAAACTGCGATTTTCTGCATAGATCACGACGATTGTCTCGATCTTGTCAAGAGATACATTTGTTTCTTTTGATGTCGCAAATGAATCATTGTATCCTGACAATAAACAGAGGATAACAATCAGGAATAACTGCGGTTTGAACCTGCGAAAAGATATATGTCCCATATTTATGCCCATGGTTATTCATTATTAATCAATTCCTCAGCAAATTTACAGATTAACATTTAATATCTTATTACGACTCCGCTACGACTCTGTTACAACTGTGTGACATTTCAATTCGTGTTATGAGCGGCGCATGAAAACTTGCGTTAAAGCTTCTGTTTTGTGCCATTGCGTCGGCAAAGGGCAGGCACGGGGGCCTGTCACTGCAGTATTGCTGTGACGAAGGACAAATTGATGGACGGTCTTTATTTCACCAAGTAACTTTCTTGGGCTTTTACTGTGGCGGTTTGACGCAGATAACTTTTATCTTACGGAACAACGTCCCCTATTCCTTATTCTTTCTGCCGGAGTAACCGGGTTATTTTTTTGTAAACTTTAAGGCAAGCGGTTTTATCTTGAACTATTGGCATCAAAGATCACATCACAAAGCATTACCATGAAAGTCGTACTTGTTACAGGGGCATCCGGGTTTATTGGTTCGCATCTGGTTCGGCGATGCCTGCAGGATGGCTATCGTGTAAAGGCGCTTGTCCGCAAGGGTAATGCTGCGATTGCTGGGTTAAAGCAGGAGGGTGTGGAGGTGGTTGAAGGGGATATTCGTGAAACTGAGGCGGTTAACAGGGCGGTGAGTGGCTGTGACCTTGTGTTTCATGCGGCAGCCCTGACTTCGGATTGGGGAGCCCTCAAGGATTTCAGAGAGATCAATATTGGCGGGACGCGTAATGTCTGCGAAGCTGCACTGAAGAACAAGGTAAAGAGGCTTGTCTATGTCAGTACCTTTGAATCTTTTGACAATTTCCGCTTTAAGCGGATTAATGAGGAGACACCTTATGTCATTCGCAATCAGCCATATCCCGATACTAAAATAGCGGGCAATGAAACGGTTTGGCACTACGCCTCTCTGGGGATGGAGGCTGCTCTTGTCTATCCGGTCTGGGTGTACGGCCCTGGTGACCGGACACTCTTTCCCTTGGTTGCTGACAGTATCCGCCGCCGACAACTCTTTTACTGGTCACGTCATTCACCCATGGACATGATCTATATCGACAACCTTGTCGATCTTATGATGCTTGCGGCACAACATCCTGATGCTGTCGGCGAAGGTTTCATTGCCTCTGACGGGGAACCCATGACCTTCGAAGGGTTGTGTGAGCGGGTGGCTGCCGGGATTAATGCTTCGCCCCCCTCACTTGATCTTCCGTTCAGGTTTGTCTACCTGCTTGCCGGAGTGCTTGAGTCTCTTTACCGTCTATTCAGGAGTTCGAAGCGTCCGTTGCTGACCCGTCATGCCGTCACCTTGCTGGCTTCAATTTCAACTCCTGATGCGTCAAAAGCCCGCAGGGTTCTTGGCTGGTCGCCCAGGGTTGATCAGGAAGAGGGTATTGTGCGGACACTTGAGTGGCTTACGGGAGTGGATCCTGCGGAGTGGAAGATGAAGTAGGGTGCGTTGATGAAGAGGTGATCAAACAATTGATGTCGGGTGTTCTATTAACTGGCAGTTACTAAATGGAGCAAAACGATGGAACTTCAATTTTACGGTGCAACGAGCAGGGTGACGGGTTCCTGCCATATTATCAGGGTTAACGGCTTGACGGTGCTGCTCGACTGCGGGCTGATTCAGGGAACGCCGGAAGAGGAGGCGCTTAACCGGAAGTCTTTTGCGTTTGACCCGCAATCCATTGATGCCGTTGTGCTGAGTCACGGTCATATCGATCATTCGGGACGTCTTCCATTGCTTGTTAAACAGGGGTTCAGCGGCCCGATCTATACTCAGCAGGCGACGGTTGAGCTTTGCCGGGTGCTCTTGCTCGATTCGGCTTCACTGGCGGAGAATGATGCAGCGTTTCGTCGCAAGCACCCCTTTTCGCACAGTGACCGCCATGCCGAGCCGCTCTATACCCGTGAGGATGCCCTGCGTGCCCTTAATTGCATGACCGGGTTGCCCTATCATGAAAAGCGGGAGATCTTTCCGGGTCTCACCATCCGCTTCATGGATGCAGGTCATATTCTTGGTTCCGCTTTTGTCGAGGTGTGGCTTAAGGAGGGTGATGTTGCAACGAAACTTGTCTTCAGCGGCGATGTTGGCCAATACAACAGCCCCATCCTGAACGATCCTGAAACCATCGAGGAGGCAGATACGGTCATTATCGAGAGCACCTATGGAGACCGTCTGCACAGGGAGATGGATCTTACTCTCAAGGAGATTGGGGAGATTATCCACTCGGTCAGCTCCCGACAGGGTAACATTCTTATTCCTTCTTTTGCCATTGGCCGAAGCCAGGAGCTGCTCTACCTCTTTGCCCACCATTATGAGGAGTGGGGGCTGGAGCGGTGGCAGGTTTATCTCGACAGCCCGATGGCCATCGAGGCGAGTCGCATCTACTGGGACAATCCTGACCTTCTCGATGAGGAGGCGGTTGCTTTCCGCAACAACAAGAGCCTTATGCCGCCACTGAAAAATCTCCATTTCACGGCGCGTGTTGAGCAGTCGCAGGCTATCAATGCCATCCGGCATGGCGCCATCATCATTGCCGGAAGCGGCATGTGTAATGGCGGCAGGATTCTGCACCATCTCAAGCATAATATACAGCGGCCCGAATGCGCTATAATCATGACCGGGTTTCAGGCGGAAGGAACGCTTGGTCGCTCTCTTGTCAATGGCGACAGAGAGGTGGAGATTCACGGCAGGAGTTATTCGGTAAATGCTGCGCTTCACACTATCGGTGGCCTTTCGGCGCACGGTGACCAGAACGATATGATTCGCTGGATGGAAGGATTTAAAAACAACCCCGAGGTTTTTGTGGTGCATGGCGATGAACCGGCGAAAAAAATCTTTCGGGACACTCTTGAAGAGCGGCTGCGACTGAGGGTAAGCATTCCGAAGTCGGGCGACCGGGTGACCTTTGGTTTGTGAGTTGTCCTTCTCCCAGATTGTTACGCTTATGCAAAACATTGGCGTTTGGGTTGCGTTTGTTGCGTTAATTACTATTTTAACGGTGTTAAAGATGGTTATTGGCGTTCAACTGGCCGCAGTTATGATGATGATGACGATCGTTTTTTTTATTTACAAAAGGATTCCATGCTTGTTACTTCGTTCAGGGAGCTCGTCCCTATTCTTCAGACCGCTATTGGCCCGATGATTCTCATCTCCGGCCTCGGTCTTCTCTTTCTTACCATGACCAACCGGCTTGGTCGTATTATTGACCGCTCTCGATCACTGCTCGATAACCTGGAGTCGCATTCAGATTCTTATGTGGTGAGAATCAACAAGGAGATTGACATTCTCTGGAAAAGGGCGCGCTATGTCCGCACTTCCATCCTGCTTGCCTGCATGACCTGCATTGGAGCATCGGTGCTGATTATCATGCTCTTTCTCAGTGCGCTTATTGATCTTGATCTTCCGCTGCTCCTCTCTGCGATCTTCATAATGAGTATGCTTTGCCTGAGCGGTTCGCTGATCTTTTTCTTCATTGACGTGAACATGACGCTTGCAGCGCTGAAAATCGAGAAAGAGAGTCACCAGAAGAAGATTCTCATTATCGAAAAAGGGTATTGAATCGTTACCCTCTTGGATGAAAGGTGCGGTGTACTTCCTTGACAAAGGAGCGGTCGATATGGGTGTAGATCTGGGTGGTGACAATCGAGCTGTGACCGAGCATCTCCTGGACTGCACGAAGATCGGCTCCTCCTTCGAGGAGATGGGTGGCGAAGGTGTGACGAAAGGTATGGGGACTGATACTCTTTTCAATCCCGGCCTGGAGGGCGTATTGTTTCACCATGGTAAAAAGCGCCATGCGTGAGAGTTTTATGCCGCGCGAATTGAGAAAGAGATAGTCGTTCGAGTTTCGCTGAACAAGCGCCATTCGAAGATCCGACTGGTATTGGTTTATCCACTGAGTGGCTGAACTGCCAATTGGTACAAGCCTCTCCTTTGACCCCTTGCCAAAAACCCTTATAAAACCAGCTTCCATATAAAGGTTCTGCTGTTGCAGGTTTACCAGTTCACTTACCCTGACGCCGGTCGCGTAGAGGAGTTCGAGCATTGCCTTGTCACGCAGAAAATATTTGCCGCGAGGTGTCATGGCAAGCGGAGCTTCAAGGAGTCGCAAGGTCTCTTCAACCGTCAGGACGGTAGGGAGGTAGCGGGCCTGCTTTGGCTGATGGATGTTTTCCGCCGGATTCGTCTTGAGGGAGCGTTCAGTCACAAGAAATTTATGAAATGAGCGGATGGCTGAAATGTTGCGAGCCATCGAACTCGCTTCAAGACCGGTTTCGAAGAGTTCGACAATGAACTCCTCGATATGGCGTGCTGTTATGGCCTCTATTGGCCTTGAACTCTCTTGCATGAAGAGAAGGTAACGTTCCAGATCGTTGCGGTACGACTCCCTGGTGTTTGTGGCGAAATTGCGTTCAATGAGCATGTAGTTCAGAAAACTTTCAAGAACGCCCCGGTAGTGCTCATGAAGCATCTTCATTCGGAACTCCTCCGCGTTTGCGCAGACGCTGGCAGAATCCTCCGTCAAAGCCTTGTTGTTCACCAGGCAGGGTTAGTATGGCTCCCTCAATTCCATCTCCTTGCCGAAACTTTTCAGGCACTCTCTCTCCAACGGGATCGGTCGTGAAATCAGGTCGCCGCTGAAGAAATGCCTCAATCTGCATGGAATTTTCTTCTGGCTCAATGGAGCAGGTTGCATAGAGCAGAATTCCCCCTTCATCGAGCAGTTCTGCGGCATGATCGAGCAGTTTGGACTGGAGCTGTGCAAGTTCCTTCAGCATGTCGGGGCTGAGCTTCCACCGCAGTTCAGCACGCCGTCCCAGGACACCTGTTCCTGTGCATGGAGCGTCAAGCAGTATGGCGTCAGGGCGGGTTTCAGGGACGAATTTTGTAGCATCGCCCACGACAGTGGTGATGATCGAAATACCCAGCGCATCTGCATGAGCACTGGTTTTCAGAAGCTTTTTTTCATAGAGGTCAAGCGCGGTAATGCTGCCTCTGTTTTGCATCAGCTCGGCAATGCAGGTGGATTTTCCGCCGGGTGCTGCGCAGAGATCCACTATATTGCTCTCTGGAGCCGGGTTGAGCAAGAGACAGGCAAGCGCCTGAGTCGGGTTCTGGACGGTGAGGAGACCGTCGTTTATGGCAGGTTCAAAGCTGCTGAACTCACCAGAAAGAAAGAAATTTTCAATACCGCATTCGTCATGCCTTGTCGCCGCCAACGCCGGGTTTGAAAAAAGCTGCTCTGGTGAACTTTTCAGCCGGTTGACCCTGAATCCGAAAAGCGGAGAGTGGTTATTGCAGGAGAGAATCGTTTCGGTTTTTTCCATGCCGAAGGCAGCAATCCAGCGTTCAACGAGCCACTCCGGATGAGAGTATTTCACGGAGAGCTGTTCTGAAGGTTTTTTCTCCTGCAGCCACAGCTCAATGGTTACGCTTTCAGGAGTTATTTTTCTCAGAACGCCATTGACCAGTTTCGACATCCTCTCGCCCTTGTACTTCCGGGCGAGCTTGACGCACTCGTTGACTGCTGCCCAGTCGGGTACCTTGTCGAGAAACAGAATCTGATAAACACCGAGGCGCAGGATGTTTTTCAGAACCGTGGCAGCTTTGTCAAACTTGTGGTGGTAGAACTTGCAGATAATAAAATCGAGCTGCAGGCGGTATCGCAGCACTCCGTTGACCAGTCCGGTAACCAGTGCCCGGTCAATTCGTTCAAGATCGGTCTGCTGCAGTGCCCGGTGCAGAATCTGGTCGCATCTCTGGTTCGTGGTTTCAAGGTTCTGCAGGACATTGAGTGCCAATTCTCGTGCTGTGATCATGGTAAGGGGGTAATAACGTTTTTTTCTCCCGCTCTCTTCAGGGTGTTTGTAAAATACTATTCCCTGTTGTAGATTAATCGAACTAAATGTTCTTTTCAAGATTTCAAGCTATCATCCAGAAAGGTGGAGGGACTGGCCCTGAGAAGCCTTGGCAACCGTCATTGCCCCATAATGAGTGGTGCCAATTCCATCCCGGTATAGAATCCGGGAATGATGATGGTATGTATGCCTTTCTTGCGGGTTCATACCTCTCTTCAGATATTTTTTCAAACCCTTTTTTAAAGGGGTATCTCCGTCCTTATGGAGTGATAGCCGCATTTATTCAACGGTTTTTCATGATGAGCGATATAGAGCAGCAATACCGGTTTGAAACCCTGCAGGTTCATGCAGGCCAGCGGCCTGACCCGACTACAAAGTCAAGGGCGGTGCCCATTTACCAGACCACCTCCTATGTTTTTGACAGTGCCCGGCACGGAGCCGATCTTTTTGCCCTGAAGGAGTTCGGTAATATTTATACAAGGCTGATGAACCCGACAACCGACGTGCTTGAACAGCGAGTCGCGGCGCTTGAAGGGGGTAAGGCGGCTCTTGCCGTTGCGAGTGGTCACTCAGCGCAGTTCATTGCAATTACAACGCTCTGCCAGGCGGGTGACAACATTGTCTCTTCAAGTTATCTCTATGGCGGTACCTATAACCAGTTCAAGGTATCGTTTCGCCGACTCGGTATCGATGTTAAGTTTGTCGAAGGGTGCAATCCCGATGCTTTCCGGAACGCCATTGACGCCAATACCAAAGCGCTCTACCTTGAGTCGATTGGTAACCCGGCCTTTCATGTGCCGGATTTTGAGGCCATTGCATCCATTGCGGCTGAAAACGGTATTCCCCTCATTGTCGACAATACCTTTGGCTGCTCTGGCTATCTTTGCAGGCCGATTGAGCATGGTGCTTCGATTGTTGTGGAATCAGCCACCAAATGGATTGGAGGGCATGGCACATCGATGGGCGGTATTATTGTTGATGCCGGTACTTTCGACTGGGGAAACGGCAAGTTTCCTCTGATCAGCGAGCCTTCTGAAGGTTATCACGGCATGAAATTCCATGAAACATTTGGCGCCCTGGCATTTATCATCAAGGCGCGTGTTGAGGGGTTACGAGACATCGGTCCTGCAATAAGCCCCTTCAACTCGTTCATGCTTCTGCAGGGACTTGAAACGCTCTCACTCAGGGTGCAGCGTCATGCCGACAACACTCTGGAGCTGGCCCGATGGCTTTCGGCTCATCCGGCTGTACAGTGGGTCAACTATCCCGGTATCGAGAGCCATCCTACCCATGAACTGGCCAGAAAATACCTGCAGAATGGATTTGGATGTGTCTTGACCTTCGGCATCAAAGGCGGTTATGAAAAAGCGGTTGGATTTATCGATAATGTCCGGCTTGCCAGCCATCTTGCCAACGTGGGAGATGCCAAAACTCTGGTGATTCATCCTGCCTCCACAACTCACTCGCAACTTTCGGAGTCGGAACAGGAGTCAGCCGGAGTCACTGCCGACATGGTCAGGGTTTCTTCAGGAATCGAACATATCGATGATATCAAGGCAGATTTTGAACAAGCTTTTGCAAAACTGAGATGAGCGCATGAGAGCATATACAGGGATCATTTCCCCCAAAACGCACTATTTCGATTCAAGTGAACCGTTTACCCCTGAGCTTGGGGGGCTTCTTCCCTCGTTGAGAGTGGCTTACCGTACCTGGGGAAAGCTGAATGCCGCCAAAGACAATGTGGTATTGATTTGTCAGGCCCTTACAGGTTCTGCCGATGCAGATGCCTGGTGGGAAGGGATGTTTTCCAGGGGCGGGGCATTTGACGAGAGTGAGGACTTCATTATCTGCAGCAATGTACTTGGAAGCTGTTACGGGACAACAGGCCCCATCTCCCTCAATCCACTGACTGGCAGCCACTACGGCCCTGATTTTCCGCTCATCACCATAAGGGATATGGTGCATGTGCAGCGTCGCTTGCTTGAAGGGCTTGGCATTGACCGGGTCAAACTCGCTGTGGGAGCATCTCTTGGCGGCATGCAGGTGCTCGAGTGGGGATTTCTCTATCCTGACGTTGTCCAGGCCATCATGCCTATGGGTGCTTCAGGGCGTCATTCTGCATGGTGCATTGCACAGAGCGAAGCACAACGGCAGGCCATCTATGCCGACCGGGACTGGAACGACGGATGGTATGCAGAAGGTCATCCACCGGCAAGAGGTCTTGCTGCCGCGAGGATGATGGCCATGTGTACCTACCGCAGTTTTGAGAACTTCCAGACCCGCTTTGGCCGGGAGTTACAGCAGGGTACAACCAACTTCAAGGCAGAAAGCTATCTGCGCCATCAGGGCAGGAAGCTTGTGGAGCGGTTTGACGCCAACACCTATATAACCCTCACCAAGGCGATGGATATGCACGATCTTGGACGGGGCAGGGGAGAGTACGAAGAGGTGTTGCGCTCCTCACAGATTCCGGTGGAAATTCTCTCCATCTATTCCGACATGCTCTATCCCAAAGAGGAGCAGGAAGAGCTGGCACGGCTTATGCCAAAGTCAAATATTCTCTACCTCGACGAACCATACGGTCATGACGCTTTTCTGATCGATGTTGAAAAGGTCAGCCGTATGGTGCGCGATTTTCTTGACGGCAGGGCTTTGGAAGCTCATTCAGCCGCCTGAGTGATCTCGTCAAATCCGGTGTAGGGGCGCAAAACCTCTGGCACCTTGATACTTCCTTCAGCAGTCTGGTAGTGCTCCATCAGGGAGACCATGAGCCGGGATGTTGCCAGACCTGACCCGTTCAGCGTGTGCACAAACTCCGGCTTTGACTTGCCGTCTGGCTTGAAGCGGATGTTGGAACGCCGTGCCTGGTAATCCTCAAAGTTGGAGCAGCTCGAAGCTTCAAGATACTTCTGTTCCGCCGGTGACCAGACCTCGATGTCGTAGCATTTCGTGGCGTTGGCGCTGATATCGCCGCTGCAGAGCAGGAGCACCCGGTATGGGATTTTCAGTGCAACGAGAATTGCTTCGGCACTCTCGCGTATCTCTTCAAGCGCTGCGTATGACTCTTCAGGCCTGGTAAACTTCACCATCTCAACCTTGTTGAACTGGTGTACCCTGAGAAACCCTCTCGTGTCCTTGCCATAACTTCCCGCTTCGCGACGGAAACAGGCTGAATAGGCTGCATAAGAGATTGGGAGCGATTTGGCATCGAGCATTTCACCCCGGTGCAAGTTGGTTACCGGCACTTCGGCGGTTGGAATGGCGTAAAGGTCATCTTCCTGCATGTGGTAGACCTGATCGGCAAACTTTGGCCACTGTCCGGTTCCCCTGAGTGACTCCCGGTTCACGAAAAATGGTGGAAAGACCTCGGTATAGCCGTGACGTTCGGTATGGCAGTCGAGCATGAAATTGATGAGCGCCCTTTCAAGGCGCGCACCTTTGCCAATGTAGACGGGAAATCCTGCGCCGCTGATCTTTGCTCCCCTCTCAAAATCAAGAATACGGAGAGACTTGCCCAGTTCGAGATGATTTTTAACAGGGAAGTCAAGACGGTGCTCAAAGCTAACCCCTTCCTTGAAGATCACGTTCTCTTCAGCGGAACGTCCGATTGGTACTGAATCGTGCAATTTGTTGGGAAGTCCGAGCAGAATATTCTCCATCTCCTCTTCAAGAGTGCTGAGCCGGGTGTCCATGACGGAAATCTCCTCAGCTACCGTTTTCATCTGAACGATAAGCTCTTCGGCTGAACCTGCGCCACTTTTTTTAATATCGGCAACCTCTTTGGAAACCTTGTTGCGCAAAGCTTTCTGGTCGTCCGAGCGCGCTACCAGCTCCTTGCGTTCTTTATCGAGATCAAGCAACTTGCGGAGCTTTGGTTCTTCTGATCCAAGCTGGCGATTGTGCAGCATGGCGACAATTTCTTCCGGATTCTGACGAATAAGGTTTATATCGAGCATGATGATGATAAAAAATGATGTTATGCAGAAAGCAGTGATTTAACGATGTTCTGAACCTTTGTGCCGTCAGCTTTGCCCTTGAGGGCTTTCATGGCTTCACCCATGACCTTGCCAATATCTTTCATGGATGTTGCGCCTGTTTTTGTCACGATATCCTGCACCACAGCCGTTATATCGTCATCAGAAACCGGTTCAGGCAGATACTCTTCGATAACGTGAAGTTCAGTCATCTCAGTTGCAGCCAAATCAGGGCGGTTCCCGGCGGTGAACTGCTCAATGGCATCCCTGCGTTTTTTTGCAAGACTGACCAGCACCTCGATCTCCTGCTCATCCGTCAGCAGCGCTTTACCGGCAACGCGGATCGATACCTCTTTTTCAAGGAACGCCGCCCTGATGGAGCGGATAGCATTCAGGCGATCTTTATCGCCGCTTTTCATGGCAATTTTGAGATCCTGGTCTATTTTTTCTTTCAGACTCATGGTTGTTTTTACTCAAATATTTGTTTTCAAAATGAAGTATCTGAAAATACAGGAAAAAAAGCGGCTTTCCCACAAGAGCTTGAGATTTGTTACTCATTGATGTCACCGCAAACCGGCCTGATAACCAGCTCTTCAACCGATGTTCGCCCTGGCAGGAAATAGGCATTGACAATCGGGCCGGAAATATCGTCCGGTCTCATCATGACGCACTGCATCGCTTCCGGAACTTCGCCCCACATCGGGGTATACACTGCGCCGGGCATCACATTGGTGATCCGGACATTGCATGTTTTTGCATAGAGACGCATCGCTTCAACCAGCCCTTTTTGCCCGAACTTCGACATGGAATAGATCGAGGAACTCTTGAAAGCCGTTTCGGCGGCAATCGAGGTGATAAAGAAAATATGGCCAGACCTTTTTGCCTCCATCACCGGAAAGACCCGCTGGGTCAGGAAAAAAGTGCCTTTAAGGTTAGTCGCCATGGTATACTCATAATCCTCCTCGGTCAGTTCACTGAGCGCTTTGAAGCGGCCAACGCCAGCATTGTTGACAAGGCAGTCGATGGTGCCGTACCGTTCAAGCGTGGTAGAGACCAGCCGATCGGCTTGAGCCATGTCAGCAATATCCGTCTCAATGACATCTGCTTCAGCTCCAAAAGAACGGCACTCCGCCGACACAGCTTCAAGATCCGAAAGCGTTCTTGAAGCAAGGACGAGTATTGGCTCAAAGCCTTTTTTGGTTCCGGCAGCTTTGGCAAAATCAAGGGCGATAGCCCTGCCAATTCCCTTGCCTGCGCCTGTTATGATGATGATCTGTTTCATGGTTTATCGCACATTTATTGACGACCTATAACGAAATATTTAATAATCAGATAAGATAATATTGCCAATCAGTAACCAACTCGTTATTGACCAAAAATCTACAAATATTCTTTTGATCACCAACTCGCTTCGTACGGGCGGGGTCATCCCGCCCTCCCCGGTGCAAGCCTTTCCTCTCATTCCTTGATCAGTTTTATTGCAATAGAAAGAATTGCCATATAAGTATAGGCGGATTCGCTTGATAAATAGAAATAAATACCGATCTATGGTGCGTAAAAAAACGACCCGTAGGGGCACGCTGCGGCGTGCCCTCTTGCAAATGGCACACACCCGCCACCGCAGTGCCCGCCCGAACCCTCATACAAACAGAAACGCCGGATAATTGTCAAAAAAACAACCACCCAAAACCGCTGTAATTCAAAACCCTTGCCTATATTATTGCGTACATATCCCTCTTTTTCGACTCATTTGTGTAATCGTGCAATGGAAGTCAAGCCTGTGACCCGGTACCATGCGACATACTCCGCACAGGAACTCAGTCGGATGCATTCGCTCAACGATTCCAAAAAGCTTGCCTCAGAGCAGGCTGCTGACCCGGTTGATAGCTATACCTTTGGTGACGACAAAAGTTTCAAGGCGGGGTACTCCCGTCTTGTCCCGAACCTTCCATATAAACTGGCTATCCAGAAAAAACTGTGCGATATCGACAACAAGCGTGATGAGGCATGGAAAGGGTACGGCAAAGCATCAAGGCATAGTGAACACCAGAAAGACGAACTGCTCGACACCGTTGAAGATCGGCTCAGGCAGACCACGGGAGAGAAAACCCTCTTTACCATTCGCTGGTCGATGAACTAAACCCCACATTGTTAAGACTATGGCAGAGACCCAGCCCGAAAAGATGAAAGGAACCACGCTCAACATAGCCGCCGAAAACCGTGCCCGGCTGAAACAGCTCTTTCCAACCGTTTTTACCGAAACCCGCAACGATAAAGGCGAACTCTGCGTGTCCATCGACTTTGAAAAGCTCAAGGCCGAACTCGGCACCTTCAGTGACACGTTCGAATCACGCCGTGAGCGCTACGGTATGGAGTGGCCGGGTAAAAAAGAAGCCCTGCACCTGATCCAGACCCTCAGCTCCGCCACGCTCAAACCCTGCCGCTCAGAATCAGTGAATTTCGACACCACCGAAAACCTCTTTATCGAAGGCGACAACCTCGAAGTGCTCAAGCTGCTTCAGACCAGCT
>SZXY01000038.1 GCA_005843805.1 Chlorobium sp.
AGAATTACAGTCGGCATATAACAAAGCCATCTCATGTTTTTACAAACCGAGACGGCCTTGTTTGTTGCCATCAAAAGCAGAGGTTATATACCCATCCTCAATCCAAGCAGAAAGCCGCTTCCATGGATGCCAAGCTTGCCGTGATTGTCGGTGAGGGTAACTTTGGTGGTTCCGCTGTAACGGTAACGAGCATCGAGGTCTATAGTTTTGCTCAGCGGAATGGCAACACCAGCACCAACCTGATAGCCAAATGCCGAATGGCTTTCTCTCAGGATGACCGGGGGATCCGGAACTTTATTGAGGGAGACTCTCGCAATGCCGACTCCTGCGGAAAGATAAGGCTTGAGTTTGCAGCTTTTGAAATCATAGTAACCGTTGAGCAAACATGATGTCACCGAAAAATTTCCGGTCAAGGGAAAAACTCCCATTGGAAAAGTGTAGGTATCTGAGTTGTTTCGCTGGTAGCCCACCTCTCCCTCAACTCTGAAATCACCAAAACTCCTGCCGATAGCACCTGTCAGGTCGATACCTGCTTTGGTTTTTGCCGTGCCTTCAAGAGCGCCTGAAGAAGTTTCGATTTTGATTTTGCTGAATGATGATGCACCGATATTGCCACTGACATAATAGGGCGATTCAGCGTGTGCAGGTACAGCAAACATTCCTGCTGCCAGTAATACACCCGGCAGTGATAGTTTTTTTTTCATAAAGACGATTTCTTTTATTGTTATTTGAAAAAACCTGAAAGGGTAGTGTTACACCATACAGGCAAACAAGATAGAATAAAAAAAAGTCACTCAATCGAAACAGTTTGGCTCTTGAGATGACTCCTCTGTGTCCTTTTTATTATGGCTTGACTTCATCAAGTTCCGCCACGCTTTTCTCGTGTCGAACCCTTGTCAGAATTCCTGCCAGTGACGAAACGGCGGAGATACCAAAAAATATAAGCGAGAGTGCTACGCCGGTGCTGGTCTCAAGCTGCATGGAGCTGAGCAGATAATAGAAGGTAATTTCACGGGCTCCGGCTCCCCCGATGGTTATCGGCAGGATAGTGGCAACCGTCGATATCAGAAAGACCGCCAGATAGTCGATAATGTTGGTGTTTTGCGAGAGGGCTTTGAGGATGAAAAATGCCGATATGACCTGGGTTATCTGTACCAGCATAGACTCAAGGGCGGTGATGGTAAAAATTCCCTTGAACTGTTTGTAGAAAAGTTTGTTCACAAGCAGTGCCAGTGGGTAGATTGTAACGAGCGCCACCCATGCGTATGGCACAAGCTGTGGGAGCGCCAGGGCAAAAGTGCTTGGCAGAAGCAGCAGGAGAGAGAGAAAGACAAGAGCGACGATGCCGCAGATCCGATCCCAGAAAACAGCATGAAAGACATTGATCATTTTCATGCCGTGGTTTTTCTGCAGCACATAGATTTTGTAGCCATCTCCACCGATACCTCCCGGAAGAAAGAGATTGTAGAACATTCCGAGATAGTAGAGCTTGAGGTTGTACATGGCCGAAAGCTCGATGCCGATAGCCTTGAAAAAGCGGTTAAGGCGTACTGCATTGAAGAGCTTGGAGATGTTGAAAAACAGGAGGGCCAGGAGGAGATACCAGAGGTTGGCGTGGCGTATGATACCTGCAAGTTTCGCTATATCGCTCTTTCTCAATACCAGAAAAAGTGCCAGAGCGGTTACAAAAAGCTGGAGAAGCGGCTTGAGCAGCTTTTTCAGGCCGGTTTTATTGTTTTCCAACGATCTTTTTAATGATATAGGGTTTCTTGTTCTGGGACTCGTAATAGGTTCGCATGATGAATTCTGCAATGAACCCGGTTGTAATGAGCTGAATGCCTATAAAAGTCATAATGATGCCGAGAGAAAGCAGCGGACGTCCACCGATTTTCTCGCCAAAAATTTTCAGGGCCAGCAGGTAGAGGTTCAGGGTTATTCCAATGAAAAGGGAGAGAAAGCCAAGGGTTCCGAACAGGTGCATTGGTTTCTGGCTGTATTTCTGGAAAAAAACCATAAACAGCAGGTCGCTCAGTACTCTCGATGTGCGCCCGATACCATATTTCGATGTGCCGAACTTTCTCGGGTGATGCCGCACATCGACCTCTTCCATTTTTGCGCCATAAAGCTGAACGAGAACCGGTATAAAGCGATGCAGCTCTCCGTAAAGACCGAGGTTTTTTGCGACATCCTTCTTGAACACTTTAAGGGTGCAACCATAGTCGTGGATATGCACATCAGTCAGATTTCTGATGATGGCATTGGCTATCATGCTTGGAATTTTGCGCAGAATCATGCCGTCCTTTCTTCCCGCACGTCGTCCGGCGACAACATCAAGATCGTGGTCATACAGATACTTTATCATCATCGGAATATCCGCAGGATCGTTCTGCAGGTCACCGTCTATTGTGGCGATCAGCTCACCACATGCATGATCGATACCGGCAGCCATTGCATTGGTCTGTCCGTAATTCTTGTTCAGGACAATCAGTTGCGCATTGAGAGGCGCCTGAGCCTGGATTGCAGCTACGGTTCCGTCGGTAGAGCCGTCATCAACAAGAACGATTTCATGTTCTATAGCGGACAGTGAAGAGGCAAGAGCAGCAAACAGTGGCTTGATGTTCTCTGCTTCATTCATGACCGGTATGACAACCGAAAGCTTCATGATATCGTGGGGGGATTCATTGCATTAGTTTGAACAACACAATACCGTATTTGCTATATAAAATGGCAGATTTTCCTGGCTGATCGATCTCTTTGACCGTTGTCAAAACAATCTCGCCCGGCTCAGGGGTACGTTTTTCAACAAAAGATTCCGAATATACTAAAAAAGAGGGGTAATAGACTTTCCACATCACGATTTTATAGCCCTCTTTTTTAGCAAAAAGGGCGGCTTCCTTTACCGGTTCCTGAAGAAGTTTTCCCGCCAGGGGCATAAGGTAGATATTGATAAGAAAAGAAAATACTGCTCCAAAAGCGATCAGCTTGCTGGCCAGGGAAAAACGTGGTATGAACTGAATGGCTGAGAGGGCAACTGCAGCGGTCATGATGACAAAGAGATAACTTTTTCCGAAAAGCCCGGTTGCTGCCGTCAGGACTGCCTGTATATAGCCGTCACTGACCTGCTGCATCGCTGTTGGCAGAAGAAAGGGGATAGCAGCAAACAGCAAGAGTACCAGCATCGGCCATACCACAAAACGTTCAGGATGTTTGCTCATCGGCAGAGCCCTCGACATGAGAATGAACAGCGGTGTATAGCCGTAGATCATGTAGTGAGGCAGTTTGGTGCCGGAGAGGGAGAAAAAGAAAAAGACAAAGGCGAACCAGATCAGAAGAAAGCGGTTCAGTCGATCAGAAAAGAGTCTTTTAAGGTTGAAAAGCACAGTAAAGAAAAGGCCCGTAAAGGGCATCAATCCGAGAATAATGACAGGAATATAGTAGAAGAGGGAGCCCGAGTGACCCTCGAAAGAGGTGTTGAAGCGGCTGATGTTGTGCTTGAAGAAAAATCCTTCGATAAAAGCCATTCCCTGGTCTTGATACTCAAGCAGATACCAGGGCAGGGCAATGCCGAGAAAGAGAGCTATTCCGAGCGGATTGAAGATCATCCTGAGCCACGTTTTCAATGATCTCTCCTGCAGCGAGAAGAGAAATGTTACGGCAAACGGAATAATGATCGCGATTGGTCCCTTG
>SZXY01000046.1 GCA_005843805.1 Chlorobium sp.
CGTTTTTAGCTTTGAGGTACTCCGATTCGAGGTCTGCTGCATTTTTTATCAGCGTTTCAGGGATGAACTTGCCGCCGAACATACCGAAATGTCCGGTAATGTCGGGAGCGGAATAGGCAGTCGGCAACATGGGGTGACAATAAGTTAAATAATTGATAGCAGGGCTCTTAATGCCGTCATAGTGAAGAGAGTGTGCAGAAAGACACTGTTCATGGATTAATAAAATAATATATTGAAACTTTTTAAACCGAGCATCACAATAGTGTCGTGGAGCAATACGGCGTGAAGGTTATCAAACAGAAATTCCCGATCCTGGCCATTCTCTTTTTTTTCATGGTGGCCCTCTCTCTCTTTTCAGGGAGTTCGCTCCATGCAGCCACTCTCTCGGATGGGCGGAACCAAATTCCATCTGAAAAAAGAGAGGTTGAGAGCGACTCGCTCTCCCGCTCGCTGAAGAGTGCGGTGCAGTTCAGTGCCCGGGATTCCGTGATCTACAACCTCGACATTCGGAGCATGGAGCTGTGGGGTAAAGCCCGAATCGATCATGAGGAAACAAGTATCAAGGCTCCGAAAATCGTTGTCGATCTCGATACCTCGTTGCTTCACGCCTTTGGCCTCGTTGACTCTTCCAAAACGCTTGCAGACCCGGCAGTGTTCAGTGACCGGAAGGGGAGTTTCAATGCTGAAACGATGAGTTACAATTTCAGGACCGGAAGGGGAGAGACCACCAATGTCTCTTCAACTTCCAAAGAGATTGTTTTCAGTGGAGAGCATGTCACGAGGCGGGAAAACGGTGAAATGGTCATTACGGACGGAACATTTACAACCTGCGACAATCCGGATCCTCACTACTGGTTTTCCTCTTCCAGTATGACCATTATTCCGGATGAAAGGGTGGTTGCAACTCCTTTTGTCATGTATGCCCGGCCGGAGCTTTTTTCCAGGCGACTTCCTGCCATACCTGTTCTTGCGCTTCCCTACATGGTTTTTCCACTGAAGGGTGGCAGGTCGTCTGGTTTTCTTATGCCCTTTGTCAGCCGCGACAGCGACCGGGGTTACTATTTGTCGAACCTCGGTTATTTCTGGGCTATTGACGATTATATGGATCTCCGTCTTGAGGGTGATCTTGCGTTTCAGGGAAGCTGGCGCCTTGGAGAGCGGTTTCGCTATGCAGAGCGCAACAGCTTGACCGGGGAAATTTCAGGGGAGTACAAGCACTATCCGCAACAGGATGAGTGGAATGCAAAAATTGTCCATAACCAGCTTTTCGATCCAACCTCGCGTCTCGATATCAATGTTCAGTTTATTGGCGGTGATCGTTCCTACGACCTGAATTCAATAAACCAGGAAACCGTTCTGATCGAACAACCCAATGCCTATGCCTCACTGGCGAAAACCTTCAATGATGAGCAAGGCATAGCCGCTCTCTTCTACAACCGTTCAGAAGACTTGCGAACTCAAGATGCCACACAGGGTATTGGTGCTTCATTGTATCAGAACCGTATCTACCCCTTCCGTTCCGGTTTTTCCGGAGAGTCCGCAGAGTGGGTATCGGATATTTCCATAACAACCGGTGCCTCAATTGCCGGGACGTTTACCAGCAAAAGTGCAGCCACCTCTTCCGGCTATTCTGCAGATGCGAGTGTAGAGGCGGGCTACTATCGGGAATTTTCCGAAGGGAGCAAAGCGCTCTTTACGCAAGGGCTGATTCTTCATGGGCAAAACCAGGATTCAGGCATCTCCAGTGATCTCTCCGGTGGAACGAGTGTCGTGCTTCCGTTGCGCATGCAATCAACCCTCTTTCGTTACCTCAATCTGAATCCTGCCCTGACCTTTACCCGCTCACTCTCCACTGAGGGCAATGGCAATGGTTTTTCAAGCTTTGTCTTTGCTGTCGATGCACGCACAAGGCTTTACGGTGTGCTCGATACAGGATTTCTTGAGAATATGATCGGTCTCAAGGCGTTGCGCCATACCTTTGTTCCAACCATTTCCTATACATGGAACCCGGCGTTTTCCGGCGGCGGCGGCGGCTCTGACTACTTTCACCATGTCTATGACTGGCCCTTCCAAAGTTCTTTTAACCAGGGGATCCCTGAAGGGCAAAGCACAATCGGCATCAGCCTGAAAAACCTTTTTCAGGGAAAGCTCAAGGGGAGTGCCTCTCAGGAAGATGAGGCGTCTGCTGTTGCAGATCATAGGGTGCAACTCCTCTCCTTGACCGCCTCAACCGCGTACAATTTTTCAGCCGATGCAATTCACCTGGCGCCGCTGACCCTCATAGCATCGAGCAACTCCCTGTTGCCGAACGTGCTCTTCAGCGCGGGTTCCATGTACGATTTTTATAGCTACGATCCCATCTCCGGTGAGAGAATCAATCGTCTCAACCGCGATGATGGCAACGGTTTGCTGCGCTTTGTCAAGGGATTTCTGAACATGAGCTTCGCTTTTCAAGGCAGCAGTTCGCTCGGCTCTGCCGACGTGACAGCCCAACAGCCACTTTCGATTAATACCGGGCAGCCCTGGTTTCGTGAGCGTTTCAGCATGGAGGAACTCAGTACCGTCGATTATACTCTGCCCTGGCAGTTACGCTTCTCCCTCTATCTGCAATCAGACCGGAGCGCACCACTTGCCGGGCCACAGACAACTTCGCTCATCAATGCTGCGGCAAAAGCAGCGCTCTCAAAAGAGTGGCTGGTTGGCTTGAACAGCGGTTATGATCTTCAAAACAAAAAGTTTGTTTTTCCCATGCTGCAGCTCTATCGCAATCTTCATTGCTGGCAGATGAACTTTCAGTGGGTTCCTTGCGGTGAGTTCCGGAGCTACGCCTTCCAGATTGGCCTCAAAATGCCGCAGTTTAACGAAACAAGGCAAATCAAGGCCAACGACCAGTAGTTCTAACTAAGACCCGTCACTCAATCTCTTCATTCTACCAGGTCGAGTATTTGCGCCAGTCGTTTGTTGAACGCTTCGTGGGCATCATGGTGGATGCAGTGCGCAGCGTTTGGGACAATATATGCTCCCGCCTGTGGCAGCAGTTGCTGAAACTCAGGGATGATCTTGTGCGGCGGAAGAGCCGTATCTTCAGCTCCCCATACAAGATATGCGGGACCCTTGTAGTTGCACGGTTTTGTGATATGATCAAGCCTGAAATCAAGAGGTCGTTTGGAGGGAGAGAGATAAGACCATTGAGCGCCATTGTCCTGGAGAGGCTGGGAGAACTGGTTGATAAGTTTTCCGTCAACCTTGCTCTGGTTGAAGTAGGTTGGCATGAGGCTCTGGCTCACACCCATCGGATTTGCAAAAGCGGAAAAAAGCACCTCGCCGATCAGCGGTGACCCGACAAGTCCGAAAAAAACACTGGTCATTCCGTCCATGGTGTCTCCAAAAAGGCCGGAAGGATTTGCAAGGATGAGCGCCTTGACTTTTTCAGGTTTATGATGAGCAAAATAGATGCCGCTTGCAGCCCCCATTGAATGGCCGACAATAATGACGGAATCAAGTTTTTTGAGATAAAGAAAAGCCTCGATCTGAGCGGCAAAAAGTTCAAGGTTGTAACGCACGTTGGGTTTCTGTGATTTTCCGAACCCGATCAGATCCATCGCATAGATTCTATGCTGGCTCGAAAACTCCGGGATATTCAGGTTCCAGTGCTCTATCATTCCACCGTATCCATGAATAAAAAGAAGCGGTGTTTTGCCCTCATGATTCCGTCCGTACTCCTGGTAGCGGATTTTAGCCTCTTGTTCAGGGGCAAATTGCCATAAAAAATATTGATCTTTCACAGTGCGCTGTCCAAAAATAAAATCATTAAAATAAAGAGGGTTAAAACTTATAAAGTCATATACCCGTTCAGTAGGCAATATACAGAGATATTGTTTTAAACTAAAGAACAGGGCTCTCTTGTTCAATGCAATTTGAATGTTATGCTTCAGGTTTCCAGAAAATTTGAATATGGACTTCATGCCGTTATCTATCTCGCCACCAAGGGTCTTGGCAGGGTAGTCACCGTCAAGGAGATGGCTGATGACATAGGCGTTTCACAGGAGTTTCTTTCAAAGGCCATGCAGAGCCTCAAAAAAGCCGGTGTTGCGATCTCTGTACAGGGAGTGAAAGGCGGTTACAGGCTTGGCAAGTCCACGCCTGAAATCACTGTTGCCGATATTGCACTTGCCATCGAAGGAGTGCCTCATCTCATGCGTTGCGGCCAGAAGGCAAGCAGTTGTGAAATTATCTCTTCGTGCCACCACAGGGATTATATGAACAGCCTGCAGCAGAAGATTAACGAGCTTATGGCGGGTACAACCATTGACTCTCTCCTGCACCAGATTCACCGTTGAGTCATAAGGATGCAAAAAAAGGTTTTTTCATGAGCTTCCTTCTGCGTTTATTATCTCCGGGGTTAGCGCGATTATATCCTGAAGGTTGCCCCGGTCGATCAATAATGCACAAGAATTATAATTCAATATGACTACTCAAAGGCTCAACAATTCAGCCGCTGCTGAAACGAGTCTGCCGGATATCGTCCTCAAAGGCATCAACACCCATAATCTTGCCAATATAACGGTCTGTATTCCCCGCAACCGCTTTGTGGTACTGACTGGTGTCAGCGGATCAGGCAAATCCAGTCTTGCTTTCGATACGCTCTATGCTGAAGGCCACCGCCGCTACGTGGAATCCCTCTCAGCTTATGTGCGTCAGTTTCTCGAACGCATGCCCCGTCCTGATATCGAGAGTGTTGAAGGAATCGCTCCGGCCATTGCCATCGAGCAGAAACCTATCCCGAAAAATCCCCGATCCACAGTTGGTACGGTATCGGAAATATATGACTACCTCCGCCTGCTCTATGCCAGAATCGGCAAAATTTATTCTCGTGATACCAATGAACTTGTTCTGAAACACACCCCTGATGACGTGAGTTTTCAGGCCGGTTTTTTTGAGGAAGGCACGAAATTTTATGCAGGTTTTTTCTTTCCCTCTCATGAAGATGTTGCTCATCACCTCTGTTCGGTGCAGGATGAAATAGCCAATCTGCTGAAAAAAGGGTTTTTCAGGGTAGTTGCAGACGACGAGATTTTGGATCTCAACCTTGACCAGGATTGCAAACGGTTGCTCGATATGCCGAAAGCGGAACGTGCAGCTCTTCTTGTGCTTGTTGACCGGTTTGTGGCGCGGCCCGACGAAAAGTTTTTCAGCCGTGTCTCCCAGGCGGCAGAAAGCTGTTTCAACGAATCAGGCGGATATGCAGTGCTGAAGGTGGTTGGCGGAAAAACCTACCAGTTCAGCGACCGGCTTGAACTTAACGGTGTTGAATATTTTGAGCCCTCTCCCCAGCTTTTTGCCTTCAACTCTCCGATTGGCGCATGCACAACCTGCCAGGGATTCGGACGTATTGCCGGAATTGACGAAGACGCCGTTGTGCCCGACAAGTCGCTTACCCTTGCCGAAGGAGCAATTGCCTGCTGGAACTCGGAAAAGTATCGCTGGAACCTTCGCCAGCTTCTTGCCATCGCTCCAACTCTGGGAATTCCGCTCGATCAGCCCTATGAAAAGCTCTCACACGCGCACAAGGAGATTATCTGGAAAGGTCTCGGTGACGACCGCTTCAAGGGGGTCTGGCCTTTTTTTGGGGAAATAGAAAAAGATGCCGGTTACAAGATGCACTACAGGGTCTTTTTAAGCCGGTATCGCGGCTATGCAACCTGTCCTGACTGCGAAGGAAGCCGTCTCAATCCCGATGCGCGCCTTGTCCGGGTTTCAGGGCGTCATATCGCCGAGGTATCGCGCATGAATATTGCCGAAGCCTCCGATTTCTTCCGAAACCTCGATATTTCCCCGTTTGACCGCAAGGTAGCCGAAGTGGTGCTTCAGGAGATCATCAAGCGCCTTGGATACCTGCTCGATGTGGGACTCAACTACCTCACCCTTGACCGTCTTACCCACACCCTGAGTGGCGGTGAGTTTCAGCGCATCAATCTCTCAACCTCTCTCGGTTCCCCGCTTGTGGGAGCCATCTATATTCTTGACGAGCCAAGCATAGGACTTCATCAGAGTGATTCTGCCCGTCTGATCACCCTGCTCAGGCGGCTGCGTGACCTTGGCAATACTGTGGTTGTTGTTGAGCATGACCGCGAAATCATCGAAGCTGCCGATGAAGTGATCGATCTTGGCCCCTTTGCCGGGCGTCTCGGAGGCGAAGTGGTCTTTCACGGTTCGGTAGAGGAGATGAAGGCTACCGGCACATCCCTCACGGCCCACTACCTCAATGACACCAAACAGATTGCTGTCCCTGCAGTGCGCAGAACGCCCGATTTTACCTCCTGCATCAAGATCATCGGCGCCATGCAGAACAACCTGAAGAATATCGATGTCAGTTTTCCGCTTGGCGTCATGACCTGTGTGACCGGCGTAAGCGGATCTGGTAAATCCACTCTGGTCAACGATATTCTCAACAAGGGGATTTTGAAAGAAAAGGTGGGATTGAAGGAAAAAGTAGGCACGCATCGCTCCATGTCAGGAGCCTGGCTGGTCGACCGTGTCGAGCATGTTGACCAGTCACCCATTGGAAAGTCAAGCCGAAGCAATCCGGTAACCTACCTGAAGATATTCGACGATATCCGTAACCTCTTTTCCCAGACAAGGGATGCAAAGGCAAGAGGGTGGAAAGCTGGCTATTTTTCCTTCAACATTCCCGGTGGGCGATGTGAAACCTGCTCCGGAGAGGGAAGTGTCCACATTGAAATGCAGTTTCTTGCCGACATCGAAGCAGTTTGCGAAGATTGCGGTGGTCTGCGTTACAAGCCAGAAACCCTTGAAGTGAAATACTCGGGCTACTCCATCGCTGAGGTACTCGATATGACCGTAGAGGAAGCAATCGGCTTTTTCAAAAGCGAAAAAGGGATATCAAAAAAACTTATGGTGCTTGACGAGGTAGGGCTTGGATACATAAGGCTTGGCCAGTCATCGAGTACTCTTTCCGGAGGCGAGGCCCAGAGGCTTAAACTTGCAAGCTTCATAGCTCATGCCGATGTGGCCCATACCCTTTTTATTTTCGATGAGCCTACAACCGGGCTGCATTTCGAGGATATCAACAAGCTGATCAGGTGTTTTGAAAAACTGCTTGAACAGAACAACACGCTGGTAGTTATCGAACACAATCCTGACATCATTACACAGGCCGACTGGGTTATTGACCTTGGCCCCGGCGCAGGCGACAAAGGAGGCGCTGTCGTTGCCGAAGGAACACCCGAAGAGATTGCGGCCTTGGAGCACTCCCTCACAGGTCGTTACCTCAAACCCGCACTCGAGCGCTGCAAGGGGAGTTGACCTTCCTCACCTTTGCGGCGGATCGTCATCGAGCGCGCCGCCATGCAGCCGGATATGCGGGAAGTGCGTCGCAGCGGTACGCTCTACCCATATTTTCTTGCCCTCGCTGACTTCACTCTCATTTGCATCCACCGACATCCGGTTTTTTGCAAGTGCCGATATCTCCTGCAGGAGCAGGGCGTACAACCTGTCATTCTCAGTAGCAGTATCATCCTGCATTTTCGACTGGATACTTTTAAGCTTTTCCATAGCCACTTTACCGATGGAGCAGTAGTGCGCCGCACTTATTGTTTTAATGGATTCTTCCTGCATAACCCTCCGTTGTGATAAAGAATCTGTTTGGAAAAAAGAGTTTTTTTGATATTATTAAGTGTCCTTTTAGCACTCTTCGTCATTGAGTGCTAAAAGCATGGAACTTAATTTTCATATCAATAGTATCGCTATTAATCTAAAATCCAAACAAGAGAAGACAATGAACTTGAAACCCTTAGCTGATCGAGTTATTGTTAAGCCTGCAGCGGCAGAGGAAAAAACCAAAGGTGGCCTTTACATTCCCGACACCGGAAAGGAAAAACCGCAGTATGGTGAAGTTGTAGCTGTAGGTCCAGGCAAAATTGCCGATAACGGCCAATTGCTTGAACTGCAGGTCAAGGTAGGCCAGAAAGTGCTTTACGGCAAATATTCTGGTACCGAAGTAAGCGTGGAAGGTGATGATTATCTCATCATGCGCGAGTCGGACATTTTTGCCATTCTTGACTGAACCGTCACAAAATTTTAACAAACCTTACAGGAGGAACGCGTTACAATGACTGCTAAAGATATTCTTTTTGATGCCGATGCCAGAGCAAAACTCAAAGTTGGCGTCGACAAATTGGCCAATGCCGTAAAAGTTACCCTCGGACCTGCCGGACGTAACGTATTGATCGACAAAAAATTTGGTGCACCGACCTCAACCAAGGACGGCGTCACTGTTGCAAAAGAGATCGAACTCTCCGACCCTTTCGAGAACATGGGTGCCCAGATGGTTCGTGAAGTTGCATCCAAAACCAGCGATGTTGCTGGCGACGGCACAACCACTGCAACCGTACTTGCACAGGCCATCTATCGTGAAGGCCTCAAGAACGTTGCTGCAGGTGCCCGTCCGATTGACCTCAAAAGAGGCATCGACCGTGCTGTAAAAGAGGTTGTGCAGGAGCTGAGAAATATCAGTCGCCCCATCACCGGCAAGAAAGAGATTGCACAGGTTGGAACCATTTCAGCCAACAACGACTCTGAAATCGGCAATCTCATTGCTGAAGCGATGGACAAGGTCGGAAAAGACGGTGTCATCACCGTTGAAGAGGCCAAAGGCATGGACACCGAACTCAAGGTTGTCGAAGGCATGCAGTTTGACCGTGGCTACCTTTCACCATACTTCGTGACCAATCCAGAGACAATGGATGCCGAACTCGAAGAACCGCTGATTCTTATTTACGACAAGAAGATCAGCAACATGAAAGAACTTCTTCCTATTCTTGAAAAGTCAGCCCAGTCCGGACGTCCCCTGCTCATCATTTCAGAGGACATCGAAGGCGAAGCACTTGCAACCATTGTTGTCAACAAGCTTCGTGGTACCCTGAGAGTCTGTGCCGTCAAGGCTCCAGGCTTCGGTGATCGCCGCAAAGCCATGCTTGAGGACATCGCCATTCTCACCGGAGGTACCGTTATTTCCGAAGAGAAAGGCTACAAACTCGAAAATGCCACGATTTCCTACCTCGGCCAGGCTGGTCGCGTCACTATCGACAAGGACAACACCACCATTGTCGAAGGCAAGGGCACTCCGGAAGAGATCAAGGCACGCATCAACGAAATCAAGGGACAGATTGAAAAATCAACCTCTGATTACGATACAGAAAAACTGCAGGAACGTCTTGCAAAACTCTCTGGCGGCGTTGCTGTCCTCAACATCGGTGCATCAACCGAAGTCGAGATGAAAGAGAAAAAAGCACGTGTTGAAGATGCGCTTCATGCAACCCGCGCTGCGGTGCAGGAAGGTATTGTTGTCGGTGGAGGCGTAGCCCTTATCCGCGCAATCAAAGGCCTCGACAACGCTGTTGCAGACAACGAAGACCAGAAAACCGGTATTGAAATTATCCGTCGTGCACTCGAAGAGCCTCTTCGCCAGATTGTTGCAAACACCGGCACCACCGATGGTGCTGTTGTGCTTGAGAAGGTCAAGGCAGGCACAGGCGACTATGGTTTCAACGCCAGAACCGAAACATACGAAAACCTGGTAGAAGCAGGTGTGGTCGATCCAACCAAGGTAACCAGAAGCGCTCTCGAGAACGCTGCATCAGTTGCCAGTATTCTTTTGACCACCGAAGCAGCAATTACCGACATCAAGGAAGATAAATCCGACATGCCGGCAATGCCTCCAGGCGGAATGGGTGGAATGGGCGGCATGTATTAATTCGCAGCTCTCCATCTCTATGCTTTACAAAAGCCATCCCGGACTCGTTTCGGGATGGCTTTTTTTACTGGTGAGTGAAGGCTTATATTGGCTATTATAAAGTCTTTATTATAGTCAACAGAGGAGAGAGCGTTCTATGAAATACAGTACGTCGATCAAGCCCATCAGCTTTTTGAAAACTCACGCTTCTGAAGTCATTCGTGAAGTTTCAGCCAATAGAGGAACCATGATCATCACGCATAACGGTGAAGCGAAGGTGATTGTGCAGGATGTTCATCTCTATGAAGAGACCCAGGAAAGCCTCGCATTGCTGAAAATACTTGCGCAAAGTTCACAGAGTATCGAGCAGGGAAGGTATAAGCCTGTTGGAGAATCGTTTGAAATGATCCGGCAGCAGATTGCAAAGCAGCAGCAGTTATGAACCATGATGTTTTTCTGACTGCCGATGCGGAGTCGGATATTCTCGAAATCTGGAAATATGTTGCCCGCCACGATTTGGCTGAACGAGCAGGTTCCCTTATCGATGCGCTGCAGGAAACCTGTTTCTCTCTTGGCAGTTTTCCTGATCGGGGACATTACCCACCCGAACTGCAGAGAGTCTCTGTTCTGGACTATCGCGAACTCCATTACACTCCCTGTCGGATTATTTACCGCATCATCGACCGCAAGGTTTTCATTCACTGTGTGCTCGATGGCAAAAGAGATCTTCAGGAGCTTCTTCTCGAACGATTGATTCGAGGATAAGGGTTGCCGAGCGTTTTCATTTTCACAGAATAATGCCTATAATTCTACCACAAATGTAGTCGCATCAAACAAGAGGTCAAACAATGTTGGTAAGCACTTCAATAAGGATCAACAAGGAGCTTTACGAACAGGCCCGGCAAGATGCCCTGCTGGAGCATCGTTCTATTTCCGGGCAGATCGAGTTTTGGGCACGGGTGGGACGGGCGGCGCTTGATAACCCTGATTTACCGGTCAGTTTTGTTGCAGAGTCGTTGGCATCACTGGCCGAACCACGGGAACACTCTACACTGTTTGTGCCTCGGAGTGTCAAGCAATGATCTGGTCAGTCCGGCAAACGCGCCGATTTGCACGGCAATACAAAAAGCTTCACGACAACACCGCTGCTGATGTGGACAGTGCTGTTGAGAAGGTAAGGCAAAGCCCTGAAACCGGAGAGCGAAAAAAAGGTGATTTGGCGGCCTTGTACGGCTATAAATTTCGCAGCTCAGGTCAGTTATACTTGCTTGGCTATTCGCTGGATGATAGTGTCCGGCTGGTTTACCTTGAAGCTGTTGGGCCGCACGAGAACTTTTATCGGGATTTGAAGTGATGACAGCAGGGCAATATTTGTAGTTCTGAAAACACTCTGTTATTCGGCCAGTTTGTACACAGCCCCCCTGGCTCACACCCGGGAACGCCGAGCTCCAGCTCGGCAGAATATGGGGACAATATGCTGGCAATGCCGTGCGATCGCTTTGATGACCATGCTTTCCCAAGCGCCAAGGAGTCGCACTCCTTTTTCGGAGAAGGTCCATTGCCACTCTGAGACGAGCCAGCTCCATGTTGATTCAACGATTGGCATTGATGCTTCTGTTTTTTCTTGGTACTTGCGCTGTCGGAGCGATTTCGTGAAAATGTCGTCTCGCCAAAGATAGGTATTGCTGTATCACTGAACAAACGCTTTGCCGTGAAACGGGAAGGGGATAGCTACAAAGGCACTGAAGAAGGGAAGGAAATGGTCATCGGAATATGCAAAGGGTTACGAAAGAGTTTTTTATCTTCCCGATATCCTTTTTGTCCAATTGATTATTCAGGATTTCACCATGAGGGCAGTAGTTCTTCTCAGTGGCGGCATGGACAGCCTCGTCACCACAGCGATGGCCAATGAGCAGGGTTTCGAGCTTGCTGCCATGCATGTCAACTATGGGCAGCGCACCTGGCAGAAAGAGCTTGAATCGTTCCGCTCCATCTGCAATCACTACCATATCGAGCAGCGCCTGGAAGTCAATGCTGATTTTCTTGGTCAGATTGGCGGTTCCTCTCTCACCGATCTCTCCATGCCGGTTGGAGGCGCTGACCTTCAGGGCTCTTCAATTCCCACCAGTTATGTTCCTTTTCGCAACGCCGGGTTTCTCTCGATGGCCGTCAGTTGGTCGGAAGTCATCGGAGCCAGCAAGATATTTATCGGGGCGGTCGAGGAGGACTCATCCGGTTATCCTGACTGCCGCAAGGTCTTTTATGATGCCTTCAATACCGTCATATCGCTCGGTACAAAACCTGAAACTCATATCGAGATTCTCACGCCGCTCATCGAGATGCAGAAATCGGAGATAGTCCGTAAGGGTATTGAACTCCATGTTCCCTTTGAATTGAGCTGGTCGTGCTACAAAAGCGAAGGGAAAGCGTGTGGCGTTTGTGACAGTTGCGCCCGCCGACTCAGGGCATTCGAACTGGAAGGTTTGAGCGATCCGATTGATTATGAAGAACGGCCTCACTATATTCAATCCGTTACCACAAAGAGCTGACCGCAACAGTAATCACAAATATTGCTCTCTCATGACATCTTTCCAGGCATCTTCCTCCGCTTCAGAGTCGCTCAAGGCAAGGCTGACCCTCTCTTTTGGTCTTATGGCCGCCATCTGGCTTCTCGGTCTTGTCGGCCATTTTACCCCACTTGCAGAGTGGCCGGCCCTTTTTCTCTATGTTATCGGTTCGATTGGTCTTGTGCTCTTCCGGGGTAAAAGTACCGGCGAGTGGCAGGAGATGTATCTTGCGGGAGGAAATCTCAAGAAATCACTCTTGTGGGGAGGTATTGCCGGTTTTCTGCTTTTCGGCATGGATATCATGAACACCGTCATTTACTACAAAAACGGTGGTGCGCCGATGGTAGGGATGGAATTTATTCTTGTCAACCGTTCCTTGCTCTACCTCTTTCCCGTTCTGGTTCTGGCCGAAGAGTTTCTCTGGCGTGGCATCATGCTCTCTGCCCTGATCGAGCGCGGTGTCAACAAACATCTGACAGTACTTTTGACAACGCTTTTCTACGTCCTCAACCACTTTGCTGTAGCGCCTGTCGGTATGAAAGAGCGGGCGCTCATGGCCATGATGGCCTTCCCGATAGGAATTTTTGGTGGCTATCTCGTTCTGAAAACCCGCAATCTCTGGGGAAGCGTTCTGGTGCATCTCATCACAATGCTCTCCATGGTGCTCGATATTTTTGTTATTCCGCAACTTATTTTGAGATAGACCGATATTTTCATGTCCCAGAACAGGATAACCACCCTTTTGCAGCAGGATAAAAAGCTGCTTCTTGCCTACTACATGCCGGAGTTTCCGGTTATAGGTGCAACGCTTCCGGTGCTTGAAGCGCTTGAAGAGAGCGGCGCCGATATCATCGAGCTTGGCATGCCCTATTCCGATCCGATCGGAGACGGGCCAGTCATACAGGATGCGGCACATACTGCAATTCGCAACGGAGTGAACCTCAGGACTCTTCTGGAACTGGTGCGGCGTGCCCGCCAGGGCGAAGGGTGTCGCAAGATTACCGCTCCCATCCTCCTGATGGGATACTGCAACCCAATCTTTTCCTACGGGGGCGACTGTTTTCTTTACGATGCCCTTGAAGCGGGAGTTGACGGCTTGCTTATTCCCGACCTTCCTCCGGAAGAGGCCGAAGATTTTCTCGAACGCGCCAAAGGGTTTGGTCTCTCCATGACCTTTCTTGTTTCCCCTGTTACGCCACCTGATCGTATAGAGCTTATCGACAGCCTCTCGACCGATTTTTCCTACTGTCTTGCAGTCAATGCCACCACAGGAACCGCCAAGCTCTCCGATGCCTCAACAGGAGCGGCAATTGACGACTACCTTAAACGGGTGCGCCAGCATACAAAGAAGAAATTTGTGGTTGGTTTTGGTATCAGAGAGAGAGCACAGGTCGAGCGGATGTGGAGTCTGGCCGACGGAGCCGTCGTGGGTACAGCGCTTCTGCAGCATATTGCAACTGCCTCGACTCCCGAAGAGAGTGCCCGTCTTGCTGCTGAGTTCTGGAAAACGCTGCGGTAGCCCCGGGGACTTTCTCCATGAACCCGCTCGAACACTGCTATCCCTCCGTCGATATCATTATTCCCCACTTCAAGAGGCGCGACATGCTCGAGCGCTCTCTTGACTCGCTCGAAAAAACCCGCTACCCCTCAATGGGCATCATCGTTGTCGACAACGGAGGAACAGAGGCTGGCCTTGTTTTTCTTGTCAAACGATATCGCAATGCACGTCTTTTGCGACTTCCGGAAAACAGGGGGTATGCCGGAGGCTGCAACGCCGGGCTGAAAAACTCATCGGCAGACTATGTGGTTTTTATGAATGATGACACAACCCACGACCCCTTATGGCTCGATCATCTTGTCACTGCCGCTCTTGAGGATGATCGTACAGGCGCCCTTCAGCCAAAAATTCTTTCCCTGCAATCCAGGGCACAAGGCAAAAAGGTTTTTGACTATGCCGGAGCAGCAGGAGGCCTTATCGACCGGCTTGGCTATCCTTACTGCCTTGGACGTACATTTTTTTCAATTGAGTCAGACCAGGGGCAATATGACAGTCCACAGGAGATTTTCTGGGCATCAGGTGTTGCCATGTTTGCGAAAAGAGCTGTTGCCGAAGAGCTTGGCGGATTTGACGAAGAGTTTTTCATGCAGATGGAAGAGATAGATCTCTCATGGCGCATGAAGCTTGCCGGTTACCAGGTGCGTTCGGTTCCCTCGTCGCTTGTCTTGCACGAAGGGGGGGCATCGCTTCCCGGCGGTTCGGCACAAAAAATTTATTTCAACCACCGCAACAACATTGCGATGCTGCTGAAGAACCGCAGCACGGCAGGGCTCTTCTGGGTTATTCCACTCCGTTTTCTGCTTGACCTTGCCGCAGCACTTTTCTATCTCACCCGGTTTCCGGGCGGCCTGAAAAAATCAGGGGCAGTATTCCGGGCGATGGGCTCAACTCTCAGTCACTTTGGCGTGATCATGCAGAAACGCAAGGCGGTACAGAGATCAAGGGTTGTCGCTGAGAAGATCATTTTCCGTCACTCCCCGCTTTCACTCCTGTTCCAGCAGCGGTAACTCACTTTCCGTTTTTCCGATCCTGGTCAGCTTTTCACCCTTTTTTTGTTCAAATGCAGAAGATGATTCGGCCTGTTTTTTCATCGCAGAGAGCATTAACGGGCAATCATGCTGTTGAACTCTTTTTATGGCAAACTGAGGTGCATAAAAATCCGGCTTTATTTCAGCCTTGTAGGTAAGGAAAGTTCCTGCTCCCTGCGGGTAATCGGAAAGAATCCACTCTCCGTGGTAGACCTTGAAATCGCCTGATATCTGCTCAAAAAAAAGACGTTTCGGGTTTTCGCCCCAGACTTTCATCTTTATGTAAACCTCTTTCTGGAAGATAAATATTCTTGATTTTCCTTTTTCGAACATCACCTTTTCATCCCCATTCTCCGAAATCATACCGCTGTCGATCACATTCGGTATAAAAAATTTATGGTTGTTGTAATCAGTTAAAACCTCCCACACCTTTTTTGGATGAGCGGCAATATAGATTTGTCCCTCTACGCCGGTAACTCCTTCCTGACGGTTAGAGAGAGCAACGATGACCTCACCGTTTAACAACTTCGACTGTTCCTCAGTCAAAGAATCAGGCGCAGCGCCTGTAATGGGCAAAGCCATGGCCCGGCAAGTGAGAAAAAAGACAATTACTGCCATCAAAGGCACTATACAGCCTTGTATTTTGCTGAATGTTTTCAAGGGAGAGTTTCCTTATCAATTGTTATCGTTTCATCTGGGGCAGATGGCCCCACTTTATCATGTCGGCGACACTTTCAATGATGCTTTTCTTTACATCCCTGAAAGAGAGCCCCAGGTCACGCCGGATTTTTGAATTGTCATAACGCATTGTCCGACCGATGTTTGTACGGATATACATGCCGGTATCCCTCGGTTGTGTGAACGAAAGCGCCTTCATCAAGAGTGATCCCGCATTTCCCGAAAGGTCAATCTTCGGCAGAGGGTAGTTGCTGAAACCCGACGTTTTGAGCAGTGAGACCAGCTCACGAAGATGCATTGCGTCGGCAGCACAGAGGTAACGTCCTTTTGCCGCTTTGTTTTCCATGGCCAGAATATGAGCTTTGGCTACATCCCGCACATCGACAAACCCCCAGTTCAGATCCATGATACAGGGATAGCTTCCGCTCATGATATCGCGGATTATCCGGTTACTGGTATTGAGCGAAGGAGTCAGCGACGGGCCGATCACCATAAAGGGATTGATGACAACCAGATCAAATGCCGGTCGTTTTCTCATGATGAAATCCCAGGCATCCCGTTCAGCAAGTGTTTTTGAGTAATGGTAGGGATTTCTGTCAAGGGAAGACATGGTATTCCAGTCTTTTTCATTAAAGACCTTGTTGTTCTCCGCTTCATCGGTAATGGCCGCAATCGAGGAGGTAAACACCAATCGTTTAACGCTGCCCGATTTAAGGCAGCTTTCCAGAACCGCTTCAGTACCGTTGACTGCTGGATCAACGAGATCTCTTTGCGGGTCTTTGACATTGATCTCATAGGGACTCGCCGTATGGATAACATAGTCGCATCCTGCCACTGCCCTGTCATAGGAACCTTCACTGAGCAGTTCTGCCTCCAAAAGTTCAAGCCTTTCACTGGCCCCCGGCAAAGAGAGAAGGAAAGGATAGTTGTTAGCGCTTTTACGCACAGTTCCCCTGACATGGTATCCTTGCGCAAGCAGTTGCATGACGATATAAGAGGCAATAAAACCGGAAGCTCCGGTAACGCATACTGGTTTATCAGTTATCATACTTGTTTTCAATAGTGAATGATTGCCTGGTTAAACAATGCACTGAACCGGCAGTATTACTTTGAACCCGATTCTTTCAGCAAAGCTTCTCACTTCTGGAGTGATTCTGCCCGTTGCTTGTGTGCTTTGAGAATTTGAGGCAGATCCTGTCGCTGCACAAAACTGACCAGGAGCGGCGGTGCAAAAAAATCCGGCTTGATTTCTGCCACATAAGAGAGCACCGTTCCGGAAACTTCTGGCGGAGTTTCAAGAACCCAACTGCCTTGATAGATACTCAAATCCCCCTCAACCTGTTCAAAAATAATTCTTTTCAGGTATTCTTCACAAAGCTTCAGGCGGAAATGAACAATTCTTTCAAAGATAAAGATACCGGTTTTTCCAGTCTGGTCGAGAATGATCTCATTTTCGTGACGCTCGACAACCCTGCTTGAGACAACCTTGGGGAGGTTTTTGCTGAGATTGTCATAATCAGTAAGAGCCCTCCATACATTTTCAGGTGTCGCGTTAATAAAGATCTGGCCGCTAACACCGATGACATCATCTGGCAGGAAAGCAAGAGAAATTACTGCTTCACCCTCCAGCAATCGCCTTAATACTGTTTCGTTCATGCCGGCCTCTTGTTCGCTTATAAAAAAACAGTTGAAAAACGTGCGTTGTAAATGTTGAATGCAATATTGCCTGACCACCAGCAATGTACACTCCCCGGATGGACTCTCCAATGATTCGATTGAAGTGGTTAAGGCACAACAGAAAAGAGCGAACGGATTTCAGGACTCACATCAGTCGGCCTGCCGGTTTTTCGGTCGATGGGGCACCATACAGTGCGGGCCAGGGCAAGAAGTCGCAAGTCTGAAGCGCGCACCATTTCCGTATGACGGTCAAATGCAAGTCGGGAAGCCGATCCGATCCATGTTCGTACCAGAATGCTCTCCCCCGGCATTGCCGGCTTTTTATAATCTATCTCATGGCGACGCACTACCCAGATCAGCTTTTCCTGTTCATTCTGTGGAGCGATGGTACTCCAGTGTGTGATGGCCGCTTCCTGAACCCAGCGAAGATAGACAATGTTGTTAACATGGCCCTGCATATCGATATCCTCCGGCTTTATGTCGATATGCAGCGTAAACCGTTCAGCGCCCATGCTTTTTTTTCATGTTGATCCTTCCCCCAAAAAACTGCTTTGTATTCACCGCCCTCGAAGTTCTTTTTTTTATCGCAAGCTCCCAATTTTTTGCAAACACAACCGCTTATGATTACAATAAAGCAGGGAAGATTGCTCAACAGTTGCAAATTAGCAATGCATCACCAACGCAGCCTGCCCTATGTTTTGGCGGTTGGTCTGGGTCAGCATATAAAATAAAAAGTTCAACTCATGAAAGCAATGTTTGAAGAGCGCCTGCTCGGTGCGCTGCGAGCCTTTAACCATATTCTTCACGCTTTTCTTGCTGTAGCGCTGGTGCTGGCGAGTGTAATGGTGCTTTGGGAGTTTTCCATGGCTGTCGTTCATGCTGTCGATATGCACAATCTTGCCCATGGTTTTCTGCAATCATTGGGCACTCTTTTTATTGTATGGACCCTCTCCAGCCTTATTTCTGCAGAAATCAACTATGTGCAGAGCGGAGTCTTTCATGTGGTCGTATTCATTGAAGTTGCCATGATTACCCTTTTGCGCCAATTGATTGCAGAGCCAGTTACAGTTGCAACAGCAGGGCAGAGCCTTGAGCAGGCATTTAATCCCTGGCACTACGGTCTTCTGCTTGCCTCTCTTCTCGTCATGGGCATTCTGCACAAACTCGTCACCAGTTCCGATAAAAAAGGGAGTGACCAGGATGGCTCAGGTTCTTCGAAACCATTACAAACCCAGCAGGAGCAATAAATCCTGCTGCCTATACCGATCTCCAGCTTACACACAAAGTGGTTCAGCATGGATGATGACTCTGCCTGCATCAGGCAGGCAACGATAAAGAGCACCTTCAAGCTGGCTGGTCAGCGAATGAACCTCTTCCAGAAGAACATCATCATTAAAAGCGCAGTGCAGGGTAATGAAAAGTTTCTCCTTGTCTGTTTTTCGGATCTGTATGTCATGGACGTCATGAATCTTAACGATACTTTCTGAAGCCTTGACAATCATGTCACGCACAAGTTCTTCCTCCAGAGGCAGCAGGGAAGTGGTGCTATGCTCCTCGTTGCGGAGCGGATCGAGATGAATGCAGATATCCAGATCTCCATCGAACTCCCGGCGCAGCTCCTCCTCAAGAGCTGTTACGGTATCGTGAGCCTGCTTGATGGTCAGTTGCTGGTCAATTTCGACATCAAAGGTGATATGCTTTTTTTTATCTGCGAGGTTCGATGAAATATTGTGAGCGTGAAGGTTATGGTTCAGTCCGATCACATGCACCCGTTCTGCGATGGTTTCGCTGTTCAGGGCAATCGGTTTTGTATTGATGGTAATATCTGCCAGGGTAAACTCCTGGCGCACCTTCTCTTCGATTTGAGAGCAGATTGCCTGTACTTTTTCAACCGAGAGGGTTCTGTTCACACTGATCGACATTTCAACAAACACCTGTGGGCCGGTTGGTTTTACCCTCATCTTGTCGATGGCAATTACTCCCCCGACCATCATGGTTAACTCCTCGATCCGTTCGGCAAGTCCTTCCGGTGCAGCATCGATAAGGACATCAACCGTTTTTGTGCCAAGGCGGAATGCCGCCCATACAACCAGCAACGCAACAGCTATACCTGCCACGGCATCAGCCCATGCAAAACCAAACGAAACCAGCCCCAGACCTGCCAGCACCACTGCCGAACTGAGAATATCCGAACTGAAATGCAACGCATCGGCTTCAAGCGCCTGGCTGTTTGTCTCTTTTGCAACTTTTTTCAGGGCTCTTGACCGGGAAAAATCCACCACAATCGAAATTACCATAATTGCAATGGCATACCAGGTGACCTCTATCTCGGTTGTTCCGGAAATCATCCGTTTCACTGCCGCATAGACAATCCATACACTCGTTATGATGAGCAGTCCTGTTTCGACAAGCGCTGAGACGCTTTCAACCTTGGCATGTCCGTAATGGTGTTTCCTGTCGGCAGGTTTATCACTTATTCTGACTGCATACCAGGTCAGGGCTGCAGCTCCGAAGTCAAGGGCAGAATGCGCAGCTTCGGAAATAATGCCGATACTGCCAGTCAAGATACCGACAACGAGTTTCATTGAGGTAAGCAGGAGGCTCGCGGCTACCGAGCTAAGGGCCACTCGTTGTTTTTTCTGACTCTGTTCCATGATCTTCTTTATGCTTCAGCAAATATTTTTCAGGCGATTCGGTAGAGGTATGTCAATGTAAAAAGGTGATATCAATCTCTTTGACTGTTCAATAATAGCATGCTTTGCGCGTGATTCATAATTCCAGTCAGGGAAATGATGCGATCTGAAATTTTTTTTCAACCGATTATAAGTTGCAACGAACTTCTTCTGCAAAAACCATTTGACAGAAAGGTTTACTCACAGTTTAAAGCCGGGAACGCAGATATCTTGCCGGAAGTCAATTTAATATAAGGCACATAACCATTGACAGTTAAAAAGCTCTGAACCCCTTTTGGGGTGGGCTCTGTTCAGTCATTTTCCAGATTGCCAAATTGTTTTTTGTTCAGGCACTTTGTATAAAGAGGGTGTTTTTTTGAAAATTACTTTTACTATATTGATAGTGATGAAGGGAAAATTCATCGCTACTTTTTTTTATATGAGACTGTAGAAAGGCCTTGTTTTGTCGATCTTTTTACTGCATTCAGGCTTGACAGGGTTTGGTCTTTGTTAGCGTTATGCTATTTGCAATCGTTGTTAAAAATTTTCAGTTGGTTTTCATTGTTGCTTAAAAGGTTTTTTTCGTGTTTTCAGGGAAATTGTATTGCTTATTGGTGTCGGTAAAGGTGTCGTTACGCTTTTGACCAAAACCCTGATGACAGGTGTTATCTTTGTGTTGGTGGTATTTTCTATATGTATATTTTACAGGGAGTTATACCATTCACTTCTCTTCTTTTTCCTGGTCTGTTCTTTGTAAATGTTTCTTATTATGCCGACCAGGGCTTGGCGTGCAACTGCATGTGTCAGGTAAAAAAAGACGCATGACATCGGACTAACCGAAGTTATGAAAAGGTCATTTTTTTATCATGGTGCTATTCTTTCTTAAGCCGATTTAGCGTTTTTATCCAAATCAAATCAATGTGAATTATGTCTATACCAACGCTGACAACCTTCTTGGGGCCGATTGATACGACCTATGTAGATGCAGTCGTAGAGATAACCCTTGCTGAACTCAAAGCCCAGGGAAATGAATCAGATGATGGCTCGGTTGACGCCTTTAATGTCAAAGCGGTCAGCAGCGGTACTTTGAGGATAGGCTCCGATGCACTCACTGCCACAGCCTATGATTCATCAACGAACTTCACAATTGATTCAACACACAAAGCCTACTGGACACCGGAGTCCGGTTCCTATGGCTCAATAAATGTATTCACTGTAGTCGCTGTTGATAATCTGGGCGCCGAATCGTTGACCCCTGTCCAGACTGTGGTCAATTTCTACACCTCGACATTTTCTCCCAAGGCTGATTATTCATCATATTCGTCGGCAGCTTCTGTTGCCTCTGCTGATATCAATGTTGATGGTTATCTCGATCTTGTCACTACGAATGCAGGTAGTGCAACAGTATCAGTTTTGCTGAACAATGGAGATGGAACCTTTTCTGGCAGCACCAGTTACGATACAGGTACTTCCCCGTTTTCTGTCGTTACCGTTGACCTTAATGGTGATCATAAGCTCGATCTTGCTGTTGCGAACTTCGGGAGCAATAATGTATCGGTGTTGCTTAATAACGGCGATGGCACTTTCGCTGCCAGGGTTGATTACCCCTCTGGAGCCTCTCTTTTATCCTCTACCCCCATTTCTGTCTCCAGCTCTGACTTCAACAATGATGGCTATGCTGATCTGGTCTCTGCGAACCTTGTGGGTGCCTCTGTATCAGTGCTGATGAACGATAAATCGGGTGGCTTTAACACAAAAATTGATTATACCACTGGCTCCACCCCTTATTCTGTTACCAGCGCTGACGTCAATGGAGATGGCAAGGCAGATGTGATTACCGCTAACTATGGTGATAGCACTGTTTCGGTGTTGCTCAACACCGGGGATGGAACCCTGGCAGGA
>SZXY01000022.1 GCA_005843805.1 Chlorobium sp.
TGATTTTCAAACTGTAAATCGGCTTATTCCTCTGCTGTCGTGAATTGAACAATTAATGTATATTTTCCTGTTCAGTGTCATAAGGCGTAGACATGTTAACCAACCTTTAAGCTACTAATCATGCCGAACCGCGATATATTCGGGCTTGCTGCAGAAACGCCGCTGGTTCTTGTCAAACAGATGGCTCGCCATATCCCTCCAAAGGTTATGGCCAAACTTGAGTACATGAACCCGGCTTGTTCTGATTATTACCGGGTGGCCTCTGCCATTGTCAATGATGCCGAAGAGCGGAAGCTGATTCATCCTGGAATGACCCTTGTGGACTGGACTTATGGAAACAGCGGGATCGCCCTGGCGATGGCTGGCGTGCGACGCGGCTACAAGCTGCTTCTGGCTGCTCCTGACAGCATTTCGAGGGAGAAGCAGGATATACTGAGGGCTATTGGAGCGGAACTGGTTATAACCCCTTCTGATGCTCTGCCCGGAGAGCCACGCAGTTGCATGAATGTGGCTGAAAGTCTGGTTAATAATATGCCGAACGCTTTTTTTACAGGTATGTATGAAAACCCTGTGAGCATCAAGGTTCACAGCGATGCGACGGGCAGCGAAATTTATCGGCAGACGGAAGGTCGGGTTACCCATGTTTTTGTGCCGATGGTTTCAGGTGCCACAGCTTCAGGTCTCGGACGGTATCTGAAAGCAAGGAATCCCTTGATTCGCATTATCGGCGTTGAGCCTCAGGGTTCTGTTTATGCAGGCCTTTTCAGGGATGGAAAACCGGGTGTTCCGGCATTTACCGAACTTGAGGAAATAGGTTCCCGGCAGGCATCTGTATTCTGGGATCCTTCGGTCGTCGATGATGTTGTGCAGGTGAGCGATTATGATGCTTTCAACTGTGGCAGGGAGCTTTTGCGGATGGAAGCTGTTTTTGCCGGTGGCGCTTCTGGTGCGGTTATGGCTGCAGCGTTGCAGGCAGGTGCAGGTTATGGTGAGGATGATTGTGTGGTTGTTGTGATGAATGATTTCGGTGGGTATTACCTCAGCAAGATGTACTGCGATGAGTGGATGCGGAAGCGGGGATTTTACCGCAAGGCGAAATCGGCTATCGAGCAGATTACAGCGGAGGATATTCTGCATTTGAAGGCACGCAGGGATCTTATTTTTGCCTATCCGGAACACACCCTTGCCGAGGTGTTCGAGATGATGAAGCAGAACGATGTCTCCCAGCTTCCTATTGTTTCCTACAACTCTCCGATTGGCAGTATCAGCGAGAACAAGATTCTTTCCATACTTATTGAAAACGATGAGGCGATGAACTCCAAGGTTGTCGGTTTCATGGAAAAGCCCTTTCCTGTATGCCAGCCGGATGCAACGATTTCTGAATTATCCGACAAACTTCAGCAAAGCGCATCGGGTGTACTCATCAGTATGTCGGATGGAAGATTCCAACTGCTTACCAAATCGGATCTTATAGATGCATTGACCCATAAGTGAGCGTCATGAAAATTATGGTTGTTTTTTTGGGGGGATTTACTTAACTAAGCACTCCTGAACATTCCCCTTTTTTTTCAGGCGCGATGCACTATATTGCGCAATAAGGCTGGAAAAAAATGTCAGGGATGATTCTCCATCAGTTTGTTTGAATCGAATGGAGGAAAACCGTGAAGTTCCCTACGGCTTTGAGCCGGGTTAACAACCAGCAATACTATATGAAGGTAGAGTCCAGAAAAAGGCAGTTCATTTTGGAGGGCAAGATCAAGGCTTCCTTTTGTGAAGGATGCGGCCAGATTACTGACAAGGTGTTTGTCGGCGAGTGGATGCCGAGTGACAAACCCAAGGATGATGATTTTCTGACGGCAGCCCCGCCTAAAAAGAGCAAGGAAGGGAAAAATGGTAGTGTCGATTTGCATCCTGCAGCCGAAAACCAGTACTGGATTCGCTGCACGCAATGCAATCAGGTTTATCTGCTCAAGGAGTGGCAGATACAGATTGACAGGGAGGTCAGTCCCGATGAACTGAATCCTGATGATTGTCAGATATACTCCCCGCATGGGATTTATGCCAAAGGTGATGCACTCTATCACCAGGCACTTGGAGAGGTGGGAGTGGTCAGGGAAAAGCAGGCGACCGGAAGTGGTGCCTTTGTCATTATTGTTGAATTTTGTAAAAGCGGCAGAAAACAACTCCTTGAAAATGTGCAACTGAACACTGTCAAGGAAAAAAACTCAGAGAGCCTTACCGATATTATTAAACTTAAACTAAGACGTTGATCTTTTAAAAGGGGGTGAATTTACATTGGTTAGTGTGCAGATAAATGATAACGAATCAATCGATAAAATGCTGAAGCGCTTCAAGAAGAAGTATGAGCGGGCAGGTGTTTTGAAGGAGTTTCGCAAGAATGCATATTTTGTCAAACCTTCGGTGGATGGCCGTTTAAAGCGCTCGAGAAGCAGGCGTAGAGCCCAGCGGGCAAATGAAGAACGCAATTCATGATCTCTCGAATGTAAAAGTTATGCAAAGCAGCTCCTTAACGGGGGTTGCTTTTTTTTTGTCAATACCAATCCACTGACTCATGAGAGTTTTTAAAGGTGAAGTTACAACGTTGCCGCCCGACAAGTCGATTTCCCACCGCGCGGCACTTATTGGCGCACTATCTGAAGGCATAACGGAGATTACAAACTTTTCCGGAGGATTTGATAACCAGTCAACCCTCGGTGTGTTGCAAGGTGCGGGCATATCGCTTCGGCAGGAAGAGATGCAGGGCGCTTTCGGTCGTCCAATGCGGAGAGTCGTCATGGAGTCCCGGGGATTATGGAGTTTTCAGCCACCTGAGAGCCCTCTGATGTGCAATAATTCCGGAAGCACCATGCGCATGTTTGCCGGTATTCTTGCCGCCCAGCCTTTCGCAAGCGAGCTTGTAGGCGACAGTTCTCTTATGAAGCGTCCCATGAAAAGAGTTGCCGATCCTCTCCGTCTTATGGGTGCCGGGGTAGAGCTTTCCCAGTCAGGAACAGCGCCGATCCGCATACAAGGCACAAAAGAGATCAAGCCGATTGAATACCTGCTTCCGGTACCTTCTGCGCAGGTGAAGTCCCTGGTAGCTTTTGCCGCTCTTCATGCCGATGGTGAGTCGAGAATTATCGAGCCGGTGCGTTCTCGTGACCATACTGAAGTGATGCTTGGCCTCGAGAGCTTTGAAAGTGAGGGGAAGCGGGTGATTGTGGTGCCGGGCAGAAAAACTATTGAAGCCAAGCCTTTCTATATTCCTGCCGATCCTTCTGCTGCATGTTTCATTGTTGCTCTTGGCCTGCTGGCCAGAGGCTCGGAAATCATTATCAGGGATGTCTGTCTTAACCCGACACGGGCGGCATTTCTCGATATTTTGCTTGAAGCCGGGGCTGGTTTGTCGATTGAAAACCAGCGGGTGATTGGCGGGGAAAGTATTGGCGACATTCTCGTTCGTAACAAGGCAGGGCTTGATCCCCTTGTTATCAGCGATCCACAGGTTGTGGCCTTTGCCATTGACGAAATTCCCATGCTTGCCGTGCTTTCAGCCTTTGCAACCGGTCAGTTCGAACTGCATAACGCTGCAGAGCTGAGAACCAAGGAGAGTGACCGGATTGATGCTCTTGTAGTCAATTTACAGCGCCTCGGTTTTGAGTGTGAGCAGTATCCTGATGGCTTTATGGTCAAAAGCCGCATGAGAACGCCTTCAGGAACGGTAGTGATTGAAAGTTTTGACGATCACAGGATTGCCATGAGCTTCGCCATTGCCGGCAAGGCTACAGGCAGCGCACTTGACATTACCGATATCAATGTAGTAGGCGTTTCGTTTCCGAATTTTTTTGAACTGCTTGAAGGTCTCGAAGCCTGATTTTTTTGGTAAACCCTTGGAGTTTCCGGAGAGGATCAGGCTCTCCGGACTTTTTCAATATGCTCAAGCAGCTCGCATGAGAATGCTTCGGACTGTTCCATATTCGAGATATGGCCTGCACCTGAGATCAGACGCAGCTCTGCGCCCGGAATGCCGGAACTGATGAGTTCAGCAGTTGCAGGTGTGGTGACTTTGTCTTCAGCCCCGTTAAGCACCATGACAGGACAGGTGATTGATGCAAGGAGTGAGGTTGCGTCATTGCGCGTCATGATTGCCCTCATTGTTGCATTGATGACTTTTGCGGACTGCCTGGTGATCATCGCTTCAGCTTCATCGACCAGTTTCGGTTTCATCTCATAGCTGCCGGTAGTAAAAAAATTGGGTATCATGCGCCCTGCAGCCTCATCTGCGCCTCCGATTTCCACAGCGTGAATGAATGCTTCTCGCAGAGAGCGGGCTTCAGGAGTATCCCCTTCAGCCTTTGTGTCGCACAGCACCAGCGATGCGATTTTCTCAGGGTAGAGGCGATAGAGTTCAAAAGCCTGGTATCCGCCCATCGAAAGTCCCACAACCGAAACCCTCTCGATGCCGAGTGAATCAACAAGCGCCACAAGCTCATGGGCATAATCGGTAAAGGTCCAGCTCTCTTTCTCTTCTGAACCCTCAATACCCCAGGCATTCGGTGCGATGAGCCTCAAGCCTGCACTGCCGAGGGTCTGAAGCTGTGGCTGCCACATGGAGGCAGAGAGTGGAAAAGCATGCAAAAAGAGCACGCCGTAGCGATCAGCTTTTGCCTTGTTTGCTTCGAGGTATGTCAGCATCGTTCAGTTTTCCTGGGTTTTTGGATATCCCTTGATATCCCTGATAATGCTGTTGGCTTCATTGAGAATTTTTTTTGCTTCCTCACGTGCAGTATCGATAATCTCCTGCGAGCGTGTTTTTGCATCGTTGTTGTAAGCCTCATCGTGCTCACTGCTCTCGTAACGGTCAGTGGCCTTGTCGAGTGCATTTTTAATCTTGCCCGTAATAATCTGCTGGGTATCGATCCCTTTGTGGGGAGCAAAGAGTAAACCCATGATCGTTCCGACTGCGGCACCAAGTGCTGCACCGAAAAAAAGCCCCTTGTAAAACTTGTCCTGTTGTTCCATAGTGCAATAAGGTTTGAGTTTCCGTTAATATACGATTTTAACGCTGTAACATGCTCATAATCTCTTCACGACACTCAACAATAGGTTCCACCAGATCGGGACGGCAAAGCAACCTGAACTTCTTGGTGTAGCGCTCGAAGGCCAGAATAAAGTCTGACCGGAAGACCGATTCATGCAAATCGTCAAACCGGATATACTCCGATTCGAGCTGCAGGGAGTAGTGGATATGTTCGGAACGTGTCGGGTAGACTCTCAGCTCTTTCAGATCTGCGTAATCAAAAATATCCTTTTTCGAAGGCGGGTCGATCAGCACCTCATGGCCGTGCAGATCGAGATGGTATCGTTTATTGAGAAACTGGCAGATCGTTAGTTCCATGGCGCGACGCATGGTGTTGTCGCCATTATAGACAAACCACCGTTCATCAGCTTCAGCGGAATCCGGAAGGTAGGGTTGCACCGTTATTGCCCTTTTGTAGACGCGGCGCATGAGAATGTCATCGAGCAGTGCAGTGAGCGGATGACTTTTTTCAGGCATGAGCTGTTTCAGTTCATGCAGTACCCGGTCATCGGCGTTGCCATAAAAGAGTTCACGCAGGGCGGCAGGGGAGAGCATTCTTTCAGAGGCAATATCCTGCAGGAGTCTGCGAAGCATTGCCGACAGAGCCCTGCTGGTATGGTGCCAGTAGACGTTGCGCATCATCATATACTTTGCAAAGAGCAGGCTTTCAAGTGGCGCAATACCCTTTTCAGTGATGGCAAAGCGCTCACGCTCTGCGTCTGGCACAAACGACTCGATCAATCGCTCGATATCTATACTTCCGTATGGAATATTGCAATGGTGCGCATCGCGCATCAGATAGTCCATCTTGTCGGGGTCGAGGGTACCGCTGATGAGTTTGCTGAAGCGGGTTCCCGAAGTTCCTGTAATGAGCTTTATGACCGACTCGGGCGACACCTTCCACTCCACCTGCAAAATCTCGGCAATGGTGGGAACCCCTGGATTTTTCTCATAGATAAAGTGACGGCAAAGCTCCTCGTGATGCGCAAAAACCGGCTCACCGTCGCATACCGGAATCTGTTCTTCGATGATATGGGCATGGGGAAAATGACCGATATCATGGAGGAGGCAAGCCGAAAGCAATACCCGGCAGTTATGGTCGTCAAACCTGAATCCTTCGTCCTGAAGGCTTATAGCCAGCGGGCTGGTCAGCATTCGTTGCAGGATCAGCTTCATCAGATGATAGACCCCGATGGAGTGCTCAAAGCGTGTATGAGTCGCACCAGGGTATACCTGCTGAGAAAAGGAGAGCTGCCGTATTCCCTTGAGACGCAGGAAAGAGGGGTGCGAAAGAATTTTTTTCAGCGGCCCGCTGAGCTGGATATGGCCCCAGATCGGGATACGGATAAATCCACCGTCGGATTGAAAAAGCAAATGCTCGGCTATCATGAACTCTGTTGTGTTGCAGTGCAAAGGGTTACCGCTCAAGATAAGCAACAAACCCCGGCTGGCAAACCGGGGAATAGTGCAGTGAGAGTTATCCCGCCAACTTCCTTGATTCCTTGAGGTGCAGTTTGCACACCTTGCGGAAATGGTGGCCGTAGATAGCAAGCGTTACAGCGTGCGGCAGGGCTCGCTGGCGGTTAAAAAAGGTCCATATCAACATCTTCCAGTACTGGAACCGTTCCCGTCCTACCACGCCGAGCAGAACGGTCGAGCGTGCAAAGGCGAGGAGGTGACTGAAGCGGAATTTTTCCTTGAGTTCCGGTGTCTTGTATTCCTGAAGCAGCGTGCGGATTCTTCTGTAATACTGTTTCGGAGCGTAGAGCTGGGTCATCATGTCGGTATATCCTTTTCGCAGAATCTCCAGATCCATTTTCGGGATGATGTTGGTGTTGCTGTCGGCATTGTCGCCGCTTGAGTTGTGCAGCAGCCGACCTTCTTTCTGCATTCGCTCGTAGAGCTTGGTGCCGGGCAGGGCCTGGAGTATGCCCACCATTGCCGTAACGATGCCGCTTTTCTGGATGAATTCGATCTGTTTCTGGAAAATGGAGGGTGTGTCACTGTCAAAACCCACAATAAAGCCACCCTGTACCTCCATGCCTGCCTGCTGGATTTTTTTGATGTTACCGAGCATGTCCCTCGAAGTATTGTGTTCCTTGCCGCACGCTTCGAGAGCGGTATTGTCAGGTGTTTCAATTCCGATAAAGACCTGGGTGAACCCGGCCTCAACCATCAGCCTCATCAGTTCAGGGTCGTCGGCCAGGTTGATCGAGCATTCGGTATAAAACCTGGTGGTGGATTTATTGCCTCTTTGCCATTCGATCAGCCGGGGAAGCAGTTCTTTTTTCAGGTAACTCTTGTGGGCGATGAAGTTGTCGTCTACAAAAAAGACGCTGTCATGCCATCCCGTCCGGTGTATTCCCTCAAGCTCTGTGATAATCTGTGCACTGGTTTTTGTGCGGATTTTATGACCGAACAGTGTAGTGATATTGCAGAAGTCGCACCGGTAAGGGCAGCCCCTGGAAAACTGCAATGCCATCGAGGCATACTTTTTCATGTCGAGCAGTTCCCATTGTGGAGCCGGGGTGAGGGTAATATCGGGAAAAAGCTCCGAAGAATAGATTCGCTTTTCTGTTCCGCTTCTCAGGTCATCGAGAAATGGCTGCAGGGTAAGCTCTGCTTCGTTCAGCACAAAATGATCAACTGAAGGGAACGCTTCAGGTTCAGAGGTAAAGAGAGGGCCACCGGCAACTATCTTCAGGCCCGCCTTGTTGCAGAGGGCAATCACCTTCCGTGCAGATTCCTGCTGGACGGCCATGGCGCTTATGAATGCCATGTCGGCCCATGCAATTTCCTTGCTGGTAAGGGCTGAGACATTGAGATCAACAAGCTTTCTGTCCCAGCTTTCCGGGAGCATCGATGCAACCGTCAAAAGACCGAGTGGAGGAAGGGAAGCTTTTTTGTTCACAAACTTCAGGGCGTGTTTGAAACTCCAGAAGGTGTCGGGAAATTCAGGATAGATCAGAAGAATATTCATCGTTCGATTGCCTCCGGCAATACAGTTCGCTTTAACGTTCAAAAGGGGTAAAAATCAACCACGAGGATCTTTCATCCTTATTAAAGTTATAACGCCGAATGTATGCTTTGAAGTTCCTTGACGCTAAATTCAAAGTATTTTATTGGACTAATACCTGTCAAGAGTGAATTTTTCGCCGAGATACATTTTGCGAACTTCCGGGTTGGATGCGATCTCTTCAGAATTTCCGTGCATGAAGATACTGCCGTCGAAAAGCAGGTAGGCGTGGTTGGTGATGGAAAGGGTTTCGTGTACGTTATGGTCGGTAATGAGTACGCCGATATCGCGTTTGACAAGCCCTTCGACAATCTGCTGAATATCCTCTACGGCAATGGGGTCAACTCCTGCAAATGGTTCATCGAGCAGGATGAATTTAGGATCGAGCGCCAAAGCCCTTGCTATTTCAGTACGCCGCCGTTCTCCTCCTGAGAGTGCGTAGCCCATGCTTTTGCGGATAGAGGTGATGCTTAGTTCCTCAAGCATCGTCTCGGTTTTTTCCTTTCTTTCCGCTTTCGAGAGTGTGGTAAATTCCAGCACGCTGAGAATGTTTTCCTCTACGGTCATGTTGCGGAAAACGGAGGCTTCCTGGGGGAGATAGCCGATACCAAGCCGGGCCCGTTTGTACATGGGCAGGTTGGTTATATTGACGTTATCGAGAAAGACATTGCCTCCGTCCGGGCGAACCAGCCCGACAATCATGTAGAAGGTTGTGGTTTTGCCGGCGCCGTTCGGGCCAAGAAGTCCCACAATCTCTCCCTGTTTTACTTCGATGGATGAGCTTTTGACAACTTCCCGTTTGTTGTAGATCTTCTTTAACTTGCTGCAGCTCAGTGTTGCTTTCATGCCGGTGCTGAAAAAATGTTCAGGTTGCCTTGCCGTTAGGGCTGTTCAACCCATTTCAATAAGAAAAAGTATTGCATTGCCAAAAGATAGTGTTTGTAAGTCGAAAACAAGCAAAGGATTCCTCCTGGAACCGTGCCACTCCACTCAATTCATGCAGGAAGCATGTAGCAGAAAGGTTGGCGGCTTAAGGGAAAAAACAGTCACTTTTTCTTTCTCAAACTTCCGGGAGAGTAGCCAAATTGCTTTCCGAACGCATTGATGAAGTGATTGACATGCGAGTACCCAAGATTTTTTGCAATGATTTTCATCGGTATATCGGTATTCAAAAGCGCAGCATGAGCTTCATTGATGCGCACTTCCGAGATATAACCGAAGAGAGATTTTCCGTACATTTTGTCGAACTCATCCTTCAGTTGTCGAACAGAGAG
>SZXY01000021.1 GCA_005843805.1 Chlorobium sp.
TTCGGATATGATGTATGACGAACCACCCATCAAGTTTGTCCGCAAGGGTGATGTTTACGAGGTGCAGTTGAAGCTCATGTTTGCCAACCCGGTCGATATTGATGTATGGGTAACCGGTGATGAACTTTATGTTCAGATAGGCAACCAGCGCAAGATCATCACGCTTCCGATCAGTCTTACCGGGCTTGAGCCGGGAGATGCGGTCTTCAAGGACAAATGGCTGCACATTCCCTTTGATCTTGATCGCAATGAACAGAACAGGCTGCAAAAGGAACCGAAAGTCTATCACAAGGTATAATTTCTTTCTTCGTGCCAGAGTATTTGCTTGGCTCCTTTTTTATGTTTAACTTTCTGCCATATAATATCGTTAACTGAAAAATCATAACAGGGGCTTCGCTTCAGCAGCCTCACTTCAAGGGAGGGTAATATGTCGGAATCGTACCAGAAACTTCGCAAGGACTTTAAAGAACTTGAATTTACTGATCGTCTTACTTTCCTTGCCGAAAGTGTTCTTTTAACCGGCCAGAGCGCAGTTGTGAGCGGGTTGAATCTTGCAGGTAATCTCTTTGATACGGTAACAGGAACGGTAGGTGCTGTTATTGATGCAGCAGGTATCGGTAATCTGCTTGGCAGTACAGGCGGAGTTGTCGGTGAGACTATCGATCGTGTTGCCATTACAGTCAAGGATGCTTCCAGAACAGCCAATGAGCTTTATGCAAGTGCCGTTGAGAGTGTTGAAAATGTAACCGGAAATGCCGCAACTGCGGTTGGTGATGCCGGGCAGTCTGCTTCTGAAGTTGTCAGGAATTTTGCTGGCTCATTTCAGAAAGGTCAGGTAAAAAAATAGGGGAGTTTGTTTTTTGACCGGGTTTTACCCCAAAACTCTTTCTGTTGATTAATGTTTTTTTTGTGTTTTTTTATTTATTACTTTAAATTAATAAAAGAATCATTTTCTGAATTCTTGTAACTTTTCAACAATTAAATCCTTAGGAGGAATTATGAGTGGTGGTGGCGTTTTTACCGATATCCTGGCGGCAGCCGGGCGCATTTTTGAAGTAATGGTTGAGGGTCACTGGGAGACCGTCGGTATGTTGTTTGATTCTTTGGGCAAAGGTACCATGAGAATCAATCGCAATGCTTATGGTAATCTTGGCGGCGGCGGAAGCCTTCGTGGCGGTTCACCTGAAGTTACAGGTTATGCTGTCCCTTCAAAAGAAGTTGCTTCAAAGTTTGCTAAATAAGCATCTCACGATTACCGTTTTTCAGGCAGTGAAAAGTTTTTCGTTTCACTGCCTTTTTTATTTGCTTGAAAAGCTCTGTCTCCGTGCAGGCTCTCATTGTTCGGGCTTGATGAACGCTGGTTATAGCCGCTTTACACTTCAAATCACCCAAATCACTCAAAGCGCAACTTGATCAAGAGAGCTTGGGAGGTGGCGGTTGATCGAGTAGTTTCTGTTTATTGTAAAATTTTAATAGATTTCATTTCAACGCGCCAATAAGTGTTAAGTGAAAAGGTATGGGTAATGGCAAATTTATCTTTGTATGTTTCAGGGCAGACCGAGCAGAATGATGTAACAGAGTTTTTTCAGAAAGGCCTCATGAGTGCCGGAGAGAATCCGGTAGCATTTTTTGAAGGGGTTTTTTATGAATCACATCAGGAACGCGTCGGTAATATTGCGTTTCAGGATTACCTGATCTATACCGACAAGGCGGTTTACCTTTGGGCAAGGGGTTCGAACAAGGATTACCTTGACCGTTTTAATCTTGGCTCAGTTTCGGTCAACAGCCGTAATAAGGATCGTGATTTTGCTACCGTGAATCTCAAGGTTCGCCGAGAGGACAAGGAGCCGGTCTATGTGATTTTTGATATGGTTGAACTGAAGGAAGCTGAATTGATTACCCGGCTTCATACCGTCATTGAGTCTGTAATAGAAGAGTACCTTGGCGCTGATTATCGCAAGAATCTGCCTGATGAAGTCTCAGCCTATGTGCTTCGCAGTGCTCGCAGTGTTTGTATCCCCCAGATTATTTCTCTCAGGTTTGATGCTCCCCATTCTGCTCAACAGGAGAGCCATATAGGTTATGGTCAGGATCTGCTTGAGCAATACAAGGCGACTATCGGTTATGCCAATCCAGAAGGTGCCCCGCAGCAAGGTGGATATTCACCAGGTGCGTCGCAGGGTGGAGAACGCACTCCTGGAGGGTTTTCTCCGGCGGATGCCCTTAAAGGTGTCAAAAATATGCTTCCCACAGATCCCGCCTCTTTGAAAAAAGTTGCCGGATCACTCAAGGATATGCTTGGAGATGCACCATTAAAGTTTCGTGAACAGGTCATGAGTGATCTGCAGCATGTTCCCGGAATGCTTACGGCGCTCAATGAATTGCTCATAAGTATTTCAGATAATCCCCAGGCGGAGCGTTTTGTTCTCAATATTGTCAAAACCGCTGTCAAAAATGACGGCATGATTGGCTCGGTTGGAAAGCTGATGCGCCTTTCTTCCAGTTTTGGAGGAGGTAACAAGAAAAAGGGGCAGCGGCCTTCTTCGAAACCAGGTTCTGCTGAATCCGGGGAAAACTCTCAGAAAAGCCGTCAGCGCGATGACGACAATGATGGCTCGGTCAGAAGAAAGAAAATTCATATTACAAGCGATGATGAAGCAACGATCAATGATGATTGTTTTGGAAATGATCTTGCTGAAAGTCTGAACAATACCATCTCATCGGCTTCTGCACCGGTATCTGCGCCCCAAAAATCGGCACCTCGTGACGCGGAAGATGAGGTAGTGCCAAGGCGTAAATCTATTGCCATCAAATCCAGTGAAGAAAACTTGCCACCACTGGTGAAAACCATGATGAGTATGGACAGCTCTTCGCCTGAACCGCTGGAGCCGAAGAAAAAGGAGCCGGAAGGGATGGACGAAAATGGCGGTGTCGAGAATATTTCAAGAAAAAAAATTAAAATTTTGCCGGATACACCAAGAGATGAGCCTCCTTCTGCCGCAAAGGTTATTGCGGAGACGCAGTTTGATGACTCTTTATCAGCAGAAGATTCCCTTCCGGAGCCCCTTGATTCCGATATCCAGTTTGATCTGGAGAAAATAGCTGCTGCTATTGCTGAATCTTCTCTTCCTGAAGCACCCACGAAAGAAGATGACGGGGCTGCTGGTGATCAGAGAGTTATTCCGCAGGAAAACAGGGAAGGGGAGGTTGTAAAGGTGCGTCGTCGTAATCTCGATAATGAAGACCAGGGGTATCAATAAAAAGCGTATAATCAACATCAAGTCTACTCAATAGTTTTATTACCAACATGAGAATTATTCTTTACTTGGGTAAAGGAGGGGTAGGGAAAACCACCGTTTCAGCCTCGACAGCAACAGCAATTGCCCGAAGAGGACAACGTGTATTGATTATGAGTACCGACGTGGCTCACAGTCTTGCCGATGCTTTCAGCGTAGAGCTCTCTTCAACACCTCTGGAGGTAGAAAAGAATCTCTATGCCATGGAGGTGAATGTTTTGGCGGAAATCAGGGAAAACTGGAATGAGCTTTATTCCTACTTTTCTTCGATTTTGATGCATGATGGTGCTAATGAAGTTGTCGCTGAAGAGCTTGCAATTATGCCTGGTATGGAGGAGATGATCAGTCTTCGATATATCTGGAAGGCTGCCAAGTCAGGTGATTATGATGTTGTAGTCGTAGACGCAGCTCCGACAGGAGAGACCATGCGTTTACTTGGAATGCCGGAATCGTATGGCTGGTACGCTGATAAAATTGGAGGTTGGCACTCAAAGGCCATTGGGTTTGCAGCACCGCTGCTCAGCAAGTTCATGCCGAAGAAAAATGTCTTCAAGCTCATGCCGGAAGTGAATGCGCACATGAAGGAGCTTCACGCAATGCTTCAGGATAAAACAGTAACAACGTTCAGGGTAGTGCTCAACCCTGAAAATATGGTAATCAAGGAGGCCCTGCGGGTACAGACCTATCTCAATCTTTTTGGCTACAAGCTTGACGCTGCTGTGGTCAACAAGATTCTTCCCCAGAGTTCAACCGATGACTATCTGCAGAGTCTCATCGATATTCAGAGTAAATATCTCCGGGTGATTGAAAACTGTTTTTATCCTGTACCTATTTTCAGGGTGAAACACTCCACTGCTGAAATCATCAGTACTGACAGGCTTCACTCGTTGAGTCAGGAGATGTTTGGTGACAAAGATCCGGCAGAGATACTCTACACCAACGAGAAAACCCAGGTACTGGAGAAAGTTAATGGCAAATATGTCCTCAGCCTTTACCTTCCGAACGTCGAAGTCAAGAAGCTCAATGTCAATATCAAGGGTGATGAGCTGCTGGTCGATATCAACAACTTCCGTAAAAGCATTATTCTGCCAAATGTCCTTGTGGGTCGCAAGACTGAGGGTGCTGATTTTGCTGAAGGAAACCTCAATATCACTTTCGCCAACTGAGCGGGCTGAACCCTCTTTTCTGGTGATTGACCGCTTTTTCAGGGACGGACTGCCTTAACCGGGGAGTCCGTCTTTTTTTTTGATCTCTATCTTTTCCCTTAGCCGGATAAGTACCGAGCGGTCGCTGCACTTTCCAAGAAGTTGCAGGATGGTCTGCTGCATTGACGGGTGCAGTGGATTGGCAATATCAAGCAGGGGGACAAGCACAAACTTCCGGTGATGCAGTTCCGGGTGGGGAATCGAGAGTGTTTCTGTGCTGATGCACAGGTTGTCGTAAAGCAGAATATCGAGGTCAATGACTCTCGGACTCCATCGGGGGTAGATCTCGGGTCGTCCAAGCTCTTGCTCAATGTCTTTGCACTGCTGGCGCAGCTCTTCTGGCGCGAGGGATGTATCGAGCAGGACAACGCCATTATAGAACCGGTTTTGTCCGGCTTCGCCAACAGGTTCAGTCATATAGATGGACGAAGCACTGATTACCGATGTCTGGTCGAGAAGGGCGAGCTGGTTTACAGCTTCCTGCAGATGGTGAAGTCGCTCCCCGATATTGGAGCCAATGGCGATAAATACCTTGTGCATTGGCCTGATCTCAGTTGCGGGAGGTGGAGTAGTCAGCCTCGGCATAATCACAGATACCGTCCACTGGAGGGTTGCGTTTGCGAACCTTGATGGCAACTTTATCCAGAACAGGAAAGTCTCGGAGGAGGTCGTGGGCAATCTCATAAGCGACAGCCTCGATGAGAAAATATTTTCTCAGGGTCAGCGCTTCCCGTATTGCCTTGTAAACCGCGCCATAATCGACAGTTTTGGTGATGTCATCGTTTTTGGCGGCATCGGTAAAGTCAAAATAGAGTTTTGCATCGACTTCATATTTCCCGCCGACCCTGTGTTCTTCCTTGAGCACTCCATGGTGAGCATAGAAAACCATGTTTGTAAGACGGACGCATGAACGGGCGTGCTGTGCCATATACTTTTATGATTAATTCTCTGTGAAAGCACTCAATGTTAACCACAAAAGTCAGAAATCAAAACCAAAAAAGCCGCAATAGAGCCGATAGAGAGTTAAAATCGGCGGTTCAGCCAGCCAAAGCTTCTTCCCTTACGGGGTAAAAGGGTTAATGATATGCTGATTCAGGGAGAGTACTGTGGCCGGCAGCCAGAAGTCAGAAAACGGTTCAGATTACAAAGGATCCCCGCTTGGTGCGTGCGAGACTTTTGTTACGGTTTGAGTGCTTTTCCGTATTTGTTGCCGGTAACCTCACAGTCGGGGACGCAATACCACAACAGCATGTCGGAGTTACCTTCATTAAGGATTTTAAAACTGCCTGATTCAAACATCACCTCAACGATATAGCTATCCCACTTCAACAGATCCCCTTCATAAATATCATTGCCATGACGGTCATGCAGTCCGGTCCACTGAAGCCATTCAGAGCGTTGCCTGAAATGCAGAAAATCAACATCTTTCGAGTTTACGGTAGAGAACTTCCAGACATTCTCAAGCGAGTCAATATGCTGAAATAAAGCCTTGAATTTGATCTTGTTTATATTCATGTTAAAAAATAATCAATTGGAAGTAAGTTGGTTTTTGTCTGTATTGAACGCCAGTAATGCACGTAATATAACAATTCTCTATCCCGATATAAAACGAGGCCATAAAATCATCCCTAACTCATGCTCGCGCAGATGGGTTGGAAAGCTGCATTTTTTTTGAACGGAAAAGCCCGCTGTTCACTTTTCCAAAAAGAGTATAAATTTCACTACCTTGAACGCGGCAACTCATTTTTCTCAATGTATCACTAACGGTAATTATGAAAAAACAGGCACTGGACGATTTTTACGAGGGGTGCCGTGCAAGGGCCATCATGCTTGCCCTCGAGGAGGATCGTTATACAGGAGATATTACCACTCGAGCAACCATTAAGCCTGCCCAGGAGGGCAGTGCCATGATAAGGGCGAAGGATGAGGGGATTGTTGGCGGAGTTGACGTTGCCGTGCAGGTTTTGGCTGCCTGTGACAAAGCGCTTGCTGTAGTTGTGCATCGCCGGGATGGCGAAACGGTTACTCATGGAGAGATGATTCTTGAGGTGACGGGAAAGCTTGCCCCTCTTCTTGTTGGAGAGCGTACTGTGCTTAATTTCATGCAGCGCATGTCGGGCATTGCGACCAGAACCAGGCAATTTGTCGAGAAGGTGAGTCATACCGACGCCAAAATTCTCGATACTCGCAAGACCGCTCCGGGCTTGCGTTATTTTGACAAGGAGGCTGTCCGGATTGGTGGGGGGGTGAATCACCGGTTTGGCCTGTTTGACATGATTCTCATCAAGGATAATCATATAGACGCTTGTGGCGGTATTGCTTCCGCTATCCGTCATGCCAGTGAGTACCGTGCAAAACAAAGACTTTCGGTGAAGATCGAAGCTGAGGTGCGTTCCCTGGAGGAGTTGCGTTCCGCACTCGAATGTGCACCCGATATTATTCTTCTCGATAATTTTACCACCGCCCTGATGCGGGAGGCTGTTGGTATTGTAAGGAGTGCCGGCAGCAGTGTGCTTCTTGAAGCATCAGGCAATATCGGTCTGCACAATGTTGCGGACGTTGCCGAAACCGGAGTTGATTTTATCTCTGTCGGTGAGCTGACGCACAGTGTGAAAGCTCTCGATCTTTCAATGTTGATCGGACTGCTCTGAACGGGAGAGAGTTGATATGAATATCGGTGTGGATATTGTCGATCTTGACCGGATTGAAGCGGCATACAGCCGTTACGGGATGCAATTTCTCCAGCGTTTTCTTTCTTCGGAGGAAATAGCGATCTGCCTGCATAAACCCCTGATTATTGCCAGTATTGCCGGTCGGTTTGCGGCGAAGGAAGCGGTCGTCAAGGCTCTTGGCACGGGGATTTCCGGTGATGTGCACTGGAAAAGCTTTGAAATACTCAATGATGAACGGGGTCGTCCGTTTGTGCGGCCTGTTGATAGCGCTTGTTTTCCTTCAGGCTGCTCCATTGCGCTCTCTATCGCTCATGATCGTCACTCTGCCATTGCAACAGCGCTGATTGCCGGATAATGCAGGGATGACAGAGCTGTGATGTTTTCTGGGGGGCAAAAAAAAAAGCAGGAGTTCATTGAAATAAACTCCTGCAAATCTTCAGTGTTGGTTAACCGTTACCCTTTGTGGACCGGGATAGGTGTCTCTTTCTCGGTGATCGTTACCATCGCCTTGATAATACCATAGATTTTATCCTTGAGAATGGTATCGGTGATGTAATCCCTGAATTCGTCCGACATATAGGTGCTGACCATCTCTTCGACATCGAGTGATGATTTTGCAGCCTCTTTTTGTGCGTAAGCCCTGATGTCCTGATCAGTCACTTCGAGCTGTGCCTGTTCGGCTATTTTCTGGGTGATAAGAAGCCACTGTGCATGTTTTTCAGCATTCGGCCTCATGGATATGCGGAACTCCTCTTCGTCAAACCCTTTTGGGAATTTGCCGCCCATCTGCCGTTTGGCATTGTCAACCAGCATTTTCGAGAACGATTCGATCATTGACTTTGGAGCAGGAATCGGATTCTCCTCTATCAGTTTCGCCGACATTGACTCAAGCAATTCCTCTTCGGATTTCTGAGAAAAGTGCTGTTCAAGCTGAATACGAATGTCTGAAGTGAAGTCTGCTACAGTTTCAAATTTCTGATGGGTAATCTCCTTGACCAGCTCGTCGTTCAGTTCCGGCAGTTCAAGGCGTTTGACTTCGCTGATGGTTACACGGAAACGGGATGGCTGTTCATCAGGATTTTTCGACTCGGTTTCAATATCAACCACTTCACCTGCTTTCTTTCCTTCAAGTGCCTTGTGGAAAGGATTCTCTGCCGGAAGGTACTCGAGGCTGAAATGATGGTTTTCGGTTTTCTGCGACTCGTCCGGCTCACCGTTTTCATCGAGCCTGATGACATCACCAATCACGGTATCCGTTGACGATGCAGCTTCGTCCACGCTGATCAGGTTACCGTGTGATTTGAGAATAAGGTTTATTTCGCGCTGTATATCATCGTCGGTGATGATATAGCGAGCCTGAGTGAAGGTATCGTCGCTGAAATCGTTCAGTTCGAATTCAGGGTGAATTTCATAAGAGAGCCTGATGGTCAACTGATCGGGTGCAAAGGTGAAGTTGACGATCTGAGCGCGACTTGCCGGTTTGATCTTTTCAGCATCGGCAATCTCCCCGAAATACTTTGAGGCCATTTTTTCGGCAATTGTTGCCTCGATGGACGGGCCGGCCAGCTTTTTGATCAAGCCTGCAGGGGCATGTCCTTTTCTGAATCCCTTGACCTGTATTGTTCTCTTGGCTTCTTCCAGCTCCTGGCTATATTCGGCACCGAACTCTTCAGTGGAAAGAATAATTTCCAGTTCCTGTTCAGTTGCGCTGATATTCTTGATATTCTTTTGCAAGGCTCTCTCGGGTTAATTAGTAATGGTGAAAAATTAAAAGTTAAAAAGATACGAAATAATCCTCTTTATTAAAAGGGAGCACTCTCGTGGCTTTTTCCTTATTTCCCTGGTTTGTAGACCAGCGTTGAACAGGGCGCATCATCGAGAATACGGACGGCTGCTTCGGCGATATCCTCAGCCGTGACAGCCTCGATAGCGGCTGTTTTTTCTTCCGGTTTAATATAGCGCCCGAAATAGGAAAAATCGGATGCTGTCTGCGACATTCTTCGTGTCATCTTTTCCATACCCATGATATGGGAACCGAGCAGTTTTGTTTTGGCCGCCTTCACCTCTTCCGGGTCGGGATGTTTCAGGGCATCGCTCCTGAGCAGCTCCCTTATCAGTTCGAGAGTGACCTTGGTCTTGTTGCTTTCAGTGCCGGCATAGATGTTCAGCGCGGTCATATCATCAAAAAAACTGACCGATGAATAGACATTATAAGCAAGTCCGCGTTTCTCCCTCAGTTCAAGATTGAGCATCGAGCTCATGCCATTACCAAGCATGGAGTTGAGCACCATAAGGCTGTAAAAGAGCGGGTCGTGGCGAGGTATGGCGGTGCCGAGCACGATCTGCGCCTGGCAGACCCGCTTTTTCAGCGTAACGGTAAAGGGTGTGTAATCTGCAGCAAGGAATGACCTGCGGTTGTACCGCTCGCCTGTCTGCTCTGCAAGCGGGCCGAGAAATCTTTCTCCAAGCCGCATGATCTCCTCATGATTCACCTTGCCGGTAGCAGTGAGCATCATCTCACGGGGCACATAGTGCTGCCGCATGAAATTTTTCAGATCGTCATCGGTGAAATCTTCAACGCTTTTTTCAGTGCCGAGGATTGGTTGACCAAGAGGGTGGAGCGGAAAAGAGCGCAGATCAAACTCCTCAAAAACAAGCTCTTCAGGAGTATCGTTGACGCTGCTGATCTCCTCAATGACCACCTCTTTTTCTTTCTCGATCTCTTCAGGAGGAAAAACCGGGTCACAGACAAGATCTGCCAGCAGGTCAAAAGAGGGTTCGAGGTGTTCAGCCAGACAGCGGAGGTAGATACAGGTATGTTCCTTGGTGGTGTAGGCGTCAAGGTACCCCCCGTTTTTTTCAATATTTCTGGCAATATCGATGTAGGAGCGCCGTCTGGTGCCCTTGAAAATTGCATGTTCAATGAAATGAGCCAGTCCCGCCGAGTTTTCGGGATCGTCTCGCGAACCGGCATTGATCTGGATGCCGAGGGTAATACTTTCTACATAGGGCACAGCATCGGTGACGATCTTCAACCCGTTAGCCAGCTCATCGTGATGAACCGATTCTTCTGAAAAGCTGGAATGTTTTTTCGGCATTACTGAATAATTTTCTGATGCTTCTGATCTGAATTGAGTGCAATGTAGTTTTAATTCTTATTTTTGTAAACAGTGAAGCTTTGCCGTCGTTTAAACTTTACTGCCGGGGTTGTTATCTTCTGCTAATAATGCACAAGATTGGCTCCGCCAAACCTGGAAAGAAAAAACGGATGTTTCCAGAGGGAGAGTCGCTGGAACAAAAAGGCGGAAATATTTCGGAGTTTAATGCTCAACTCATCAATTGTCATAACCGGCGCTACCGGATATATAGGCTCCCAGGTTGTTCTGGCTCTGCTTGCACGTTTTCCCGGACAGTACCGCTGCAGGGTGATCGCCAGGAAGGGTGCGGATTGTGCATTCCTGGAAAATCTTCCGGTTGAACTTGTCAGGGCGGACATTCTTGACCCTCTCGCCCTTATCGAGGCCTTCAGGGGTATCGATACGGTCTTTCATTGTGCCGGATTGATCTCCTATACACGAAACTTCCGCAATGCACTCTATGAAACCAATGTTATCGGGACACGCAACGTAGTCAATGCCTGCCTTGTCAACCATGTCAGAAAGCTGGTCATGACAAGCTCCATTGCCGCTGTAGGCATGACTGAGGATGGTTCTCCGGCCACCGAGTCCACCACCTTTAATGAGTTGCAGCGCAGGAACGGTTACATGGAAGCCAAGCATCTGGCGGAACTCGAAGCGCTTCGCGGTGTGGCCGAGGGGCTCGATGTCGTACTGCTCAATCCCGGTGTTGTTATCGGCGTGGACAAAAAGAACCCCGCTTCACTCAGCTCCTCAAACGAGGTGCTGCGTTTGATCTACCAGGGTAAACTCCCTGTCTCTCTTTCAGGAAGTACCGGCTTTGTCGATGTTCGCGACGTGGCCGATGCTCACCTTGCAGCATGGCAAAAGGGTGCTTCAGGGGAGCGATATATCATTGTTGGCCACAACCTCTCTTTCCGGCAGCTTTTCGACCATATCGGGCATATTGAAGGCAGCCGAAACGCTCCTGTGTTCAATTTGCCCAAAGGCATCGGCTTTCTTGCCGGTCTTGGAGGCGAACTCTGGTCGCTTCTTTCAAGTCGTCCCTCCTTTATCAGTCTGGAAAGCTTGAGGGGATCCTCAAAACTTTTTGTATACAACAACAGCCGTTCAGTGCAGGAACTTGGCCTTTCCTACAGGGCACTTTCCGATACACTCAAGACCATTGTAACCTGAAGGATCAACTCTTTCTCCAATTTTTAATGCTAATCCTATGGATACTATGAAAACAGAACAGAAGTCAGTCGGTGTTGATCCGGCAAAACTCAAGCAACTCAACATAGCCGTCGAGGCTCTTGAAAAACAGTTTGGCAAAGGCGCCATCATGCGCCTCGGCGATGGTTCAGCGGTCATGAAGGTGCTCTCCATTTCAACCGGATCGATGGCGCTTGACTTTGCCCTCGGTGTTGGCGGCCTGCCACGCGGAAGGGTGACAGAAATATTCGGCCCTGAATCTTCGGGAAAAACCACCCTTGCGCTTCATGTCATAGCCGAAGCGCAGAAAGAGGGAGGCATTGCAGCCATTGTCGATGCAGAACACGCCTTTGATCCCTCCTACGCCCGCAAACTCGGCGTCGATATCAACGCCCTGCTTATCAGCCAGCCGGAATCCGGCGAACAGGCGCTCTCCATTGTCGAAACCCTTGTGCGAAGTGGCGCCATCGACGTTGTCGTAGTTGATTCTGTGGCCGCACTGGTGCCCCAGGCCGAACTTGAAGGCGAGATGGGTGACAGTGTCATGGGTCTGCAGGCACGTCTCATGAGCCAAGCGCTGCGCAAGCTTACCGGAGCCATTTCAAAATCGAGCTGTGTCTGTATCTTCATCAACCAGCTTCGCGACAAAATCGGTGTCATGTACGGCAGTCCTGAAACCACGACCGGCGGCAAGGCACTTAAATTTTATTCCTCCATTCGTCTCGACATCCGCAAAATAGCCCAGATCAAGGATGGCGAAGAGAGCACCGGGAACCGTACCAGGGTCAAGGTTGTTAAAAACAAGGTTGCACCTCCTTTCAAGAGTGCTGAATTCGATATTCTCTACGGAGAGGGTATCTCGGCCATAGGCGAACTGATCGACCTCGGCGTTGAGTTCGGTGTTATCAAAAAAGCCGGGTCATGGTTCAGCTACGGCCAGGACAAGCTCGGCCAGGGACGTGAAACCGTCAAAAAAGCGCTCAAGGAAGATCCTGCGCTCTACAAAAAAATTCATGGGCAGGTCAAGGAACTGATGGGTGGACCTGCGGAGATCATCAGCGGCCAGGAATGAAAATAGGAACTATCGACATTGACCGTCCGGTCATTCTTGCCCCTATGGAAGATGTGACTGACCGGGCTTTCAGGCAGCTCTGCAAGCGCCACGGGGCGGACATTGTCTATACCGAGTTCATCAGCGCCGAAGCATTGCGCCGTGGCGTTGAAAAATCCATTCGCAAGCTCAAGACCGATGAGATAGAACGACCCTTTGCCATTCAGATATTCGGCAACACGGTCGAATCGATGATCGAAGCCGCAGTTATTGCCGAAGAGTTCTGCCCGGACTACCTCGACATCAATTTCGGATGCCCCACCAAAAAAGTTGCCGGCAAAGGCGCCGGTGCAGCCCTCTTGAAAGAGCCCGACAAGATGACGCAAATTGCCGAAGCAGTTGTCAAAGCCGTAAAGGTACCCGTCACCGCCAAAACAAGGATCGGCTGGGATCTTGAATCAATCAACATTCTTGACATTCTGCCTCGCCTCGAAGATGCTGGCATTCAGGCGCTCGCCCTGCATGGCCGCACCCGCAGCCAGATGTACAAAGGCAAGGCCGACTGGAACTGGATTCGTGCCGTCAAGGAACAAGCCCGCATCCCCATTATTGCCAATGGCGACATCTGGACGCCCGAAGACGCCGCAGCAATGTTTGCCGAAACCGGAGCAGACGGCGTGATGATCGGACGAGGCTCCATAGGCAACCCATTTATATTCGCCAGTGCCAAGCATTTTTTGCAGACCGGCAAGCCGCTTCCTCCGCCCGATTTTCGGGAACGGATACATGCGGCCATAGATCACCTCAAGCTCTCGGTGCAGTTCAAGGGCGAAAAATATGGCAACCTCGAAATGCGACGTCACTACTCAACCTACCTCAAAGGCTTGCCGATGGTTTCAAGGGTACGCAACAAACTGGTACGCGAAGAGGGGTGGGAGCAGGTAATCCAGATTCTGCTCGACTACGAGCAGGAATGCGAAGGCTATGCAAAAGAGGGCAAGATCGAAGGAAACGGTGAGTACCTCAACGACCATTCAGACAAACTTGTATTAAATTATTAAGCTTAACACCATTTAAAAGAGATATGAATAGTTCGGATTCCCGCTACCGGGTAGCAGTGCTTGGTGCAACCGGTCTCGTTGGCCGCACCATGATCAAGGTTCTCGAAGAGAGAAATTTCCCTGTCAGTGAACTGGTGCCGCTCGCCTCAGAGCGCAGCGCCGGTCAAGAGATCGAGTTCAGGGGAGAGAAATTCACCATCCAGGTACCTTCACGAGAAGTTTTTCGCGGAGTCGATATCGCCCTCTTCTCCGCAGGCGCAACCGCCAGCAAAGAGTGGGCCAGGATTGCCGCAGAAGAAGGCGCAATCGTCATCGACAACTCATCAGCATTCCGCATGGACGTGGACGTGCCGCTCGTCGTACCCGAGGTCAACCCGGAAGCCATTTTCAAAGCCGACGGTACTCCTGAACCAGTTATCGCCAACCCCAACTGCTCAACCATCCAGATGGTAGTGGTGCTCAAGCCCCTGCAAGAGCTCTTTGGCGTCAAACGCGTTGTAGTTTCCACCTACCAGTCTGTCACAGGCAAAGGCAAGGTTGGACGCGACGCCCTTGAAAGCGAGCTTGCCGGAGAAGAGCAGGAAGAGTTCACCCACTTTCATCAGATCGCTTTCAACGCCGTACCGCAGATCGACGCCTTCACCGACAACGGCTACACCAAGGAAGAGATGAAGATGGTCAACGAAACCCGCAAGATCATGGGCGACGACACCCTCAGCGTCTCTCCCACCACCGTGCGCA
>SZXY01000185.1 GCA_005843805.1 Chlorobium sp.
GCCCGCTTGAGGAGGAGGAGGAGGTTCAGCGGATTCTCCGGCGGATGCAGTAAGGTGGAGCGGGTTATTGGCCGACTCTTTTTTTGAGGGTGTCGAGAAGTTTGTTGAGTTCGAGGAGTTGTTTGTTCATGTCGATGGCGGCGTTTTGGAGCTGCTGGATTTTTTGGGTGCAGTCGGTAAGAATGAGGGTGAGGGCTGGGTCAGGCGGCGGTGGTGGAAGCTGCGGGGTGCCTTTTTTGCCGTAGAGGATGTAGTTGACGTCGATGCCGACAGCTTCAAGTTTTTCACGGAGGATGTTGCCGATGCGGTTTTTGCCGGTGACGTAGGCGGTGATGTAGGAGGCGTCTTTGGCTCCGATTGCCTGGCAGAGGGCTACCTGGGTTTTGAATTTCTTTTTGATCTCTGCTCTGAGGCGTTTGGCTTCGTCGGTAAAGGGCCCTTGTATAGGCATTTATCTATATTTTCGGTATATTTCGCTTATGGTTACGGGTAAATATATCTATTTCGGAAGATAAAGACAAGTATAGAAAGGTAAAGATAGGGAATGAGCGTTAGAGTTGTGTTTGTGGTGGGGAGTGGTGGGTTTCTATTTCCCCATTTCCCCGCATAAAAAGGGGTATGTGATGCCGGCGGCGAAGATTACGGAGGAGATTACCGGGTGCATTGTTGATGCGCTTGGTGCGGGTCATTATCGGGAGGTGTCCCGACGTGTCGGGATTGCTGGGATTGACCGGAAGACGCTCTTGAATTGGCTGAAGCGGGGTGAGCGGGAGCGGTCTGGCTTGTACCGGGATCTCTATCTGGCGGTTGAGCAGGCTGAAGCGAAGGCGGAGGTGTTTCACCTGAAGAATATCGAGACAGCTTCGGTGAAGAACTGGTTTGCGTCGGCGTGGTTTTTGGAGCGGAAGCATCCTGAGCGGTGGGGCAAGCGTGAGGCTCCACCGGCTGATGATCGGGAGCGGGATGAGGTTGTGGTGATTGGGTGATGATTGACATCAATAATAGCTCAGACGGCGCAGCTTTTTGCTACCCGAGTGCATTTGTCTTGTTAAGCGTTCTCTTTGAAAAAATGCTATAAAGTAACTTATAACGAATAGGGTACCATTTTAAACATACTATGATGGGGTTTCATTTTAGCATAAGGAATCTTTCTCCGTTGACAAATTTCGGTAAGTTGATCTTCGTCATCAAGGGGAATGTCCTTCCCAAAGTAAACCATTTTCGGCTTACCCATGACATAAGTTCGCTCAGAATCACATTCTTCATGAGGAAAAACTAAACGCCACTCTTTTTCATAATCCCAATCTCTCGCCTTTACTAACGCAGCCAAATGCCAACGCAAAAAATTTAAACTTTTATCCCCCTTCTCTTTCATCAAATGTTCAGTAGCATCAAACATTTGATCAGAGTATATCACCGGATACAATAATCGCCTTCGATAATCCGTACAAGGAATTTTTTCTAAATCATATTCAATGCAAAATCCCTTATGATCAGATGCATAGTGAGCCCACATTACGATTGAGTCATTGCGTTCAGAAAAAGAGCAAAGCTTGAAGTTTCTTGCAAATTTTTTTGAGCTGAAGACAGCTAAATCTTCATGTCTTTTCTTTATATCTGAAAGAAAGGAATCCCTAACAGTTTCTCTCTTTTCTGGAGGCTCTCCTAAAAGATCAATTTCCATTAATTCACTATTCGGGTCTGGGCTGATTGCAAGACTCTTCTTTTGATCGTCCGACAGATTCCAATCACACCCTTTTTCTTGTATCAACTTATTACTCAATGCTGGACTTTGCAATAAACGAGGAAAGTCAATCGTATGAGCACAATCATAAGGGTCATTTAAATTGATGGGGTCAGCAAGCCATACTGTATCTTCTTCGAGATTTTTAAGTGACTTTATATCGACTTTGCGATACTTAAATATTGATTTGGGCAGATGCTGATTCTTCAGATTATATGCCCCCTCAATATACACTAGATCTTGATATAGAGGGAAGATCATATCGGTAAATTGCTTAACCCAATCCATTACCACTCCTGAAGCCTAACAACAATTAGATTGAACCGCCTAAACTGCGAATATTTGAGTTATAACTCACAACAGTAGCCAAATGCGTCTGTTGCGGTATGCCTGACAGGTAATGTAAGCAGGGATTTTGAGTAATCCACTGTTTGTGAGGTGACTTTTTTTATTTGGTGGTGGACGGAGCGAAGAGCGTCATGGGGGGGCGCTGGGTTCGCGAGCGTGGGCCATTGGTGGGGGTTGAGGGTTTGGGCACGGGTGGTTCCGTGCCCTTTTTGGTGGTGGGGGTTATTTGGGGATGAGGCCGTTGGCGAAGAAGCTGTAGTGTTGATTGTTGCCGATGATGAGGTGATCGAGGGGGTTGATGTCGAGGATGTTGCCAGCTTGGATGAGTTTGGTGGTTACTTCTTTGTCGGCTCGGCTGGGTTCGGGATTGCCGGATGGGTGATTGTGGACAACCATGATGGCGTTTGCGCTGACGAGGAGGGCGCCTTTGTAGA
>SZXY01000004.1 GCA_005843805.1 Chlorobium sp.
AGTTTGTGTTATCAAGACAACTGCTTCGATCTGGAACCGCAGTTGGCGCATTGGTACGTGAGGCTGATCAGGCTGAGAGCAAACCTGATTTTATTCATAAATTGGCAATTGCTCTTAAAGAGGCTAACGAAACAGAATATTGTCATCTTCTCCTTCGTGAAACGGCATATCTGACTTCCAGTGAAGCAGAATCTATACTCAATGATAATAAGGAATTGCTCAAACAATTGACCAGCATAATCAACACGTCCAAGCAACGGAAATAGTCTTATAACAATGGGCAATTGACAATGGAGAATGGATAACTCTTCATTGTCAACTGTCCATTGTCAACCGTCCATTGTCAAACTTATGAACGAAGCCGAAACCAGAGCAGAACTCATTGACCCGAAGCTGAAAGCGAGTGGCTGGGGTGTTGTTGACGGCTCAAAAGTCCAGCGTGAGTATTCGATCACTGCTGGCAAGATTCAGACTGGCGGCGTTCGTGGTAAATTATTGACGGCTGATTATGTTCTGGTCTATCATGGCCGGAAACTCGCGGTAATCGAGGCTAAAAGCAATGAACTGCCTGTGGGTGAAGGAGTGGCCCAGGCCAAGAATTATGCTGAAAAACTCCAGCTCGCGACCACATTTTCCTGCAATGGTATAGAGACCTACCAGATCTGCATGAACACCGGCGCAGAAGGGTTGATTGAAACTTTTCCGTCACCGGATGAGCTTTGGCACAAAACCTTTGCTCTGCCAAACCCCTGGGAAGAGTGTTTCAACAAGGTACCTTTTGATGATATCGGCGGAACAAAAACCGTGCGATACTATCAGGAGCTGGCTATTAACAAGGCCCTTGCGGCCATTGCTCAAGAGACGCAGCGCATTCTGCTCACTCTTGCAACTGGCACGGGCAAAACCTTTATAGCTTTTCAGATTGTCTGGAAACTTTTCCAGAGCCGGTGGAACCTCAACCGTGACGGTAAACGAAGGCCGCGCATTCTTATTCTTGCTGATCGCAACATTCTCTCCGATCAGGCGTTCAATGCATTTTCTCCCTTTCCGCCTGACGCTCTTGTCCGCATCAAACCGGAAGAGATTCGCAAAAACGGCCGGGTGCTGACCAATGGCAGCATCTTTTTTACCATCTTCCAGACCTTCATGACCGGCCCGGAGAACACTCCCTGTTTTGGTGAGTACCCAACGGACTATTTCGACCTCATCATCATTGACGAATGCCACCGTGGCGGGGCAAACAATGAAGGCAACTGGCGGGGCATTCTGGAATATTTTTCACCGGCAGTACAGATTGGTCTGACGGCTACGCCAAGACGTACCGATAACGTCGATACCTACAACTATTTCGGCAAGCCGGTTTTTATTTACTCGCTCAAAGAGGGTATCAACGATGGCTTTCTTACCCCTTTCAGGGTCAAACGCATAAAAACCACTATTGACGATTATATCTACACCTCCGACGATCAGGTCATCGAGGGTGAAGTGGAGGAGGGGCGACTCTACAAAGAGGAGGAGTTCAACAACATCATTGAAATCGAGGCACGTGAAGCTAAGCGGGTGCGGATTCTGCTTGCTGAAATCAACCAGTCTGAAAAGGCAATAATTTTCTGCGCCAACCAGGCGCACGCAGCAGTGATCCGTGATCTGGTCAACCAGCTCAAGAGCAGCAGTGACGCAAACTACTGTGTACGGGTCACGGCAAATGATGGCGAACTTGGAGAGCAGTATCTCCGGGAGTTTCAGGACAACGACAAAACCATTCCGACCATACTGACCACCTCTCAAAAGCTCTCTACCGGTGTTGATGCGCTCAATATCCGCAACATTGTTCTGCTTCGGCCCATCAAGACTATCATTGAGTTCAAGCAGATCATCGGGCGGGGCACCAGACTCTTCGACGGAAAAGAGTATTTCACCATCTACGACTTTGTCGATGCCTGCCACCATTTTTCGGATGTAGAATGGGACGGTGAACCGATCGACCAGACGACCATCAGAGAAGGTGGTGTTGACACAGAAAAAGAGGGTACTGAACCGAGCCCACCAGAGTCAACTGATCCGCCGGTACCACCTGGTGAGCTTCGCCAAAAGCTCAAAATAAGGCTGAGTGACGGCAAGGAGCGTGAAATACAGCACATGATCGCGACCTCGTTCTGGAGTTCCGACGGAAGGGTAATTTCTGTCGAAGAGTTCATTCATGGAATGTTCGGCCTCTTGCCGGACTTTTTCAAAAACGAAGAGGAGCTCAAGGAGTTATGGTCAGCCCCGCAAACCCGGAGAGCCCTGCTTGAAAAGCTTGCTGACGCTGGCTACGGGAAAGAGCAACTGGAATCCATTCAGAAACTCATCAATGCCGAAAAAAGCGACCTCTTTGATGTGCTTGAATATATCGCCTTTGCCCACAGACCTATCACAAGGGAGAGAAGAGTTGCTGAATCGAAAGAGAACATTTACTACGGTCTTGATGACAAACAGAGAGAGTTTGTTGAATTTGTCCTTTCCAAATACATAGAGACCGGAGTCGGAGAGCTGGATCAAGAAAAATTGCCCTATCTGCTCCTGCTCAAATACCACGCAATCCCGGATGCGGTTGCGGTTCTTGGCTCAACGGATAAAATCCTTTCGACGTTTATTGATTTTCAGAAACACATGTACTGGTCGAAGGCGGTGTAATTGCTTCACCAATCATCCTGAGCATTTTTCCCGTGATGATTATAATTGAGCGAATCTTGACGTTTATATGTTGATTCTATGCTCAATCAGGGAGTTGGTTTTGTATTTGTTCCTATTTTTTTATTTTGAAAAAACAGATATCGATTTTTACCGCGATGACCATGATGCCGGCAATGAACATGAACAACCTTCTGCTTACCTTGGGCTTGCTACTCCTGAGCGAGAGAGCTTTGAGGGGAGGTGCGTTTTAGTTCTATTTTGCAGCCAGAGAGAACATTGTTAAAGCCGCCACCTTCTCAAGGGTTGGTGGCTTTTTTCGTTTAAAGTGATAAATGGAGGATGAAGGGCAATGAAAAAAATGAATTTCCAAAAATACGCGGCATATCCTTCGGTTGATATTTCCGCAAGGAGCTGGCCTGACAAAACTATCACCAAAGCGCCGATATGGAGCAGTGTGGATCTTCGTGATGGCAACCAGGCGCTTCCGATACCGATGAGTGTGGCCGAAAAGGTGGCTATGTTCCAGCTTCTTGTCTCTGTGGGGTTCAAGGAGATCGAGGTTGGTTTTCCATCTGCCTCGGCTACCGAGTTTGCGTTTGTTCGCCGACTTGTCAATGATGGACTTATTCCTGACGATGTGACCATCCAGGTGCTGACCCAAGCGCGTGAACATCTGATCCGCAAAACCTTCGATGCCATCAAAGGCGCAAAGCATGCAATTGTGCATCTCTATAACTCGACATCCCGCTTGCAGCGTGATGTGGTGTTTCGCAAAAACAGGGAGGAGATAAAGGCTATTGCGATCGAGGGTACGGCGCTTGTTCGTCGCCTTAAGGATGAGAGCGGGAATGCTGGTATCCGGTTTGAGTACAGTCCTGAGAGTTTTACCGGTACGGAGCTCGATTATGCGCTCGATGTTTGTCATGCGGTCATGGATACCTGGGGCGCTTCGGCAAGTGACAAAATCATTCTGAACCTGCCTTCCACGGTTGAAATGTCGCTTCCGAATATTTATGCTGACCGGATCGAGTGGTTCTGTCGCAATATCAAGAATCGGGATGCAGTTCTTATCAGCGTTCATGCCCATAATGATCGTGGAACCGCTGTCGCTACGGCTGAATTGGCCGTGATGGCCGGAGCTGACCGCGTTGAGGGTGCCTTGTTTGGCAATGGCGAGCGGTGTGGCAATATGGATATTGTCATTATGGCGCTCAACCTCTTTAGCCAGGGTGTTGATCCTGAACTTGATTTTTCCGATCTCCCAAGGATTCGCGAGGTTTACCGCCGGTGTACCCGCATGGATATTCATCCCCGTCATCCTTATGCCGGTGACCTGGTCTATACGGCTTTTTCCGGCTCGCATCAGGATGCCATCAGCAAGGGTATGAAGGCGCAGCCTCAGTCGCCCGGCGGTTTGTGGGCGGTTCCCTATCTGCCGATTGATCCGCAGGATGTAGGTTGTAACTATGAGGCCATTGTGCGTATCAACAGCCAGTCAGGCAAGGGAGGCGTTGCCTATGTGCTCGAGAAGGATTATGGTATACAGATACCGAAATGGATGCAGCCTGATTTTGCCGAAGTGGTACAGGCTGTGGCCGATACTACTGGCGTTGAGCTTTCGCCAGATCAGATTCATGAACTGTTTCATGCTGAATATGTGAAACTCAGGGAGCCTGTTTCGCTCAAAAAGTGTCATATCAGATGGGAAGATGAGGATCTGGAGCGTCTTGATGAAGAGGCTACCGCCATCACCTGTATAGTTCAGACAAAAGAGAAAGAGTTCAGTTTTGATGCACAGGGCAATGGGCCTCTCGATGCTTTTGTGAAGGGATTTATCAGGGAGAGCGGTCTGGAGTTCAGTGTGGATGATTACGCCGAGCACTCTATCGGGCACAGCGCCGGAGCTCTTGCTATCGCCTATATCAGGATTGGTTGTGCCGACGGACGGATCTCCTATGGAGCAGGCATTGATTCCAATATCAGCCTTGCTTCGATCAAGGCAACAGTCAGTGCATTGAACCGGCTTCCGTAACACTGATTTTTCCGGCAGTAATGGCGTTCCTTTGTGCCTTGCTGCCGGATTTATTTTGTATATTTATAAATGGAAACTATTTCTGTTTATCCTTATGAAGGAAGCTTATCTGTTGATGAGAGATGCAGGTCTGAAGCTGACGCCTCGCCGTCAGGCAATCATTGCCATGTTTTCAGATTCTCGCGTGCAGCTTTCGCCGCAGGAAGTGCAGGAGCGTCTGAAGTGTCAGTTCATCCGGTGCGGATTGCCAGGTGTTTATCGCAATCTTGAAGCACTTGCTGATTGCGGAGTGCTTTTTCGGGTTGTGGGCTTTGGCAGGGAGCGCAGTTATGCACTCTGTTGCTGCTCTCAGCGTGATGGCGTTCATCATCACCATCATGTTATCTGTATATCATGCGGTTTGGTTGGTCAGGTCGAGAGTTGTGCCTATCAAGAGGGAGTGGTGATAGAGGGGTTCAGGGTTGTGAGTCACGTGCTGCAGCTTCGTGGTATTTGTGCCTCCTGCTCATCCAGGGAAACGGAAGCGTCAGGATGAAAAAGTTTCCGGTCAATTTTATTGCACTCACCCTTCTGCTTGTGAGTGTTTTTTTCTGCGGCTGTACTCCGGAGCCAAAAAAGGAAAAGCTGCAAATTGTGGTCTCCATTGCACCGCTCTCCTTTTTTGCGGAACGTATCGGAGGCCCCCATGTTGCCGTATCGGTCATGGTGCCGCCGGGTGGCAATCCTCACAGTTATGAACCAACTCCCCGACAGATGTCGAGGCTTGGTGATGCGACACTTTTCATCAAGGCAGGTTCCGGAGTCGAGTTTGAGCTTGACTGGATGCAACGTTTTTTGTCGCTTAATCCCGCGTTGAAGCTTTGTAATGCCGTCGAGGGTGTCCATCTGCTTGCGATAAAGCATGATGAAGAGGATGGAGCGCATGATCACGGTCGTTACGATCCTCATTACTGGCTCTCTCCAGCCAACGGCATTATCATTGCAAAGAACGTCGAAAGGGCTTTGGTTGAGGCTGATCCTCTTCATAAAAATGATTACGCAGCCAACTGCGCCACGCTTGTGGCAGAACTGCAGGTGCTCGACCAGGAGATTCATCGGCAGCTTGCTGGTGTAAAGAACCGTCGGTTTCTGGTTTTCCATCCGGCATGGGGATATTATGCCGATGCTTATGGGCTTGAACAGGTTGCCGCAGAAAATGAGGGCAAGACGCTGACTCCTCGCCAGATGATACGTGTGATAGAAAAAGCCAAAGCAAACCGTATAAAAGTAATGCTGGTCTCTCCCCAGTTCAGTTCCGCGCAGGCAGCAGCCATTGCAAGGGAAATCGGGGGTGTGACCCGCAGTGTCGATCCTCTTGCTTCCGATTACATCGAAAATCTGCAGCGTACCACAACAACATTTATCGAAAGCATGTAATGAAGGTACCGATTATCGAATGTGAAAAGCTTTCACTCATGCTTGGTGGCGTGAAGGTGCTTGACAGCTTGACGCTCTCTGTTTTTGAGAAAGATTTTCTCGGTCTTATCGGACCGAACGGTGGAGGAAAAACAACCTTTTTAAGGGTGATTCTCGGCCTTGAAAAACCGTCGGAAGGCAGGGTGAGTGTTTTTGGAGGGCTGCCGGGCAGTTCACCCGGACGGATCGGTTATGTGCCTCAGCGGCTTTTTTTTGATCGTGAGTTTCCACTCTGTGTCAGGGATCTTGTCCTTATGGGGCGACTGTCGAAAAAAAAACTTTTTCAGCACTATAATCAGGTCGATCGTGAAAAAGTCGATTTGGCAATCCAGACGGCGGGTCTTGAACGGCTTGCTGAGCGTCGTATCGGTGATTTGTCAGGAGGAGAGCTGCAGCGAGCCCTTATTGCGCGGGCACTTGCCGGAGAGCCTGAACTGCTTCTGCTTGACGAGCCTACCGCAAGTATCGATCCAGAGATGAAAACCACCATTTACGATCTTTTGGAGCAACTGAAAGACAAGCTCACCATTGTTCTTGTTACCCATGATATCGCTACTGTCAGCCGTTACGTTACAAGAATTGCATCACTGAACGTCAAGCTTGAGCTGCACGACCAGGGAAGTGAGCCGGTTAAGGGGCGCTCTCCTTTGAGTGCTTTATGCCAATGTTAGTTAAGAGCATGTTTTTTTTGAACCACTCAACGATAAAGAGCTATGCTGCCAGAGATTCTTGCTTTTGAATTCATGCGCAATGCACTTCTGGCTGCGCTGCTTTCCAGCGTTGCCTGCGGCATCATCGGCACTTATGTCGTAGTCAAAAGGATCGGTTTTATAAGTGGAGGCATTGCTCATACTGCTTTTGGAGGCATCGGACTGGGTTACTACCTCGGTATAAACCCTTTGTTTGGAGTGATTCCTTTCAGTCTGGCTTCCGCATTGGCAATTGGTCTCTTGAGCAAAAAGGCAAAGGTTGCCGAAGATACGGCCATTGGTACCTTCTGGGCGGTGGGTATGGCGGTTGGGGTCATTTTGATCGGGCTTAAACCTGGTTATGCTCCTGATCTCTTCAGCTATCTTTTCGGCAATATTCTGACGGTTCCGTCATTCGATCTCTGGATGATTCTCCTGCTTGATCTGCTGATCATTGCCGTGGTCTGGCTTCTTGGCAAGGAATTTCTTGCCATCTCGTTTGATGAGGAGTATGCAACGGTTTCTGGTTTGCCAGCAACAGCGCTCTACCTCTTGATGCTGTGCCTCATTGCGTTGACGGTTGTGATTATGATGAGGGTTGTGGGTATCGTTATGGTGATTGCGCTTCTGACCATTCCTGCGGCCATTGCGCGACTGTTCAGCCGCAGCCTGCCGGCCATGATGCTGCTGGCCGTCGTGCTTTCAGGGCTTTTCAGTTTGAGCGGGCTCTGGTTATCCTTTATGTTCGATATCGCTTCAGGAGCCACGATCATTGTCGTTGCCGGACTCTCTTTTCTTCTGGTTCATGCATGGAGGCTTGTCCGCTCTTTATTGAGGGCTCGATAATGAGTACAGAGGGAGGTATGGCAGGCAATATGTTTTAAATCCCCTGACGATAAAAAAAAGAGGCGGTCACTGGCAAACCAGAACCGCCCCATTTTAAATAAATGAAGCGACGTAAAAATAAGGTAACAAACGTTGCTTCTCTGGAACTTATTGCAACCATGACCCGTTTCTTCAGCCAAACAGAATGTGGTAGTTCAGTTACACCCCTTTCACCTGAAGCAGAGAGCAAAGCGAACTGTCAGGCTTTTACCTGGCGCTGTTCCTGGTAAATCATGAAGAGAGCTGCTGCAACACCCGGAAGCCAGCCGAGGAGGGTAAGAAGTCCGGTCAGCATGATCGTTCCCGCTTCTTTGTTCATGACTGCTGAGGGAGGAAGAATAACTGCCAGAATCAATCTGCGAATATCCATTGTCAAGCTCCGTTTTTTTTGGGAAGTTTTTTAAAATTTAATATTTAAACTGACAACAAGCAACGGTAAAAACTTCATCAGGAAGTTTTTCGTCGTCAGAATATGATGCAATTTCTTGCATTTTAATTCTAAAATCGTAAATTGGATTCCCTTCAGAATAATCCCGAGTAATACAAGAATGCTCTTGGTTTATTGAAACATAAATTGAAACAACTTGCTTAATACAGTTCATCCCGACGTGGTTTTGGATGATGTTGAAGAGGTCATTGACGAACCGAATTTTAATAACCACAATACCTCTCCACACCCGCCCAGTCCTTATGCCGACCTGGAAAAAAAGTATCGTAAAAACCGGTTTAACAAAAGCAGAACCAAAAGCGCTTCCGATTTTTTCGGTGTAAGCAGTTCCGGCATCTATGCCATGCCGAAAAGTGCAGATGGCAACAAGCTGCAGAAACGAAAGCCGAAAAAAAAGAGCTTCTCCAAGGTTTCCCGCGTTCCTAACGGTAAACGCAGCGCATAAAAGGGACTCTGAGCGGATAACGTCTGAACGTTCCTTCCGGTATTTTTCCGGATGGTGATATCCTGCGGTTTTCTTTGAACTTTTCAAAGAAGATCCGTAGCTTTGGTGAAGGTAATTTCATCACGATATCGATATATTTATTGCCATGCTGCTCATCAATCGTTTCATCCGTCTTATTGAAGACCATGCGGAATCGCTTACTCTGCAATGTGTCCAGAATCTTCGCACCAATCCTCTTACGGCCAGCTATGGCAAGCTCACAAAGGAGCAGCTTCATGATATCGTTTACAGCCGATTCAGAAAAATTGGCCAGTGGATAGGCAAGCAGGAGGGTCGTGACAGGGATATCGCGCAGGAGTTTTGCGAAATCGGTGCCCAGGGAGCGAAATCGGGTATTAAGGCCAGTGAAATGATCTATTCCTTCATGCTGGAACGGGACCTGCTCTGGAGCTATATTCTCGATGAAGGTATCGTTACCGAAGGGATCGATTTGAACAGGGCTATCGAATTTTCCCACCAGTTGAACTACTTTTACGAAAAGGCCATTTATTTCGCACTTGTCGGCCATGAGAGTCAGCAGGTTTTCTCTTCTGAAACAAAGGATGAGGGCGTTTTCGACAAGATTTTTGAAGGCTTCAAGCACTGGATTGTCGTTAAATAACCTCTTGTCAGACTGGCAGAAGGGCGGATGTTTCGTACCCTTTGTTTTGCGGTATGGCTTTTGAAATACAGGCACATCGGGGAGCAAGATCATTTTTCCCTGAAAACACCCTGCAGGCATTCTGCAAGGCGGCCGATCTTGGTGTAAGGGTTGTGGAACTTGATCTGGTGGTTTCAAAAGATTACCAGATTGTAGTTTCACACGACCCCTGGCTTTCTGCACCTCTTTGTTCAGACCCTCACGCTCACCCACTCACTGCCGCAGACCGGTTTCGATACACTATCTATGATATGCTGTATGCCGATATCTCCGTTTTTGATTGCGGTCTTCCTCATCCCTCATTTTCGGCCCAGCAGAGAATTTCGGCCTCCAAACCTTTGCTCTCAACCCTTTTTCCGGCGGTAGATGGTTATATGCTATCGGCAGGAATGACGGGGCCTATGATCTATAATCTTGAAATAAAGTCTTGGCCTGACAAGGATGGAATTTTTCATCCGTCGCCAGCCAGGTATGCTGCCCTTGTTGTCGAGCTTGTAATGGCTGCGGGATTATCGGGTCGCGTCAGGATACAGTCGTTTGATTACCGGGTGATACGGGAGGCATGGAAGCTGAATCGGCATCTTTGTTATGGCCTGCTGATTGATGAGAGGGTCAATATGGAACTATTTCTGCAGAAGCTCGGATTTCGGCCCCGCTATGTCAATCCTCATTTTGAACTCGTTGACCAAGAGATGGCAGACGGCCTTCATGCACAAGGTATCGGGATGATACCCTGGACGGTGAATCGTATCGAGGATATGCTTGTCATGCAGCAGTTTGGCGCTGAGGGTGTCATCACCGATTATCCGGAACGCGCCATAACCCTTTTCGGGGCGACGCAATAAGCCGTAAACTCTCTCAGCGGGAACTGCTGGCGGTTTTCAACACCTTCAACAGTCCAGTTATTTCAGTGGCAATTTTCTCAAGACTTCCACTCTCTTTTTCTCCTGTCGGACTGAAGAGAATCTTGTCGAGAGAGTCAAGCAGTTCAGGGATTGATGAGCGAGCCTCATCGGGGATTGCTATTGCCTGGAGTGCATTATTCAGTTCCGCTCTTGTCAGCCCTCCGGGGCTCTTTATTCCGGCCTCTTCGAGCAGGGCAAAAAGTTGCTGTTTGAGCTTTCCTGCTGATTTTTCGCTATCGGCAAAAGGCTCGGTCATGTTGTCCGATGGAAGTTTTTTTGCTCGATTCATACCTCTCTTCACCGCCAGAAAAAGTGCTGAACCAGTCAGGAGCAAGAGCAAGGCAATTGCTGGCTTTGAGAATAATGTTGAGAGTTTGCCGTTTTTTTCATCACTGCTCTTGAGAGGTGCTCTTTCGCTCTCCAGAGGTAGAGGTGCGGCAGAGACTTTTATCGTGAACGGTTTGGAAAGCAGGGTGCTGAATTGTCTGGAGTCAGGGTTGAATACAACCATCTTTGTTGCCGGGATATGAAAATCACCCTCTGCCTGGGGGCAGGCCATAATCGTCGCTGTTATGGAGCCGGAGGTAGTCGCGGCTTCTTTTTGCAGGGCGGTCGCAATTACCGGAGGGTTTTGCCTGAAACTTTCAGGAAGGGTAATGTCTGGAAGTTTCAGGGTCTGCAGGTTTCCTGTTCCCGTGAGCGTGAGTTTCATACCAAGAGATTCCCCTGCCCTGAGACTCTCTTTATCGGCAAGAAGCTCAAGGCGAAAGGTGCCGACGGCACCGGAAAACCCTTCAGGAACTGGTTCCGGAAGCGGGCGGGCAACAATGACAATATCGGGTGCAGTGAGTCTGAAACGGTTGGCAGGCAACTCTTCGATGCCTGACGAAACAGCTTCAATGGCACACATCATGCTGTATCCTGAAACATTTATTTTTCCACTTTGAACAGGTACCAGCCTGAACTGCTTTATAACTGCGCTTCTGAATGGTTCGCCCTGAACAGTTGCAGGCATGCTCTTCATATAGCGATCAGGAGCACTTTCCCTTGCCCATACTCCCTGAAGCGAAGGATTTACCTCATCGGAAATTTTTGGTGCCTGCTCTTTGAAGTAAAGTGTATAGGTCAGAACGACTTCCTGACCGACAAATGGAGTGCGATTGCTTGCCGAAGAAACAAGAAAGGGTTTGGTTTCCTTATTACTGCCTGAAGTTTCACCGTTTGCCGGAAAGCAAAAGGATGCAACCAAGAGCATGAAAAAAGCCCGGTAAATGTAAAGAACAGTGCCTCTCGTCATATCCCGCGTTATTTCATGAGTTCCCTGGAGCGCGCTGCTGCTGCAGCAACTGTTTCGAGGAGAATATGGCGGATATTTTTTTCTTCCATAACCTTCAGCCCGGCTTCCGTTGTTCCGCCCGGTGTCGTAACCTCCCGCTTGAGTGTTTCAGGGCTTTTATCTCCTGAAAGTACCATTTTGGCTGCACCAAGCATTGTTTGTGCTCCGAGGAGCAGGGCTTCATCTCTTGAAAGACCACACTGCACTCCTCCTTCTGCCAGCGCATCAAGGATATGGAACATATAGGCCGGTCCGCTGCCGGAAAGTGCGGTTGCCGCATCCATCTGCACTTCATCGAGAATGGAGACCCGGCCAATCGAACTGAAAATGTCACAGGCAAGGGCGACATCCTCGTCTGAAGCCATTATGCCTCTGCATACGGCGGTCATTCCTTCACCTACGAATGCGGGTGTATTTGGCATGACCCTGATAACCTTCATGCTCTCCATGGAATTACTCCGGATAAATTCAGAAGAAATTCCGGCAGCAACGCTGATTATAAGGTGCGCTTTTCCAAGTGAGGGTTTCAGTTCTCCGAGTACCTCTGCGATCTGGTATGGTTTGACGGCAAGGATGATAATCTGTGCCTTTTGGGCAACCTCTTCCGCCGAGAGGCATGCCAGAAGGGAGTATTCTGAAGCAATGGATGCCAATGCCGCAGGCTCTTTGTCAAAGCCGAAAATAGTGGTATTTGTTTTCCCGCTGAGGCCTGCGATGAGCGCCCGGGCAATTCTTCCTGTCCCTACAAAACCAATATGAAGATGATTCATTGATTGAACTTGAGTTAACAAAACGTTAAAGCGGATCTGCCATTTTCATGTAAACGCAACCTATATCAATACATTGCAATACGTTAGATTAATACTTGAAAGACAAAAATCATAACGCACTGATTGAAAAGCCTTCCGAAATGTAATATAGCGCTTGTCATGAGTGAGGCCAATCTAAAAACTTTTATCTGCAAGGTACTCAATGCCCCGCAGATATGGGCGGACATTTTCCCCATTCAGGCAAAATAGCAGATCAGTCATTAATGCGCTGTTCAGCTACAGGGAGATTGGCTGTTTGCTTGTATTTCAGTATGGTGTTCTATATATTATGAATTATTGATTCATACAGATATATAGTAATGTATGCATAAACGATAATTCGTTTATCAGGTTTATGAGTGCAGGCTGGATAAGCAAACATGTCAGGCTGAGGTCAGATTTTTGCTCTTGTTTGCCCACTATCCTCTTGCGCACCTTGCTGGACGCCGTCCAGCTTTCCTTTTTCTTTTCAAATAGTTCGCCCTGAAAAAATAATTCTGAACAAAGGAGGCAGTAGCCATGGCAAAAAAGATAGTTGTATTAGGTGCAGGGACAGGCGGAACGATCATTTCCAACAACCTGAGGCGGCATTTGCCGGAAGATTGGGAAATTACAGTGATTGATCGGGATGATCGCCATATCTACCAGCCAGGCATGCTCTTTGTTCCTTTCGGGCTTCAAAAGCCGAAAACTCTTGTTCGGTCACGCACCAAGTACATTATTTCTGGTGTTAATTTTGTGATCGACGAGATCACTCATATTGATCCGGAAGCGAAGAAAGTAAAGACCAAAAACCACACCTTTTTCTATGACTTCCTCGTCATCAGTACCGGATGCAGAATTGCGCCGGAGGAGAATGACGGTTTGATGGATGCCTGGGGTAAAAATGCATTTTCATTTTATACTGTTGAGGCGGCTGAAGTGCTTTGCAAGAGACTCAAGGAGATTGATGGCGGTAAAGTGGTGATGAATATTGCCGAGCTTCCTTTCAAATGCCCGGTAGCCCCTATCGAGTTTGTCTTTCTTGCTGACTGGTATTTCACGAAAAGAGGTATCAGAAACAAGGTTGATATCGAGCTGGTTACTCCTTTGTCAGGGGCATTCACCAAGCCCAAGGCTTCGGCGGTCTTCATCGAGTCTGCCAAGAGCAAAAACATTAAAATTACGACCAATTACGAGCTCAATGCGGTGAATGGCAAAGAGAAGTATATAGAATCTGTTCAGGGCGACAAGATTAAGTTTGATACGCTGGTTATTGTGCCATCTACTATTGGCGATGAAGTTATCACCAATTCCGGTATGGATGACGGGATAGGCTATGTGCCGACTCATCACAACACCCTCAAGGCTCTTAAGCACGATGGAATCTATGTGATCGGTGATGCTACCAACGTCCCCACCTCCAAGGCCGGATCGGTTGCCCATTATGAAGCTGATGTGGTTGTTTTCAATATTATGTCTGAAATTCACGGTGTCAAACCAGAGGAGATATACGACGGACATTCAACCTGTTTCATTGTCTATTCCAAAGGCACCTCCTCACTGATTGATTTCAACTATAAAATAGAGCCACTTCATGGCAAGTTCCCTGCTCCAAAACTTGGCCCATTTACCCTGCTCAAGGAAACAAAGATGAACTGGCAAGGAAAACTTGGCTTTGAATGGCTTTACTGGAATGTTCTGCTTGCCGGACGCCACCTTGGCGCACCGCCAACGCTGGTTATGGCAGGAAAGGAAGTGGGCTGAGCTGTTTTTTTTCATCCCTTCACCACAGGTTTGCCTCGATCAGCTCTTCCATTTCTATTGTCGGCCTCGACGTGCGTGCGGATATATTCATTTTCCGCACCACATCGAACACTCTCCCATTGATTTGACCTTCCGCTCCTGAAAGCTTCCACAAAATGAGTGCTGTAAACTACCCTTATTGATTGCACAGCAGAGAGGCATAAGCGCCCCGTTATCGGGATAGCTCTTTCTTGCTTTTGGCGAAAGGTTAATGCCGTGCGCTTTTGTGGCATCAATAAAAAAAGTTCCCAATCTGATTTTTTTTTGAAGACAGATTATCTTTTATTAAAATATAACCAGTCAGTCATATATGAATATAACGATTGACAGTGAGGGTGGTTTCATACCTGTTTTTTTCTCTGCACAAGAGTGCTTTTGCGTGTTCAAGAGCAGATGGAAAAAGCCTTGATTGCATCGTCATGAGCATACCGGGAGCAGGAAACGGTATCAGTATTATAATTAATAGCAAACTATTCAATGAATTACGGCTTTGTCATCGATGCCCGGAAATGTATCGGGTGCCATGCATGCACGGTTGCCTGCAAATCCGAAAATCAGGTTCCTCTCGGAGTTAACCGAACCTGGGTTAAATATGTTGAAAAGGGGACCTTTCCTGACAGTCGAAGATATTTTACCGTTCTTCGCTGCAACCATTGTGCTGAACCGCCCTGTGTTGCAATATGTCCCGTAGAGGCTTTGCACCGGCGGGATGATGGTATTGTTGATTTTGACCAGCGTCGCTGTATCGGCTGTAAAGCTTGTTCCCAGGCCTGTCCTTATGGTGCACTCTATATGGATCCCGAGACCCATACCTCTGCGAAATGTAATTATTGCGCTCATCGAAAAGAGGTTGGACTCAAGCCTGCCTGTGTTGCGATTTGTCCGCAGCAGGCAATTGTTGCCGGTGATCTCGATGATCCCCGCAGCGAGATAGCTCGTCTTGTGGCCAAAGAGCAGACCATGGTGCGAAAGCCGGAAAAAGGCACCTCCCCCAAAGTTTATTATATCAATGGAGATGGAGCTTCGCTTGATCCTCTGGAAGTTTCGGAGGTCAATGGCTATCTCTGGAGTGAGCAGTCTCGCGGAGTTGGTCATTTTGCAGGCAAGAAGTTTACCAAACCGGCAAAAAAATTGCTTCCATCATCCGGAATTGATGGAAAACCAAAGCAGAGAAAGGTTTATGATATTCCTTCCAAGGGCGTTGTCTGGGGCTGGGAAGTTCCCGCTTATGTCTGGTCGAAGGCTGTTGCGTCAGGGTTGTTCCTGCTGATGTTTGTTTTGCAGACCTTGCTGATGCACTCCCTCTCCGATTCGCTGCAGTGGGCTGTATGGGCAACTTCGCTGCTCTTCCTTGCTCTTACGGGAGGATTTCTTGTCAAGGATCTTGATCGTCCCGAGCGCTTTTCTTCGGTGATGCTACGACCGCAATTCAGCTCATGGCTTGTAAAGGGAGGTCTGACAATTGCCGGATTTGGTGCTTTTCTTGCCTTGTGGGGAGTTGCAAAATATTTTCAGTTGCCTCTTCTCGAAACAATATCGCTGTGGTGCGGATCGCTTTTTGCACTGTTGACTGCCATCTATACGGCATTTCTGTTTGGCTCAGCCAAAGGGAGGGATTTCTGGCAAAGCCCGATGCTCCTGCTGCACATGTTCCTGAACTCGCTGCTTGCTGGCGGCTCAGCCATGCTTGTTCTTGGCCTTTTGACCGCAAGTGCTTCTGATCTTTCTGAAACACTCCGAGCGGCTCTTGCCGGTGGTTTTGTACTCCACATTCTTGTCATGCTTTCTGAGCTTTTCGGCAAGCATCCGTCGAAGTCAGCAGAGCGTGCTGCGGAGGTGATTCTGCATGGCACACTGAAACAGCAGTTCTGGATTGGCAGCTTTCTGCTCGGTAATGTGCTTCCACTCTTGTTGTGTTTAGTTTTTGCCAATCCTGTCATTCTTGCCTTGGCTGCCATTTTTGGACTTTGTGGTGTCTTCTACACTGAAAAAGTCTGGATTCATGCACCGCAAACAGTTCCTTTAAGTTAATCAAGTGCTGGAGTACCTATGAGTTATACCCATAAACCAACAGTTATAGAAACGATAGCAGAGAAGCTGCATCTTATTGCTGATCTCCACGCTGAGGGGAGTGGCCCTGCAACGAAAAGTGCTGCTGTCGATGGCGAGCAGGTTAACTGTCCGCCTCCCGATCAGTGGGATAATTGGGTGGAATATGATTCGAAAAGCTGGCCTGAGCGCAAGTCGAAAGAGTATATGCTGATTCCGACAGCCTGTTTTAACTGTGAGGCTGGTTGCGGACTTCTTGCCTATGTCGATAAAGAGACCATGACGATGCGCAAGCTGGTCGGAAATCCATATCATCCGGCAAGTCGCGGAAGAAACTGTGCCAAAGGCCCCGCAACCCTCAATCAGATCGAGGATACCGACAGGGTGCTCTACCCGATGAAACGATCGGGCAAAAGAGGTGGTGGCAAGTGGGACAGGGTAAGCTGGGACAGCGTGCTGGATGACATTGCCGGCAGAATGCGCAAGGCCATACAGGAAGGGCGCAACAATGAAATATCTTACCATGTCGGGCGTCCCGGCCATGAAGGGTTCATGGAGTGGGTGCTCAGGGCATGGAATGTGGATGGCCATAACAGCCACACCAATGTTTGTTCATCCGGAGCCCGTTTCGGATATGCAATCTGGGAAGGACTCGATCGTCCGTCGCCAGACTATACCAATGCTAAATTCATGCTTCTGGTCAGTGCCCACCTTGAGTCGGGGCACTATTTCAACCCTCATGCCCAGCGCATTGTTGAGGCCAGAATGAAAGGCGCCAAGCTTGCAGTGCTTGATCCTCGCCTTTCAAATACAGCGAGCATGTCGGACTACTGGATGCCAAGTTTTCCTGGCAGTGAGCCTGCGATTTTGCTTGCCATGGCCAAGGTTATTCTCGATGAAGGGCTCTACAATCGCGACTATCTTGAAAACTGGGTAAACTGGCAGGAGTATCTGCAGCAGGATTACCAGGGTACTCCGGTGACCTTTGAAAATTTCATCGAGGCTCTCAAGAAAGAGTACAGCTCCTACACTCCGGAGTTTGCTGAACAGGAGAGTGGTGTCAAGGCGGCAATGATTGTAGAGGTTGCCCGCAAAATAGGTGAGGCTGGTACGCAGTTTGCCACGCATGTATGGCGCAGTGCAAGCAGCGGTAACCTTGGTGGCTGGGCAGTGTCACGTACCCTCCATTTTCTCAATGTTTTGACCGGCAGTGTTGGTACGCCGGGCGGAACATCACCAAGCGCATGGAACAAGTTCCATCCGGATGTTCATGCCAAGCCGAAACCACAGACCTTCTGGAACACACTCCAGTTGCCTGACGAGTATCCTTTGGCTCATTTTGAGTTGAGCTTCCTGCTTCCTCATTTTCTCAAGGAGGGGCGTGGTAAACTCGATGTCTATTTTACAAGGGTGTTCAATCCTGTCTGGAACTATCCTGACGGCTTCTCATGGATTGAGGCGCTTGAAGATGAATCAAAAATAGGTCTTCATGCGGCGCTTACTCCAACATGGAGTGAAACCGCCTATTTTGCCGATTATGTTTTGCCGATGGGGCATGCGGCTGAACGACATGATATTATCAGTTACGAAACTCATGCCGGAAAGTGGATTGCTTTCCGTCAGCCGGTTCTTCGTGTCGCACACGCCAGGATGGGCCATCCGGTAGAATATACCTGGCAGGCAAATATCGGCGAGGTGTGGGAAGAGGATGAGTTCTGGATTGAGCTTACCTGGCGGATTGATCCGGATGGTAGCCTCGGCATCAAGCAGTATTGCATGTCGCCTTACCGTCCCGGTGAGAAGATCACCATTGAAGAGTATTACCGCTATATTTTTGAGCGTGTCCCTGGTCTTACGGCAAAGGCTGCCAAAGAGGGTTTGAGTGCTTTGGAATACATGCAGAAGTATGGAGCTTTCGAGGTTGAAAGCAACGTCTACAAGGTTAATGAAAGAACTCTTTCGGAGGCTGATCTGCAAGGCTCAACCATGCAGCCAGAGACAGGTCTTATAACGAAAAACGGGAAATCAGTCGGTGTGCAGGTTAACGGCGCCAACTGTATCGGCTTTCCTACTCCATCACGCAAACAGGAACTTTATTCCCGGACGATGGTCGACTGGAAATGGCCAGAGTATCGTCTTCCGGTCTACATCAAAAGTCACGTTCATCAGGAGATCATGAACAAGAGCAACGGGGAGTTTGCGCTTGTGCCTACCTTCCGTCTGCCTGTCCTGATTCACTCCCGTTCCGGCAATGCCAAATGGCTGGCCGAGATTGCGCACCGTAATCCGGTCTGGATGAATGCTACAGACGCAAAGAGTCTTGGTTTTGAAGATGGTGATCTCATTCGTGTCAATACCGATATTGGATTTTTTATAAACCGGGCCTGGGTAACTGAAGGGATTCGTCCCGGTGTTGTTGCCTGTTCACATCACATCGGGCGCTGGCGCCGCGAGCAGGATCCGGCGGCAAACCGCTGGTCAACCAACCGCGTAGAGATCAAGCGTCAAGGTGGCGGTAAATGGACCATGCGTGTTGATGAGAGCATCGAGCCCTATGAGAGCAGTGATCCTGATTCATCGAGAATTTTTTGGTCTGATGGTGGCGTGCACCAGAATATCACCTTCCCGGTACACCCCGACCCTATCAGTGGTATGCACTGCTGGCACCAGAAGGTACGTATCGAAAAGGCTCATGAGGCGGATCGTTATGGCGATGTCTTTGTCGATACCGATCGCTCTTTTGCCATATACAAGGAGTGGCTTGCCAAAACAAGGCCAGCTCCGGGACCGGGAGGCCTTCGCCGTCCGCTCTGGATGAACCGTCCGTTCAGGCCCGATGAAAAGACCTATTACCTCTAAGTAACCTTCCCCCGGCAGTGCAGAAAATGCGGCACTGCCAGGGGGGGAGTGTCGTGTTGTTTTTTCAAACATTTATCGCTTGCGTAATGAAATCTGAAGGGATAAAGGCAATCGTCCCCGTTTCCATATTCACAACACTGCTGCTTCTGGTTCCTTCAATCGCAGGAGCTGCAGCAGCAATGCCTGAGCCTGTTGTCCAGACGGCCTGGTGGATTTGGGTTATACTCCTCTTTGTCTTTTGCTTTTTTCTCGGCATTGTTGCCGTTATTGCCGGAGTTGGGGGCGGGGTGCTCTTTGTTCCGATCGTAAGCAGCTTTTTCCCTTTTCATATTGACTTTGTCC
>SZXY01000028.1 GCA_005843805.1 Chlorobium sp.
TATGGCTGCTGTTAACGTCAATTCATCCTCACTGCCACCGGCAGGAAAACTCTACACGGTTCTGCTGGGTTCCCTCATCATTCTCCTGACGAGCACGGTGCCCTACCTGACCATGCTCAATGTGTTTCTTTTTTTCGGGATTTTTCTGGCAGGAGCGGTTTCGCTCAATCGAACCATTTTACGATTTCAGGTCAGGTTGCCTTACAGTGAGGCATTTTTTCTTGGCTGCATTATTGGTATGGCCGGAGGTGTTATTTCCGAGGGCTTTACCTTTCTGCTTATGGAATTCTTCAATTACAGGCCTGGAGCCGAGAGCCTTTCTCTGTTGATCCATTGGGCGCTCGATATGGCAAAGGGACGGCCAGATCTTCAACAGCAGGTTCAGGTGCTTGTTGAAGCCGAGAAACTTGCTCTTGCTCCGGTCAAGTTAACCTGGAGTGAGCTTCTTCTGAATATGCTCTTTTCCGGCGCTTTTTATGCTCCGATTGCAGGATTTGGAGGAGCTTTTGCTGTCATGAGGCTTAAACGAAAGGCAGCACGGGGGTGAATTGCTGAAGGCATCTGTTTTACTGTTCTTTGGCCAGTTTCCTGTACCACGCCCTGTTTATCTTTTGTGATCCCGGCAGCAGAGCCCACTCCGATACCCTGAAATAAAGAACCGGGGTTTTCAGTTTTCCCACCAGCGAGTGCATTTCTCGAGTGATGGTTTCATTATCCGGCTTGTTCTCCTCATCGGTAAGGATGAAAGCCGCCGGTCGCTCGCCAAACTCCTTGTCTGGAACCGGTACAACCAGAGCTTCCCGGATACCCTCTATCATCACAAGAGCATGTTCTGTCTCTTCAGGATGGATGTTCTCCCCTCCGGAGATAAACATGTTATCCTTGCGCCCAACGACACTCACCCAGCCCTCGTCGGTCACACTGCCGATATCAGTGGTATGAAACCACCCTTCACTGTCGGTTTGAGGCTCAATGACGCCATCTCGCAGGTATCCCTGAAAAAGGCAGTGGCCCTTCACCAGCAGTTCTCCATCCTCTGCACTGATAAGCTCCCTGTAATGCAGCACCTTGCCGCTGTTCTGCGGCATACCGCTTATCGGTGCCGGAGAGGTGGAAATTTGCGAACTCATCTCGGTCGAGCCGTAGCTCAGGTAAAGAGCGATGTTATGGCGGACGGCAACCTCGATCAGCGATTTTGGAGCAGAGCTGCCTCCAAGCAGCAGAGCTTTCAGTCGTTGCAGCAGGGCAGTGCTCTTCTTGTCGGCAAGCAGTCGGTAGAGCTGGGTAGGAACCAGCGAGAGATGCGTAAGCGGGAAATTTTCGAGTGAGTGAGCAATACTCTCATCAGGCTTTCCAATGGCAAGGCTCGCTCCTGAAACGAATGCGCGGAACAGAAGGCTGTAGCCTCCGATATGGTATAAGGGAAGCGAAAGAAGCCAGCAATCTCCAGGGCCGAAAGGAAGATTTTCATTGGAGCCGAGTGCGCTGTACCAGTGATTGGCAAAGCTGTGTACGGCGGCTTTTGCCTCTCCCGAGCTTGCTGATGTGTGGATAATGGTTACTGAACGCTCCATTGCTTCCAGAGTGTCAAATTTTTCCGGAAGCACCGAGAGTGCAGCATCTTCAAGAATCGAGGCAATTGTTCTGCTTTCGATGCCGGGAAGATCAAGGAGCTGCCCTTTATCGGCAGTCAGCAGCAATCGCGGGTGGAGTTTTGCAACAGTAGATTGCAACAGTTGTTCGGGAAAACGGTTGTTGAGTGGAGCCGCGATTATGCCCGCTTTCAGCAAGCCAAGGAGCACTATGACCAATTCTGGTGAATTTGGCGACATGATTGCGACAATTTCACCGGAATGGACACCTTGCTGGTTGAGCAGGCTTGCAATGCGTTGCGCTTCGATATTGCACTCTGTGAAGGAAAGGGTTCTTCCTGCTGTTCTCAGGGCGGGCAGGTTACCGAACAGCGTTGCAGCCCGGCCTATAATGTCCATAGAGAGGTAAGCCTGAGACGCCTCTCGTTGACGCTCTGTCCCTCCCGGTATAGTCTGGAGGCATCGAGAAGACCATTTTCAGCTCCGAAAGGGGTATCGAGCAGATCATGCTTCAGGTAACGGTAAGTATCGAGTCCACATGCTGCTGGTTCGGAAGAGGCTGATGCGGCAAGCCACGAATAAAAACTCAGACTGATGCCGCTTTCGAAAGCCGAACTGAACACTGCCTGCAGGTTGTTTTTTCGGGCATAACGAGCGAGTTTCAGAGCAGCGGAGATGCCACCCAGGCGATTGGGTTTCAGGATAAGCGCCGATATCGATGCTGCCGGAATCAGGTCAATCAGTTCAGGTTTTAGCCAGAGGGTTTCATCGAGCGCGGATCGGATTGCTGTTTTTGCATGAAACTCTCCGATCTCTTCAGCATTTTGCAGCGGTTCCTCGATGTAGGCAATGCTTCCTTGCGGAATCTGCTGGGCAAACCCGATCGCATCATCAAGCGAAAACGACTGGTTGGCATCAAGCCTCAGCTCTATGTTTTTTCCGAACCTTCGCAACAGTTCAACGACACTCTTGATGGCACTCTCGGCATTATCCACGCTTATCTTGAGCTTGAAGGTGCGGTATCCGAGACTGAAATACTCCTCAGCCCGCTGCATGATCTGCGCTGTATCGCCGAACAGCAGCGCATTGACAGGAACATGGTGTGCAGCATGATTCGAGTTCGCAAACACCGGTGACTTACCCGATTCGGCAGCTTCAAGGTTAATCAACGCCATTTCCAGCCCGGTGCGCACCGAAGGGAAGAGCTTTTCAGGTAAAAGGTCAACCGAGGCAAGCTCTCTTTTAGACAGCACCTCCACAAGCTGCGCTTCGGCAGACTGGAGACATTCCTTGTGGAGACCCGGAAGCGGAGCAATTTCACCATAACCGGTGAGATTCTTTTCCGGGTTTTTCAGCGCAAGGATAATACCCTCCCTTTCTACCAGTCGTTTTCCCTTTACCGTTACCGCTTCTGTAAAAGGGATGACATACCTGTAGAGAAATGAGTGCGAAGCTTTTTTCAAGGTCTTTTAGGGAATTTGCTGAAATCAGGTTTCCGTTTTTCAATAAAGGCATTTTTTCCTTCCTGCGCCTCTTCACTCATATAATAGAGCAATGTGGCATTTCCTGCAAGCTCCTGCAATCCGGCCTGTCCGTCACAATCCGCATTGAGGGCCGATTTCAGGCACCTGATGGCGAGCGGGGAGTTGGCAAGGATTTCACGACACCACTGCACGGTCTCCTCTTCAAGTTTTTCAAGTGGCACTACCGTATTGACAAGGCCCATCGCAAGGGCTTCAGCCGCATTGTACTGGCGGCAGAGATACCATATTTCACGAGCTTTTTTCTGGCCGACAAGCCGGGCCATATAGCTTG
>SZXY01000054.1 GCA_005843805.1 Chlorobium sp.
CGGCAAGTACCTGCTTGACTGCTTCACTTACCTCGTGGGGCATTGAGCCGCCGTTGGTGTCGCAGAGGATTACTCTTGAGGCTCCGCCCTGCACTGCCGAAACCAGCATTTTCAGGGCAAAGTCGCGGTTGTTTTTGTAGCCGTCAAAAAAGTGTTCAGCGTCAAAAAAGACCTGCCGTCCCTCCTGTTTGAGGAAGGAGACGGAGCGGAATATCAGTTCGGCGTTCTCTTCGTCTGAAATATTGAGACTTTTCAGGGAGTGCGCCTGCCAGGTTTTTCCAAAAATCGTGATGACCGGTGTTTCGGAGTGCAGCAGCCCGAGCAGGTTGGGGTCGCTCTCGACGCTCTTGGCAAACCGTGCGGTTGAGCCGAAGGAGCAGAGCAGGGCGTGCTTGAGGTCGAGGGATTTGGCCTTGAGAAAAAACTCCTCATCCTTGGGATTGCTGCTGGGCCATCCTCCTTCGATATAGTCCATACCGAACTCGTCGAGCTGCTGGGCAATGAGCAGCTTGTCCTGTACCGAAAGGTTGATGTGCTCACCCTGTGTGCCGTCACGCAGGGTGGTGTCGTAAAGTTCTATCTTTCTTGATAAATCAGTCATAAATCAGCTTTGAGCCATTAGATTTTCCTGACGGGCATAAGCAAAGATGCCGCCAGCCTGCACAATGTTGAAGACACTCCCAAGTGGATTGAGCGTCCATGTTGCATTGGTGGTCAGGTTTTCAATAGTGTTTGCCTCAACGTCGATCTTCAGTTCGTCGCCGGTACTAATGATCTGGTTGAGCTTTTCGGCTGTCTCATAGGGAATGACAAAGCCGCCATCGACACAGTTGCGGTAAAAAATTCTTGCGTATGACTCGGCGATAATGGCTTTGGCTCCGGCAACTTTGAGCGCGAAAGGCGCATGTTCGCGTGAGGAACCGCAGCCGAAGTTCGGCCCGGCAATGATGATGGTGAACTCCGACTCGAAGCTTCCTTCACTGACAAAGGGGATGTTGCCTTCCGGCAGGCCGCCCTGTTCCAGGGGAACTCCAGAGAGGGCATACTTGCCGTAAAGCTTTACCTCTTCCGGATCGGAGAGGCTGTAGACAAGATGCTCGGCCGGAATGATCTGGTCGGTATCGATATTTTTGCCCAGTACGTAGGCTTTTCCCTGAATGATGGTTTCCATGGTTGTGTTTTCCTTACAAGTTCATTCGGATCATTGAGTGCTTCATTGTGCCGTTCAGAGAAAATCTCTCGGATCGGTCAGTTTGCCTGTAATTGCCGACGCGGCTGCCGTGAGCGGGGAGGCAAGGTAGACTCCCGCGTGTTTGCTGCCCATGCGCCCGGGGAAGTTGCGGTTGGTGGTCGAGACCACGATGTCGTTGTCAACCGAACGTCCGACGGTATCTGCCGGGCCACCGAGACAGGCGGCGCAGGAGGGGAGTGCAATACTGCATCCGGCATCCTCGAAAATCTGCCTGAGGGTCTGGCCGTCGTAGCGTTCTGTTTCAAGCTCACTGGCTACCTTGACTGTTGCAGGCACAATGTTGGTCTGCACTGTAACTTTCTGGCCTTTCAGGATTTTGGCTGCCATGACAAAGTCGGTCAGCTTGCCGCCGGTGCATGAACCGATATAGGATTTGGTGATTTTCGTGCCCTGGACGCTTCTTACCGTAGCGCGGTTGTCGGGGCTGTGCGGCTGGGCCACGACAGGCTCGAGCTCACGCACGTTGTAGCGGTACTTGCTGTGGTAGCTTGCGTCGGGATCGCTATTGAAAATCTCGTAGGGTTTCTGGCTTTTTGACTTGACGTAAGCTTCGGTAACGGCATCTGCGGCAATGATGCCGTTCATGCCGCCGGCTTCGATAGCCATGTTGGTGAGTGTCATTCTCTCTTCCATCGGAAGTGAAAATACGGCCGCGCCGTCAAACTCCAGTGCGCGATAGGTTGCTCCGTCGGTGGTGATGTCGCCGAGGATTTGAAGGATAAGGTCTTTGGCCGTAAGATATTCCGGCATTTCCCCGTCAAAGGTAAAGAGCATCGATTCCGGGACTTTTTCCCAGAGTTTGCCTGTGCCGAGAATAAAGGCTGCGTCGGTGTTGCCGATACCGGAACCGAACATGCCGAATGCTCCTGATGTACAGGTGTGAGAGTCAGTACCGAACAGCACTGTACCGGGAAGGTTAAAGCCTTCTTCAGCAAGCGCTACGTGACATACACCCTTGTATCGGTCAGTGCCAACATCGTAGTAGTTACCGAGACCCTGCTCTTTGGCAAACTGACGCAGAAGGTCGATGTTGCGGTGAGCATGTTCGTTTGCCGTGAAAATATAGTGGTCAGGCAGGACGACAACTTTTTCCGGGTTCCAGACTTTAGCGTCCGGGCCGAACTCCTGCCTGAAAATATCAAAGGTTGGTGGCCCGCAGACATCATGTGTGAGCAGGATATCGACATCCAGCCATACGCTCTCTCCGGCATCGACAAATTTGCGGTTTGCTGCCTTTGCAAGGATTTTTTGGGTTATTGTTTGTGCCATGGTTACTTAAACCCCGTTATCAATTGTGTCGTTACTGTTGTTTTGAAAATGATGCTGGCGAAGGCCGAGAGCCTGAAGATAGGCTTTGGCGCTTGCCTCGATAATATCGGTCGAGACTCCTCTTCCGTTGAAGGAGACATTGCGGTCCCTGATGCGTACCAGCGCCTCTCCGAGAGCCTGTCGCCCTGCCGTGGTTGAGCGGACAGCGTAAGAGCTGACCATCGACTCGATGCCGAGTGCTCGCTCGATTGCCCTGAAACAGGCATCGACAGGGCCGTCACCGGTTGCGGACTCTTCATAAACCTGCCCTTCGTGGCGGATTCTCACCGTCGCGGTCGGAATGGAAGCTGTGCCGCTGTTGATGTGCAGATAGTCAAGCTCATAGGCGTTGCGCGGTTTGCTGCGTTCATCACCCATCAGTACTCTCAGGTCGTCGTCAAAGACCTCTTTCTTTTTGTCGGCGACTTCGACAAAGCGACGGTAAACCGTTTCAAGCTCGTCATCCTGCAGGTTGTAGCCGAGTGCCTGGAGACGTGACTTCAGGCCGTGTTTGCCGGAATGGCGACCAAGCACGATGCTTGTTTGCGGTACACCGACTGATTCGGGTGTCATCACCTCGTAGGTTTGCCGGTTTTTCAGCATACCGTCCTGGTGAATACCCGACTCGTGTGAGAAAGCGTTGTCGCCCACAATTGCCTTGTTGGGCTGGATAATGATGCCGGTAAAGGTCGAGACCATCCGGCTGGTATTGTAAATCTCTTCGGTGACGATACCGGTATAGAAGTTGTGCAGGTCGCTTCTTACTTTCAGCGCCATCACGATCTCTTCGAGCGAGGCATTTCCTGCACGCTCGCCGATGCCGTTCACGGAACACTCCACCTGCCGTGCACCGTGTTCAAGCGCACTGAGGGTGTTGGCCACTGCCAGACCAAGGTCGTTATGGCAGTGCACGCTGATGATGGCGTTCCCGATGTTTGGAACACCGCTGCAGAGGTTGGCTATTTTCCTGCCGAACTCTGACGGCCAGGTATAACCAGTGGTGTCGGGAATATTGACCGTTGTGGCTCCGGCGGCAATGACCGCTTCAATGACTTCTCTGAGGTACCCTTCATCAGTTCGCCCTGCATCTTCAGCCGAAAACTCGATATCGGGTGTAAATGTTTTGGCAAAAGTAACGGCGTTTACAGCCATTTTCAGGACGGTTTCCCGTTTTTCCTTCAGGGTGAGGCCGTAGCGGTCACTGCCGAACTTGCCTGCGATATGGATATCAGAGGTGCCGATAAAAGTGTGGATGCGAGGCTTGCGAGCCTCCTGCAGCGCTTTCCAGGCCGCAATGATGTCATTTTCAACCGCTCTGGCCAGTGCGGCCACAACCGCGCCCGATTCAGCACCTACCCTCTGAACCGCTTCGAGTTGCAAGGGTGAAGAAGCCGGAAACCCGGCTTCTATGACATCGACACCGAGCTTTTCGAGCTGGCGGGCAATTTCAACTTTTTCCTGAACATTCAGAGATGCCCCTGGGGACTGCTCTCCGTCACGCAACGTTGTATCGAATACAAGAACTTTTTCTTTCGCCAAATCTCACCGCCTTATAATTTAATCAGGCGCCAAGATGCCTGACAATTGCTTCTGTCATCTCACTTGTTGAAACCGCTTTTTCTCCCGGAGCGGCTATGTCGGCTGTCCGGAACCCATCGGCCAGTGTTGCCTCTATTGCCTGCTCAATCTCTTTTGCGATTTCCGGCACACAGAAACTGTGTTCGAACATCATGGCAACCGATGCGATAGTGGCAATCGGGTTTGCCTTGTTCTGTCCTGCTATGTCAGGAGCACTGCCGTGGATTGGTTCGTATAGGGCATGGTTGGTGCCGATACTTGCCGAAGGAAGCATGCCGAGACTTCCGGTAATCATGCCAGCAATGTCGCTCAGGATATCTCCAAAGAGATTGCCGGTCACGATAACATCAAACTGTTTCGGATTGCGAACAATCTGCATTGCCGCGTTATCGACATACATATCGCTCAGCTCCACATCCTGGAACTCCTTGTGCAGTTCATGCACCACATTGCGCCAGAACTGTGAAACCTCAAGCACATTGGCCTTGTCGATAGAGATGAGCTTGCCCTTGCGTTTGCGTGCAGCCTCAAAGGCCAGACGGGCAATACGCTCTACCTCATAACGCTCATAGACCATGGTGTTCCATCCCTTGTTCTCGTCAAAACCGCGTGGCTGGCCAAAATAAATGCCGCCCGTCAGTTCCCTGAAGACGAGGAAATCCGTACCGCGAACCACATCCGCCTTGAGCGAAGATGCGTCAAGCAGTGCGTCATAGACTTTGGCTGGTCTCAGGTTGGCAAAGAGTCCAAGCTCCTTGCGGATTTTAAGCAGCGCAGCTTCCGGTTTGTGTTCGTGTGGCAGGCTCTCCCATTTCGGGCCGCCGACAGCACCAAGCAGCACTGCGTCACACTGTTTGCACGCTTCAAGGGTTGCCTTGGTGAGCATTTCACCATGCAGGTCATAAGAGGCACCGCCAAAGGGGTGCTCTTCAATAACTATTTCAAAGCCGTGATTTCTTGAGAGCTGCTGCAACACGGCAACAGCTCCTGCAACTACTTCCGGGCCGATACCGTCACCCGGTATTGATACTATCTTGTACATTCTTTCGTTTTTGCAGTGAATTATTTCTTGATCAACCAGCTCATCATGTCGCGAAGCTTGGCGCCGACCTTCTCAATTGAATGGTTGCTGTTCTCCGCACGGAGCTTGCTCAGGTTCTTGTATCCGCTGCCGCACTCATCAATGAACTCCTTGGCAAAGCGACCATCCTGAACCTCTTCGAGGATTTTTTTCATCTCGGCTTTCACTGAGGCAGTGATGAGGCGAGGTCCACGGGTCATGCCGCCATACTCTGCCGTATCGCTTACGGAGTAGTTCATTCTCGACAGGCCACCTTCATAATAGAGATCGACAATGAGTTTCAGCTCATGCATACACTCGAAATAAGCCAGCTCTTCAGGGTACCCGGCTTCCACAAGGGTTTCAAAACCAGCCTTGATCAGCTCGGCAGAACCTCCACACAGGACAGCCTGCTCACCGAAAAGATCGGTTTCGGTTTCATTCTTGATGGTGGTTTCAATGACGCCAGCCTTTGTGCCGCCAAGAGCTTTCGCCCATGCAAGTGCCTGCTGTTTTGCCTCGCCGGTATAATCCTGGTGCACTGCGATAAGGCAGGGGACACCATTGCCCTGGGTAAAGGTACGGCGCACAAGGTGACCTGGGCTTTTCGGGGCAATCATGATGACGTTGATTGTCTCTGGCGGAACAATCTGCTTGTAATGAATATTGAACCCGTGAGCAAAAGCAAGGGTGTTACCCGCAACGAGGTTAGGAAGAATTTCAGATTCATAGATCGCTTTCTGGTACTGGTCAGGCAGAAGCACCATGACGATATCAGCCCACTTGACCGCATCGGCCACCGTGTTCACCTGCAGTCCGGCTTCCCGTGCCTTCGCACACGAAGAGCTGTCAGGGCGAAGGCCCACACAGACGTTCAGACCACTATCCTTGAGGTTCAGGGCATGAGCATGACCCTGGCTGCCGTAACCGAGTATTGCAATATTTTTTCCCTGCAGATAACCAAGATCGGCATCCTGCTCATAATAAACGTTCATCTCTTACAATGGTTTTGATTGATTAATCCCAAAAAAAAAGGTTTTCACTCTCCCCGGTGGATTGCTACCGCTCCGGAACGTGCAAGCTCCTTGATGCCGTACGGCTTGAAAATATCGATAGTTGTGTTGATCTTGTCTGGAGATCCAATGACCTCAATAGTAATGGATTTTTGTTTTATATCCACCACTTTTCCCTTAAAAACGTTGATAAGCTCAAAAATCTCATGCTGTATTGTCTTGCTGAGTTTCAGCGTCATGAGCAGCAGCTCCCGCTCGACATGCGGCTGCCGGGTAAGATCGACAACCTTGATGGTATCGACCAGCCTGTTCAACTGCTTGAGCACCTGACCGATGATCTGGTCATCACCCCTTGTCACAATGGTCATGCGCGAGATTTCCGGGTCTTCGGTTTCACCGATAGAGATACTTTCAAGGTTAAATCCCCGTGCGCTGAACATCGAAGCGACCCTGTTGAGGGTGCCGAACTTGTTTTCAACCAGTACAGATATAAGATGTTTCATGGATTCCCGTGTGTTGTGATATACGCGATAACTCTTTATTCTAAAGGTAGATACTAAACTCTTCCCCGCAGTATTGCTGGCCATGTTTACCGGAAATCTGCAATACCATATACACCTGCCAATGTAAAGGTAAAAAAAATGCGGTGTTAATCATGATTTTGAGCGCCAATATACGGTTTTTTTTGAACCCAGCCGAATTTGGTCATTCCAGTGGGTAATATATTGTATATCGATGGGGAGGCTGTCATGTTTCGTGACGGGGGCAATCCGTTAAAATCCCAGCAATCCTTTGACGTACCCGAACTCATTGCTTTTGACCAGCGCAACAAAGGCGACATACAACCCGATTCCAATCAGCCATTCCGCCGTCACCCACCACAGAAACGCACGATCTATTTTTTCAATCCACTCCTTTTTGAACCGGACACCAAGCAGCACGGAGGTACTGAAAAACAGATCGGGTTTCCGGTCGAGAAAGAGCTCACTGAAGAAAGAGTGATCGAACTCGATGCAAAAATAGCCCTGAGCGCCGGTAGTGACACTGCCAACCAGATCGTCGGTAATCATGTCCTTATCCCACGCCTCTACCCTTAGACCAGTTACGCCTTGTCCTGTCTTGCGGTCAACAACCTGACCGGAGATGCGAAATGTCTTTTTGAATTTTATAGCCATGATCGTTCTCTCCGGTTGATGATGATCGGTGCGGAATTTCTATTCTTCCCGTCTTGCCAACTGAGTGGCTGTTCAGCGTTTGGGAACAGCAGATGCGTTCATCTTCTCAATGCCCGACCGGGCTTTTTCCAGCAAAACAACTGTTTCCGGGAATGTTGCCTTTATTTTTGCCTCGGAAAGCGATAACCAGGTGAACTGGCGGTTTTCAGGTGGCCATTCTGTTTCCTCCTCGACAAGTTCCATCAGAAACCATTGTACCAGCGGCGCATTCTGTTCACCGCTGAGGCGATCATCAGTTATCCAGCTTACGACCCGCGCCCAATGGCCAGTTTCCTCCCTGACCTCACGAACAGCGGATTCCCTTGGTGTTTCCCCCGGCTCAATGTGTCCCTTTGGCAGTACCCACTGCGATCGCTCTTTGCTGGCCTCTACCAGCAAAAACTCCAGACCGTCACCCTGACCTTTGAACACGACTCCGCCAGCATGGGTGATTCCATCACTACGCACAATCCGGGAGGGTGACTCAGCCTTCATCGCTTCAAGGGTGATGACAAACCAGTATGCCTGCTGGGTGGATTTGAAACGCAGATCGATGTAGCGCCACAGAGCAGGCGCCATTCCCACGAAACACACAACAGACCACCATCTCCCCTGAAAGGCATAGAAGAGGGCAAGAAGCCCCAATACAACAACAAAGCTCCGGAAGAACTTTGAATCTGCCTCAAATCGGTTGACAGCCAGCAACCCTTCCGGAAGCTCTTTGGTCAAACGGGTTTTACTCCACTGAAAGGCATTGATCGACTCTTCAGCCTCAAGCTTGTGCAAGGAGCGCGCCTTGATCCTTTGCACCTGCATCACGGCGGTGTCAGCGTTTTTGCCAAACAACCAGCTTGAAGCGGAAACCCTGCGCAGCCATTTTCCGGATAATGTTTTTCCTTTTGCAAGCCGGTTGCTGATCTGCTTCCACTCACTTCCCGCCCGAAGCTGGTCATACACGAGGTCATCCAGCGACGAGCTGAGCAAAAAAACAATGTGGCCGAGAAGATAGGAAGCAAAGAAAAACACCGCGCCCGTCTCGGCACTATTCAACGGAAAACCATTTCCAAGGCCGAACTGCGCCGCAGCCCAATCCTTGCCAAGATAGGCCAGCATCGCACCGGGCATCAAGACCGAGAAGAAATCTATCAGGCCGATGAAGAATTTTTGTGGTTCGAAGTTCATGGTACTACGTTGTTGATTATTTCTGTATGCTGGTCGCAATATTTACCCCGTCCAGCGATAACCGATCAAGCTTGCCGACAGCCGGGAGTTTCTCATCGATTTTCTTTTTTTCTTGCGGTTTTTCGTATGGTCATGAATTCAAATGTCATTTGTTTTTTATGGCCCATCTCTTCGCCTGATTTTCGACCTTATCTGTTGTGACTTCCGAGACAACAAACTTTTTCGGAAGAGGTGGTAACTCAGGGTATTGATGCCCGTTTGGGTTTCCGGGTTTTGCTGTTGGTATTGCATGAATAAACAACTTATGTACAAGTGTTACAGTTGTTTCCTGAGCTTCTTTGGGGAGGGGGTCAATGATTTTATTGTTGTACAGTCCGTATTTTGTGAAATAACAATAAAATACTTTTCAGAATTCATGCTTTGAGCAGTACTCTTCATAGGTTGAGAATGAAGGGTACTGATTGCCTTGATTGAATTTAGCCTGTTTTTTCCATGTTGCAAGAAGAACTCAATAGACAGGTTCAACATTTTTGTCCCAAGCCAATATTGTAACTCGGATAAAAAACTCATGAATACGGGTTGTAATGCCTTTGGGGTAGGAGCCCTTTGCCAAACCATAGAGTAATTCTGTCCGTTTGACCGAAGAGACCACAACACGGTGAGCTACTGGTATACGAACGGTCAACATCGCGATCTCTTTCTATTGCATAACGAGCGCTTTCCAGCGCCCTGCACCACCTGACGGAAGCTGAAAACACAAGCCCGCCTTATGGCACAGAAGCGCTGGAACGGACGATCAGGCGTTGAGTAACGCTAATGATGCGGTTCGTTCCTCACAGCGTTATCCAGCATGATAGAAGTAATGGAGGTAACCATCTGCCGCTCCTCTGAAAAACACCTCTGAATGATTCCGTTGCGGGGCGAAAACTGCGCTCATCTCTGTGGCTACCTTTGCGACATTGAAACTGTCTCCATCATGCTTCCAGGCACCTTTGTCAGCATAGAAATAATGGAGGTAACCATCTTCTCCCTTGACAAACACTTCGGAATGATTCCGTTGTATGGCGAAAACTGAGCTAATCTCTCCGCCAGCTATCTTTGCGGCTTTGAAACTGTCTCCATCATGCTTCCAGGTACCTTTGTCAGCATAGAAAAAATGGAGGTAACCATCTTCTCCCTTGACAAACACTTCGGAATGATTCCGTTGCGTGGCGAAAACTGCGCTAATCGCTCCGGCTACCTTTACGGCTTTGAAACTCTCTCCATCATGTCTCCAGGCACCTTTGTCAGCATAGAAAAAATGGAGGTAACCATCTTCTCCCTTGACAAACACTTCAGAATGATTCCGTTGCGTGGCGAAAACCGCGCTAATCTCTCCGCTGGCAGCTACCTTTGTGGCTTTGAAACTGTCTCCATCATGCCTCCATACCCCGTTGTCAAAATAGAAAAAATGGAGGTAACCATCTTCTCCTCTGAAAAACACCTCTGAATGATTCCGTTGCATGGAGAAAACCGCGCTAATGACCCCGCCGGCTACCTTTGCGGCTTTGAAACTCTCTCCATCATGCCTCCATGCACCATTGTCAAAATAGAAATAATGGAGGTAACCATC
>SZXY01000199.1 GCA_005843805.1 Chlorobium sp.
ACAAAAAAGCACGGCAGCAAGCCGAAGCGAGGGCGGCAGACCTTGAAGCACAATTGAAGATCGACCCTGCGGCGGTTTTTCTTGGCAAAGAGAGGCGCAGCAATGATTTCATTGAGTATTTCGAGAAGGTGACGCGCGAAGAAAAGAATAACAATTCCGTTTACAGAAACACCTTGAAACACCTTCGAGATTTCAACGGAGAAAAGCCGTTGCCAATGGCGAATATTTGCCAGACATGGGCGGAGCTGTTCCGGGCATATATCGACAGCTTGAGCCTGAAGAAAATATCAAAGAAAAATTACGTGCTTGGTTTGAAGGTTATTCTAAATCAGGCGGTACGGGATAACCTTATACCTGATTTCTCAAGGAAAATCAAGCTATTCGGAAAACTTGATGATGTCGCTCTGAAATATTTGACCGCAAACCAAATCAAAACCCTTGAGGCTAACCCATTCAAGCACCTTGCAGTAAGGGCGGCGTTTCTGTTTTCCTGTTTTACCGGTCTGAGAATTTCCGATCTTGAAGCCTTGAAAGATGCAGATATCCTGCAGGATGGCGGCAGGGTAACGATTCGTTACAAGATGCAGAAAACCCAAAAATGGGAACAATTAACTCTTGGAGTTCAGGCTTTAAAATATCTTGGAGAAGCAAAAGAACAGCATAAGGACAGGGGAGCCGACGACGGCAGGATTTTTCTTTTACCGTGCCGTCGCCAAAGCTCAAATGTTATTCGAGCATGGGGCGCAGCGGCAGGCATACCGTTCAATCTTGGTTGGCATTGCGGGCGGCACTCCTTCGCAGTGTTGAGCCTTCAAAATGGCGTTGACCTTTACACCCTGAGTAAATTGATGGGCCATTCGAGCGTAAAGATGACCGAGATTTATGCAAAGGTTGTTGATGAAACCAAAACGGCAGCAATGGATAAACTACCCAGTTGGTAAATATTTTACTTTTTTTTCATTGTTAATATTGCGAAAATAAGTAGAGTCGGGCTTCGCTGGGCTTCACCCTGCACTGCCCTACATTCAATACATGGACAAGAATCATGCGGGTTCACCACAACATGGGCAGAACATGGGCGAAGAGATTAAGACAATTCAAACGATATACGCTGAACTCAATGAACAACAGCGGGATCACCTTCGGGATGTAAGCAGGGTAACCTCAATTGAAATTGCTTTAGATGAATTTGAAGCTTTTTTAAAGGGGTTGCCAGAAGACTCAAGAGAACGAAAAATGCAGGCAGATCAGGGGGAGCAAGGTTTCAAGCCTTCATACGATGAAGAGCGTAAACTGTATTGGATTGGTAAAATACGGAAGGGCATTAAAGCGGCCAGCGTGCCCATTCATTACATTGAGAGATTGAAAGCAGAGCCACAGCAAGTTCTGATTGAAGCGTTTGAAAATAGAGTTGATACTCTCAAAAAGACAGCTCTTGAAGCAAGAAAAAGAACGGAATTAGGGCTTTATCTTGATGGCAGGCAGGCCCGCGCGGCAGCGCTTTTTCCTGCTGAATGCGAAATGCTTCAATGGCTGAAAGGGAGGCAGGCAGACCAGCACAAGCAGATCGCACCCCCGCCTGAAGATCAGGCAACAAAGCAGTACGATATCCCCGGCGGCTCTCTTGGCGCCCGCAATCAGGGTGCGAATGAGCTGCCAGCAGAAACACAGGCTGCACGGTCGGTGCAGATTCACAATAACGGGATGGTCATGGGCAAGATGTCCGAAGATGTCTTTTTGATTATTGAAGCAATTCGGGAGGCAGGGCGTTCTTATATCAAGCATGCACCAAAAGATGAAGAACAACAGCATCAGCAAGAGCGGAAGTTGCAGGACAACCAAAATATGATTTGGTATGATCCTGATTTTACTGAACCACTGAAACGTTTTGTTTATTCCCTTGAAACATTTGGAAAGTGGTTCAAGTTGCTGGAATCTGACGAAGTGCAACCCGAATTATGTTTACATGATGTTCGTTTAACCATTGATCAACAGGGTATAAAACGCGAAGTACTTTATGCTTTAGGCTGTTGGGAGGATGAGTTTATAGAAGATCGACACCAAAAAGGAAAGCCTGAATATTCACCTGCTTATGTCAGAGAGCAACAAGAGAAATTTGCAATACAAAAAGAAACCGGAATACCTGTTGATTCTGAAGGTTTGGCTTATCAGCGTTACGTTGCACTACTACAGGCTCGGCGTTGGTTGAATAAGGCCGTGAAACCGTCAATCAGTATATGGCAATTACGCTCAATGATGCAGACCATTCATGGTATTTCTTGCAGTTTTCAGGGAAGCTGGAATACAATCTTTACAATCAATACGGAAGGTAAAGTTCCTCTTCTGGATATTGCTGGCGAGTGGATTGATGCCATTGAAGATGAGAATAGAGAAAACTTCTTGAACAGAAGATCATCAAATATTGTTCTTCATGCTGAAAAAGATGTTGTTGCGTGGATCAGCGACAGACAACGAAGCCTGAATCGTTATGACCCCGCAAAGCTTTCAAAAGAATGCCTTTCATTATTGGCAAAGGTTATCATCGAAGAACTAATCATGACCCGTTATGACCGATTGAACGAAAAAGATAAGGCCATAGCATTAAGCGCGCCAGGTTCGAATATGCTTTTTCGTTCCCGGAAACGAATTATTGCAATGTATGAAGGCATGTTAAAGCCTGACGGTTTCAGATTGACCGGGCCGGATGTTGAAGTTCTTCAGGAAGCAATAAGCCTTGAAATTGATGCAGCAAGAAAACAGCTACAGCAACCCGTAGCCCCGGCAGGAGATCAGGACGCAAAGCAGCACAAAATCCCTGGCAGCTTCATTGATGTTTCTGACCACAAAAATTCTGATTTACCTGCAGAGTCACAGTCGGCAATATCTGGGCAGATGCATAAAAACAGACAAAAATTGGGCATTAACTACGATCTTAGGCAAGCGGCAAAGATTATAAGTGTGTATGACATTGTTTGGGCATTTAAACGTGCAGTGTTGGATTACATCGACTACATTGAGGCTGAAAATGCAGAGCGTGAACAGGCAAAAGAAGAAGCGAAACTCGAAGATAAGTGGCGAGTCCTTATTCTTGATACCCGTTTTTCAAAAGCATTACAACCTTTGGTATCATCCCTTGAATGGGCATATTATAAACCAAACAAAGCCTCTTCTGAAAATCAGTTGGAGAAAATCCTGTCTCAAATTATTGAAAAAGGGTATGACCTTCGGTTTGCTATTCAGGTTGCATTGATGCACTGGCGGTCAGAGTTTATCAAGGATCGATCAGAGTCTGAGTTACCCAAATATACCATAGACTACATACGAGAGCAGCAAGCAAAATGCGAGTTGGAGTATGACTTAGGGGTTGATATTGATCGAGAGGGGTTACAGTTTGTATATTTTCTTGCCAACATTCACGCTTTACGTTGGCTTTTTAGGGTAAGTAAGCTAAATCAATCCGGAACCCCGCCGGAAGTCCACGAACCAAAGACACCGCAGACCCCAAAAAAGGACGGGCGCATAAAAGTTGAAGATCGGGAAGCATACAAACGGAAAATGTTCCCACAAATGATCGAGTTAATTTCTAATGGTGAAACAAAGTGCGGTGCATCAGCACTTGTTGCAGCTCCTTTCGGAATCAAGCCTAACACCGTTGAGATTAAATTCAACAAGTTTATGAAAAGCAAAAAAGAGGCCATAAACCTTTTAAAGGAAATCGGCAGAGATGATTTAATTGAAAAACTTAACGAGTTGAGTGCCTGATTAATCCTGATTAATTCTGACTATCCGACAGTTAATCAGGGCTATCATTTCGCTTACCATTTAGGGAAACCTTGAGGAAAGGTTAATCACAAACCTAAATGTTACGCACTATGCAGACCACTGAAACCAACCCCCCCCAGCTATCCCCAGTTCTTCAGCAGAGGCAGCAAAAAACCCTCTCCACCGAGCAGGCAATTCATTATTTCTTTGAAGTGTATGGCTTGGTAATAGCCAAAGCCACCCTCTACAAAAAACGCTGCCTTGAGCCCGACACCTTTCCAGGTAGACGATCGCCATTTGGCCGCCTCGTATTCGATCCTGCAGAAATCGACCGCTACATGCAAACCGGAAACGCACACGCCACCCCTTGCGAAAAGGAGGCCTGAGCCATGCACCACCCCCAAACAACTTCACAACGGCAGCCGACACTCCGGCTGCCACTCAATCTCATCCACCGCCTATGGGCACTCCTCGTCGAACTCACACGCTGCTTATGGAGGATCGGACTATGAGTATCATTGATGAAGTGAAATCAGAAGCCAAAGGCTTCAACGTTTGGAATGTTGAAAACGCTTATGATTTCTGTGATAAGGTATTGAGCCAGGGTGATGTTATTCTGAATTCAGATCATGGCGCGGTATTATTCGCAGGTGGTATTATGCAGCTCACAGGGAAAGGGAAGATAGGGAAAACCACACTTCTGTTTAACATTCTCTATGGTGTTGCACTTGGGCGGGATGTATTAGGGTTTAAAATCTCAAAGCCGAGTAAAATCCTTTATATCAATGGTGAAAACAGTCCGGGCACGATACAGAAGCTGTTTAAATCTTTTCGAGAATACTTTTGCATTGATGAAGAGGAGGAGAATAAAATACGGGAAAATTTCCTTTTCCATAGTGCTGGGCTACGTTTGCAGAAGGCTAAAGTATTTGAAGAGATTCGCGGTAATCTTGGGGAAATCAGGCCAGAGATACTCATTCTTGACCCACTGAAAAATTTTTTTAGTGGTGAAGAGAATAGTTCTGATTCGATGCGTGATTTCATGGAAGCCGTGAGAAAGTTGATGCAGGAGTTCAATCTCACCGTTATCATAATTCATCATACCGGGAAGACGCAAAATGAAGATGGGCTTTATAGCGGTCGTGGTTCGAGCTTACTTGCGGATGATGCGGAAACGACTGCATCGTTTCAAAAGGATGCAAGCGATAAAGGGTCGTTCAACCTATCTGTTACCGGGCGCAACTGCGAAGAGTTCACGCTTCACCTGATACGCCAGCCTGAAAGATATTTTCTTTTTTCCCTTGCAGATAAGCCAGAGCTACAGCCAGATCATGTTTTGATAGAAATCCTTGATTCGTTACCGAGCCAGTTCAAGACAGGAGCGTTTGAGGAAGCCGCAGGGAAGCGGGGTATCAAGCGTTCAACCTGCTTTGATAAGATCAAGATTCTCGAAAACATGGGGATCATCAAAAGGGTTAAACATGGATTGTATGAAAAAGTTAGTCCAGAAGTCCAGCCTACTATAGACACTGGACAACTGGACTATCAGAAACAGAGTGAAAACGAAAGTCCAGAAGTCCGAAGTAGTCCAGATTGTACAACACGGACAGTGGAGGTAGCCGATGACGGGAGGCCGTTCTGATGGCAGATTATCGTTTTGCACTGGAAAAAGGCGCGCTGAAACATGCCTGCCCAGCATGCAAGAAGGTGCGGTTTGTCCGGTATGTTGACACCGCAACAGGGGAGCATGTTGATGATGTTGTAGGGCGGTGTGACCGTGAGGATTCATGCGGTTATCACTTGAGACCGAGCGAGTATTTCAGCCGGAAAGGGATAAAGCCGACAGGCACGGCAATACGAGCGAGAGAGGCAGTAGAGCAGCGTGAACCGTCGTTTATTGACCCCAGCATCCTGCAGGCAACCCTCGCCCAATATAACAGCAACAACTTCTGCCGCTGGCTCTGCAGCATCTTCGGCCAACAACAAGCCTTTGAATTGACGGCCACCTATCGAATCGGCACCTCAAAACACTGGCCCGGCGCAACCATCTTCTGGCAAATAGACCAGCACCACAACATCAGAAGCGGCAAAATCATGCTCTACAACCCCCAAACCGGCAAAAGAATCCGGCACCCCTTCAACCACATAACCTGGGTACACAAAGCCCTCAACATCCAGCCATACCACCTCAACCAATGCCTCTTCGGAGAACACCTCCCCACCGCCGACCCCAAAAAACCCGTCGCCATCGTCGAAAGCGAAAAAACCGCCATCATCGCCGCCGGCTTTATTCCCGACTACCTCTGGCTTGCCACAGCAGGGAAGGGGAACCTCAACAAGGAAAAACTAAAACCGCTCAACCACCGCCACGTAAAACTCTACCCCGACCTCGGAGCCTGCGAAAAATGGCAAACCATAGCCGCCAGCCTGCCCAACGTCACCGTATCCACCATCCTCGAACAACGAGCCACCCCCGCTGACCGAACCCAAGGCCTCGACCTCGCCGACTACCTCCTCGACGTACACAATCCGCCATTATGAGCACAAAAACCGGTAATTCCTTTGCTAAACCTTTCTTTTTGTCCTGTTTTATGAATATGTTTCCTGTAGATTAGAATTCATAAGAGATGAATGGTTTATAAGAGGGAGTTGAGTGCGGTGGAGCGTAAGCGTTTGGAGTTGGTGGAAGTAGGCCTCAGCGAAGAGGCTTGTGGCAAATTTTGAGCGGCGGAGGGGCGGTCGTTGAGGGCGTTGTTAACACAATGCAGGTAGATCCCGGCAGCAAATCCGTACAGCAAGTTCTGGCGCTAATCGTTCCGTCAAAAGAGGCGCACGGAATATGTCAACAAAGA
>SZXY01000033.1 GCA_005843805.1 Chlorobium sp.
TGGAGGGATCCCACTTTGACCACGGTTTTTTCCAGTCGGCGATGGCACCCTTGACGGTCGTCTTGAGATTTTCAAGTGACTCTTTTATCTTTGATGGCTGGGTGGAACCGGCCTCATGGATAGCTTCAGCCAGCAACATGGCTGCATCGTAACCCTGCGCAGCAGAGACCGGGGATGGAATCCTTGTGACGCCGTAAGCTTTGTGGTAGGCCTGGATAAAAGGTTTTGCCCTCAATATGGACTCGTCTTCGATGAAGGTCTGCGGCATTTCTGCACCATTTCCAGCAGCTCCTGCCGTATTGATGAAGTTGCTCATGGAGAGTGTCCAACCCCCTATCATGGGAGCCTTGAAGCCCAGCTTCTGCTTGCCAGAAGCAACTGCGGCCAGTTCCGGCCCGATACCCCATATAAGGATCGCCTGTGCGCCAGCGACCTTGGCTTTAATGAGCTGGCCAGTCATATCCTTGTCGCCAATGGCAAACTTTTCGATGGTAACCACACTCAGTTTTCCGCCCTGTTTTTTGATCTGTTCGATAAGGTCGTCTCTGCCAGAAACTCCGTAGTTGGTTGCGTCATGCAATATCGCGACCTTTTTGAATCCAAGTCTGGTGGCCTGTTCTACAACCATCTGTGACTGTATGCCGTCATGGGCGGCAAAGCGGAAAATCGGCAGATCTTTTGTGCCTGCTTTGCTCCACTGTGTCATGGAGGCACTTCCGGCAGCAGGAGTTATGATTTTGACGATACCCTTTTCAACGTAATACTTGTCCCCCATGATTGCCACACCGGTATTGACTGTGCCGATAACGGCTGAAATATCGCCCATCGACGATATCTCCTGTGCTACCAGTGCACCTCGGTCGTTTTTGCCCTCGTCGTCACGTTCGATGATCTCAATCTTCATCTTTTTACCGCCGACGTCGATACCGCCGCTTTGGTTAATCCGGGAAATGGCCAGTTTGGCTCCATCCCTCATTGAGGCGCCCATCGGGGCTGATCCGCCTGAGAAAGGACCTGTAATGGCGATTTTTACGACATCGGCGGCCATTGCGCTTGTGGATAACGATGTCGCAAGCAGAACCGTGAGAATGGATCGGGATGCTTTCATGGCTTTTTTGCTAAGGTTTGCGGTGAATTTTTTCTCTAAATGTAATTTTTTTGCCTTTTTTTTGGGGGGAATCAATTTTTTTGTCAATCTGTCATGAAATTCAGGTCATGGAGTACAAAAAAAAGGATATGGGCATATTTTGCTTTATCTTTTTGAAAATCAACAATTTAATCTTGTCTTCGAATCGGAGTGGTAGTGAGCGATCTTTTGAAAAAAAGAGCTGGAAATCTGTTGCAGTGATTCGTTCTGGTGAAACTGATTTGGCTTGCCAGGAGATTATTTCCATCAATCAAAAGGCGCTGGCAAAATCCGTTTATCAGCCAATCATGTCAATGCACATGCTTTGTATCTTGCATTAGCATAATAGTATAGGTTTTTATTGACAGATATGCAAATATCACCATTTATCCCTGTTCACAACCTCTTTCTTTTCTTGACGACTGTGGTGATATCAGCTTTCCCATACTATTCATCAATGCGGCCTCACTCTTCTTCAGAGAAGATTAACGCTTCACTGCCGGAGTGTTTTTCTCTCTCTTCAATTTTGCTATATTCCATGCGTTCAGTTTCAGGCTGTACCATACCAGCTTGATCACCGTGTCGGAAACCGGTATTTTTTTTATCAGTTAAGCGTAAAAGAGAGATGCCTCGCTATACCCCGGAACAGCTTGCCAAACGAAACGCTTCCATCTGGACCGATATTCAGATTATTCTTGCGCCAATCCAGTTTCTGTTTTTTATTGCCGGCCTCACTGTAACGGCACTCTATTACAATCACTTTCTTGTTACCGGATTTTACTGGGTCAGTATAGCTATTCTTTTCAAAACACTTTTTTTTGCACTTCTTTTCACGACAGGGATGTTTTTTGAAAAGGAGGTTTTTGACCAATGGGTATACTCCAAAGAGTTTCTCTGGGAAGATATCGGAAGCACTGTCGCTGCCACTTTTCACCTGCTTTATTTCTTTCTGGCCTATCTGGGTTATTCCCAGGAAGTGCTTATCTGGGATGCCTTTCTGGCTTATTTTACCTATGTAATCAACGCGTTGCAGTATCTGGTAAGAATTATTCTTGAAAAACTTAACGAACGTAAACTGCGGATCGATGGTCAGATCTGAGATATTGCGTTTTTTTGGAGTGGAAATTTCAATCTCATGAAATACAGTTTTAAAAGGCTCTGGAACACCACATTCCTCTTTGTCGGGCCGGGATGGTATTTGCTTGTCTGGATGATCTGGTCTTCCGGTCAACTCCAGACAATCGATGACAAGATTCTTTTTCTCGCTATTGTGATTCCAGGTTTTCTGTTGATCTATTTTTCCGGATTTTTCATTGAAGGGTGGCATAAAAAGAAACAGGCCAGCCAGACCTGACACAGAAATGCTATGGTTGTCATTATTTTTCAATAATACACACCGGGTTTCGGTGTAAGAATAGTGTGATTTTTTATGCAGAACCTATGGAACGATGCTGATCTTCAGCACTCCGTGAGAGAGCAGTGTTGCCCGCCAGAGATGCCCGCTGAACTTGCGGAACTGGTCTACGCATCACGTTTGCTTGGTCGTGAAAGTTCGCTGGTGATGCACGGCGGTGGTAACACTTCCGTCAAATGTGAACTGGTTGATATGGTTGGAAACAGGGCTGACGTCCTTTTGATCAAGGCAAGCGGAGTTGATCTGAGCCGGGTTACCGGTCATGATTATACACCGGTTAAACTTGGTCCCCTGCGCAATCTTGGGAAGCTTTTCAGCCAGAATGACAGAATAAGCGAAGAAGAGCTTCAGCGTTTCTCAACCAGGGAGTTCAAGCACCTTCTGCTTCTGAATCTTTTCAGTCTTACCGATCACATGGCTGAACAGAGGCTGACACCTTCGATTGAAACACTTCTTCACTCTTTTCTTCCGCACCGTTTTATTTTTCATACCCACTCTTTCGCCATGCTTACCCTCAGCAATCAGCCTGATGGAGTCAGGCTGTGTCGGGAAACACTTGGCGATAGCTTTGCTTCTGTTGACTATATCAAACCAGGACTTGGCCTTGCCCGTTCGGCTTCAGCAGCCTATGAGGCGAACCCGGAGATTGAGGGGATTGTGCTTCACAAGCATGGTCTGGTCACTTTTGGCTCTACAGGCAGGGAAGCATACAGCCGCATGATCAATGCGGTCAGCAAGCTTGAAGAGAGAATTGCCCTGGCTGGCAGGAAAACATTTCCATCGGCAATGTTGCCGGTTTCAATTGCTTCTGTGGAAGATGTCGCACCCGTTATCAGAGGGATCTGTGTCGAGGAAAAGGCACCTGCTACGCGTGAGTACCATCAGTTTATTCTTGATTTTCGCTCATCCCCTGCCATTCTTGACTATGTCAACAGTGCAGATCTTGTCAGAATGAGCCAGAAGGGCGCAATGACCCCCGACTTCATCATTCGCACCAAAAACAAGCCACTTGTGCTTCCTGCGCCTGACAGCGAGAATTTTTCGGGATTCAGGGAAGCTGTGAGGGAAGCCGTAGACCAATACTGTGCGGAATATACGGCTTACTTTCAGGCTCAGCACCCGCTATCGGGTATGCATGTTACCATGCTCGATCCTCTTCCCAGAGTGGTTCTTGTGCCTGGTCTCGGGCTTTTTGGTCTTGGCAAAACTGCGGAATTGGCGGCAGTCAATGCCGATATTGCAGCAAGCACTGCCGCAGCCATACTCGATGCCGAATCGGTCGGGACGTTTGAATCCATCAGTGATCGTGAAGCTTTCGAGATAGAGTACTGGGACATGGAGCAGGCCAAGATGAACAGGCATCATCACGATGTGTTTGCCGGAAAAATTGTCATGGTAACCGGGGCTGCAAGTGGAATAGGTCTTGCAACGGCCAAAGCTTTTCGCCAGAGAGGTGCCGAGCTGGTCATTCTTGACCTTACCCTTGACGCGCTCGAACGTGCAGCGGAGGAACTTGGAGGCAATGTTCTTGCCATGACCTGTGATGTCACTTCCCGTGCTGCCGTTCGTGCGGCATTTGATGGCGCCTGTCGCCGGTTTGGCGGGGTTGACATTGTCGTTTCAAATGTTGGAGCTGCCCTTCAGGGCCGCATCGGTGAAGTTTCGGATGAGGTGCTGCGCAAAAGCTTCGAAATAAACTTTTTTTCACATCACTCCATTGCTCAGGAGGCTGTCAGGGTGATGAAACTGCAGGGTACGGGTGGCGTACTACTTTTCAACGTTTCAAAACAGGCGGTCAATCCAGGGCCGGATTTTGGCCCTTATGGTCTGCCGAAAGCTGCGACGATGTTTCTGGTGCGTCAATATGCGCTCGATCATGGTCGTGACGGTATCCGTTCAAACGGTATCAATGCTGATCGCATCCGCAGTGGTCTGCTTACAGCAGAGATGATCAAGGCTCGCTCAACAGCACGGGGTTTGAGTGAAAAAGAGTACATGGCAGGAAACCTCCTGCAACTTGAGGTGACTGCCGAAGATGTTGCGGAAGCATTTGTACATCTCGCGCTCGAGACCCGAACGACCGGCTCGATTACCACGGTGGATGGCGGCAACATTGCAGCCGCACTTCGCTGAATGAACTGAAATTCTAAAGAGACAACCATAACCGAAAAGAGGAGAGGCAAAAATGGCGGAATACGATAAAGACAAACAGGCAAAAGAGTACCATCTTGATATTCCGGTCAACACGCACGGATTTTTTCTTAAAGGAGCCCACTCACTTGATTGGGGCATGAAAAACCGCCTTTCAAGAATTTTCCGGCCTGATACCGGTAAAACCGTCATGCTTGCTATCGATCATGGTTACTTTCAGGGCCCTACCACTGGTCTTGAACGTCCGGATGTCAACATTGTGCCGCTTATGCCCTATGCCGATGCCATCATGCTGACCAGAGGCATTCTCCGTACAACCGTTCCACCCAGTCTCACCAGAGCTGTGGTGATGCGTTGCAGTGGCGGGCCAAGCATTCTCAAGGAACTTTCTGACGAAGAGCTTGCTGTCGATATTGAAGATGCCATTCGAATGAATGTTGCGGCAATAACCCTCCAGATATTTGTCGGTGGTGAGTATGAGACCCGTTCTATCCACAACATGACAAGACTTGTCGATATGGGGCTCCGTTACGGTATTCCTACCATGGCCGTGACTGCTGTCGGCAAGGATATGGTGCGCGATGCCAAATACTTCAGGCTTGCCTGCAGGATGGCTGCCGAACTTGGAGCGCAGATTGTAAAGACCTATTATGTGCCTGAAGATTTCGATACAATCATAGCATCATGTCCGGTACCGATTGTCATGGCTGGTGGCAAGAAACTTCCCGAGCTTGAAGCACTGACGATGTCATGGCGAGCCATTCAGGAAGGTGCTTCCGGTGTCGATATGGGCCGTAACATTTTCCAGAGCGATGCACCTCTTGCCATGATGAAAGCGGTCAACAAGGTTGTTCACGAGCAGATGACGCCTGAGAATGCTTTCGATTATTTCAATACCATCAAGGCGGAAGGATAACTCTTCCGATAGAGGAAAATTACATCGGCTGGTCGTATGGCCAGCCGCGTATTATTTAATGTTCGATTTTTTTAATGGGAACCCTTCTGAAACTTGCGGCAGAGTGCAGCGACAGGGGGGTATGACATTTTTTTATGAACAGTGAGGATATAAGAGGTTTTTTTGCCTCAAGAGAGCAGCTTGACATGGCTGACTACCTGGTGCTCGATTACTACATCGAGTGCGTGGGAGATATAGAGACAGCGCTTGCTCATTTCTGCAGTGAACAATCCACGGCCCAATGGAGACGTGTTGGCCATGACGACGAAGATTTTCGTCCGAAGTATGCAGCCAAGGTTATCAGTCTGACGGTAGAGGGCGAGCTTTCGGCACTCAGCTATCCGGTCAAGCATTCCGAATCAGGCCCTGTTCACGCCTGTCGTGTCACTATTGCTCATCCCCACTGCAATTTCGGCCCAAAATTGCCGAACCTGCTCTCCGCTGTTTGCGGTGAAGGTGCTTTTTTTACTCCCGGAGTGCCGGTGGTCAAGCTGCTCGATATAAAGTTTCCCGAGTCTTACCTGATGGCATTTGACGGTCCGAAATTTGGTATTGAAGGTATTCGTGATCTTTTGCATGCCTATGATCGTCCAATTTTTTTTGGTGTCGTGAAGCCAAATATTGGTCTGAGTCCAGAGCATTTTGCCGAAATCGCCTTCCAGAGCTGGATAGGCGGACTTGATATTGCCAAAGACGATGAAATGCTTGCCGATGTTGATTGGTCAAGCCTTGTTGACCGTTCCCACGCTCTTGGAGAGGCCAGGGCGAAGGCTGAACGTCAGACCGGTGAACCGAAAGTTTATCTTGCCAATATTACTGATGAGGTTGATCGTCTGATCGAGCTGCACGATATCGCAGTCCGCAACGGAGCAAATGCACTGCTTGTCAACGCCCTCCCGGTTGGACTCAGTGCGGTCAGAATGCTTGCCCGGCACACGAAAGTTCCGCTTATTGGACATTTCCCCTTTATTGCAGCGTTCAGTCGGATGGAAAAATATGGCGTTCACTCGAGGGTCATGACCAAGCTTCAACGTCTTGCAGGTCTTGACTCGATTATCATGCCAGGATTTGGCAGCAGGATGATGACTCCCGAAGAGGAGGTCAAAGAGAATATTGAGGAGTGTCTGCAGGATTTTGGTCATATCAAGCGTTCACTTCCCGTACCGGGAGGCAGCGATTCTGCACTGACCCTTGAAACCGTCTACCGCAAGGTTGGAAGCGTTGATTTTGGTTTTGTGCCCGGCAGAGGCATTTTCGGTCATCCCATGGGCCCCAGGGCAGGAGCAACGAGTATCCGTCAGGCGTGGGAGGCTATCGAGCAGGGTGCATCCCTTGAAAGCTGGGCAGTTGGACGACCGGAACTCCAGGTTATGGTTGACGGGGCAAACAGAAAAAAGCAGGAAGATGTAAAGAAGTAAAAAGGGTTGCTCATGGGTCTTCTCGATCACAAGGTTGCCGTAATTACCGGGTCCACCAGAGGGATCGGCAAAGCCATAGCTCACGAGTTTGTTCGGGAAGGGGCAAAGGTGGTCATAACCTCATCCTCAAATGCCAATGTTCAGGCCGCATTGGCCGAATTTCCGCCAGACACTGTTTATGGTTGTGTCTGCAATGTTGTGTCGATTTTCGATATGGAGCAGCTTTTGGTTACAGCCGCCTCCAGGTTTGGCCATGTTGACTTTTTTATCAACAATGCAGGCATTTCCGATTCTTTCAGGAGCATTACCGAAAGCGACCCGGAGGAGTGGGGAAAGGTCATCGATACCAACCTTAAAGGAACCTACAATGGGTGTCGCGCGGCTCTCCGTTACTTCCTCAAAGCAAACATCAAGGGAAAAATCATCAATTTGGCCGGTTCCGGCACTGACAGGAGTTCAAACACCCCCTGGATCAGCGCTTATGGCGCCACCAAAGCTGCCATAGCCCGTTTTACCTTTGCGGTTGCAGAAGAGTATCGCCATACCGGGATCTCGATCATGCTTCTTCATCCCGGACTGGTACGTACCGGCATGGTCAGTGCCAATAATCCTGCCCCGGAACTTGCCCGGCAGCTTTCCACGTTCAATACCATTCTCGATATTTTTGCCCAGCCTCCCTCCGTTGCAGCAAGGCTTGCGGTACAATTGGTTTCAGACTGGAGCGATTCAAAAACCGGTATCTACCTTTCAGCCCTGAATGGAAGGAGAAAAAAATGGTTGCTCCTGACCTATCCCTTCCGTAAAATACTCAAGAGGATTGACCGCCGAACCTATTAATGTGACAGGATCATTATGCTGAAAGCAGGTACCACTACCGTAGCCGTACTCTTTTTCCTTTTTATGCTCACCCTTCAGGGCTGTTACAGTTTCAGTGGCTCATCATTGCCTCTATATCTCAAAACAATTGCCATTCCGGTTTTTGACGACAACTCCGGCGCTGGCATCGCGCAGTTCAGGGGAGAACTTACAAAGGGGCTTGTCGAAAAAATCGAGTCGCAAAGTCGGCTTCGCTTTACACCCTCCACTGCGCGGGCGGACGCTTTGCTCGAAGGGAGTGTCGTCTCATTCTCCGATCTGCCGAGCCAGCTCTCCAGCAAAACCGAACGGGCTATGACAAACAGGGTTACACTTGTTGTCAAGGTTACGATGTCAGACCGGGTGAAAAATAAATTGATCTTCAAGCAATCGTTTGTTGGCTTTGCGGATTATCCGGTGGGTGATTATGCCAGGCAGCAGGAGGCAATCCGGCTGTCCCTTGGCCAGATTATTGATGAAATTTTTGACAGGGTTGTTTCCGGCTGGTAAGTGCTTCTGCACTTTTTTTGATTGAATCGTTTAGCCGGAATGCCACGACAAGTTTTTTATGACTTACACAATGCAAAACCTGCATGACGCAGGGATGGTTAAAGGAGGTTCTTATGGGATCGCGTAAAGATATTGATTACCGGCTTGAACTTGCTCGCGGGTTTCTTGAAGAAGCGGAGCTTGATTATTCACTCAAACGCTGGCGTGCCTCTGTTTCGGGCTCTATTCTGGTCGTTGAAAATACCGGAGTTGCTGTGCTGATGCTTTTCGGTGTCTCTCCTCTTACCCATAAGCCGGGCAGGCACTTGTCGCAGTTGATTTCCGAAGGAACGGTTACCGAAGAGGTTGCCGCATTGATTAACGAGATTCTGCCGGAACTGGAAAAGCATGATTCTCATGAGAAAATGCTGGCCAAATATGGTGATGAATCAGAGTACAGGCTGCCCTGGCAGCTTTTTAATGAAGCGGAGGCGATAACGGCTATTGAGTCAGCCCGCAACTGCATGCGGGTGAGTTCCGAAATTGCCAAACTGGTCCAGTAAAAAAAGATGGAGAGAAGATGTCTCACGCAAAGCCGCCAAGGCGCAAAGGGGAGAGGGTGAGTTGAGTTTTCTCAAGTGAAAGGTTTTCTTTGCGTCTTTGCGCCTTTGCGTGAAACCAATCCTCTGAGTCGGGTGCCGCAAAAAAATGTCTCATGCAAAGCAGCAAAGTCGCAAAGGGGAGAGAGGGTGAGTTGTAGTCTTGTCATTAGTAAATTTTGAAAGGAGTTATACAGAACATGAAGCCAGCATCCCGCATTCTTTGCAAAGCCTTGCAAGAGAAAATCATGACAGCCGAACAGGCTGCGCTCCTTATCTCTTCAGGGGACAATGTCGGTATGAGCGGATTTACCGGCTCCGGTTATCCAAAAGCGTTGCCTTTAGCGCTTGCCAAACGTATCGAGGATGCTAACAGTGCGGGACAGAAATTCAGGATTGGTGTCTGGACCGGAGCTTCTACTGCCCCTGAACTTGATGGAGCACTGGCAAAGGTCGATGGAGTAGAAATGCGTCTTCCGTACCAGTCTGACCCGGTTTGTCGTCAGCGCATCAACGCTGGTGAAATGGAATATCTCGACATTCACCTCTCTCATGTCGCCCAGTTTGTCTGGTTCGGTTTTCTTGGGAAGCTTGATATTGCCGTTGTTGAGGTTGCCGGTATCCTCGAAGACGGTCGTCTGATCCCTTCCTCTTCGGTTGGCAACAATAAGACCTGGCTGGATCAGGCTGGCAAAGTCATCCTTGAAGTAAACTCCTGGCAGGACTCACGTCTGGAAGGGATGCACGACATTTATTACGGGACCAATCTGCCTCCGCATCGTCAACCGATACCTCTTGTGCGGCCACAGGACAGGATCGGTGACTCTTATCTCTGTTGCGATCCTGATAAAATTATTGCGGTGATCGAAACTCATAGCCCTGACCGGAATACCGGATTCTCGGCGCCTGATGAAAATTCCCGCCTGATTGCAGGCCATATTCTCGAATTTTTCCAGCATGAGGTAAAAAGAGGGCGCCTCCCCAAGGAGCTGTTGCCATTGCAGTCAGGTGTTGGCAATATTGCAAATGCCGTCATGGCAGGTCTCAACAAGGGGCCGTTCGAAAACCTGACAGCCTATACAGAGGTTCTGCAGGATGGCATGCTCGAAATGATTCAATCCGGCAAGTTGGTATCGGCTTCTGCTACGGCGTTCTCTTTGAGCGACGGGGCGCTGGCAGAACTCTATGCCCATTTCGATGAATACAAGGAGAAGATTGTTTTGCGTCCCCAGGAAATCAGCAATCATCCGGAAGTCATCCGTCGTCTTGGCGTTATTGCCATGAACGGCATGATCGAGGCTGATCTGTACGGCAATGTTAATTCAACGCATGTCATGGGCAGCTCTATCATGAATGGTATTGGCGGCTCCGGCGATTTTGCCCGTAATGCCTATATCTCCATATTCATGACACCATCCCAGGCAAAGGATGGTCAGATTTCCTGTATTGTACCTATGGTTTCCCACGTTGATCATACCGAACACGATGTTCAGGTTCTGGTTACCGAGCAGGGCCTTGCTGACCTTCGTGGTCTCTCTCCAACCCAGCGAGCGAAGGTCATTATTGAAAACTGTGCACACCCGGACTTCAAGCCAGCGCTTCAGGACTACCAAAAGCGATCTCGTGACCACTCCTTCGGCAAACACACCCCCCATCTGCTCGATGAAGCGTTAAGTTGGCATCAGCGATACCTGACAAACGGTCACATGTAGAGCTTGTTTCATGCAGCCTCACGCAAAGCCGCCAGGACGAAAAGGGGAGAGAGAAGGTTTTTCTTGTGAATGGTATTCTTTGCCTCTTTGCGCCTTTGCGTGAAACCGATCTTCTGTGTGGAGGTGTCGAACAAAAAAGATGCCTCACGCCAAGCCGTCAAGGGCACCAAAGGGCAGATTATGATGAGCATTACCGGCTTTTTTTACGTTCAGTTATAGCCTCATTGTTCCAGAATTTTGCTAAGTTGTTGATGAGGCTCATGATCAGGGAAAAGTTTTTTTCTCTTTTATGGGTTGTTTCTGACGTAGTGACTGGAGAAGCTTATAAAGTAATGTTTATATGAAGGGAATCATTCTTGCCGGGGGTTCGGGAAGCAGGCTCTATCCGGTTACCAGGGGGATATCAAAACAGCTCTTGCCGGTTTATGACAAGCCCATGATTTATTATCCTCTTACCACGCTGATGCTTTCAGGTATCCGGGATATTCTTATCATCACTACACCTGAAGACCAGTCCATGTTCATCAAGCTGCTTGGTGATGGCAGTGACTGGGGTATTTCACTCTCCTATATCGTGCAGCCCTCTCCTGACGGGCTTGCCCAGGCTTTTATTCTTGGTGAGTCGTTTATTGGCAGTGATGATGTTACCCTGATTCTTGGTGACAATATCTTTTTTGGATATGCGTTCAGCCAGATGCTTGAGGCTGCTGCGCAGATGGTGCAGAAAGAGCACAAGGCCAATATTTTCGGCTATTATGTGAGCGACCCGGAGCGTTATGGTGTGGCTGAGTTTGATTCGGCGGGTAACGTGCTTTCCATTGAGGAAAAGCCGGAGCTGCCGAAATCCAGTTACGCCGTTGTTGGCCTTTATTATTACCCCAATGATGTTGTTGGTATTGCAAAAGAGGTTCGCCCCTCTGCTCGCGGAGAATTGGAAATAACATCGGTCAATGAGGCATATCTCCGGCAGGGTCGGCTGAAGTGTTCCATACTGGGACGGGGGTTTGCCTGGCTCGATACCGGTACTCACGAGTCGTTTCAGGAAGCGGGCAATTTTATACAAACCGTTGAAAAAAGGCAGGGCCTTAAAATCGCCTGTCCTGAAGAAATTGCCTGGCGTCAGGGCTGGATCAGTGATGAAGAGCTGTTAAGTCTGGCCACTCCTCTTATGAAAAGTCAGTATGGTCAGTACCTCATGCAGTTGCCTGCACGGGGATAAGGATAATTTTTATTTTTGATGCAATAGTTATTGGGTTCTGCCATGCGTGTGACTGTCTCAAACATACCGGATGTCCTGATTTTTCAGCCTGAGGTGTTTGGCGATAACCGGGGATATTTTTTTGAGTCGTTCCGGCAGGATCTGTTTGAAGAGCATGTCGGGCGAGTGGCGTTTGTTCAGGATAATGAGTCGAAGTCAGCCTATGGAGTGCTGAGAGGGCTGCATTTCCAGAAACCTCCCTTTACTCAGTCCAAGCTTGTGCGTGTGGTTCAGGGGCGTGTGCTCGATGTCGCCGTTGATCTGCGTCTTGGCTCTCCCTGGTACGGAAAGCATGTCTCATGTCTGCTTGATGCCGAGCGGAAGAATATGCTCTGGGTTCCGAAAGGGTTTGCTCATGGATTTCTTGTGCTTTCAGAGGAGGCTGTTTTTGCCTACAAGTGCGACAATTACTATACTCCGTCGCACGAAGCGGGTCTCATGTGGAATGATCCGGCTCTTGGTATTGACT
>SZXY01000049.1 GCA_005843805.1 Chlorobium sp.
TTTGCCATTATTAACAATTGTTTTGCCCTGTTGATATTATGAATGACGATATTTTACATCTTGATCCTCCGGCGGTGTGGAGGCATTTTTACAGTCTGACCATGATTCCCCGGCCTTCCAAAAAGGAGGAGAAGATCAGGGAGTTCATTGCCGGGTTTGGCAGAAACCTCGGGTTGGAGACCGTTGTGGATGATGTGGGCAATGTCATTATCCGCAAGCCTGCTACACCTGGCATGGAGAATCGCCTGGGTGTGATCCTGCAGGGGCATCTCGATATGGTGCCTCAGAAGAACAGTGACAAGGTACATGATTTTGAGCGTGACCCGATAGAGACGGTCGTTGATGGCGAGTGGGTGCGTGCCAATGGCACAACGCTTGGCGCTGATAACGGGATGGGGGTTGCGGCTGTCATGGCGGTGCTTGAGTCAAGAGAGGTGCAGCATGGGCCGATCGAGGCGCTCTTTACCAGCGATGAGGAGGCTGGTATGACGGGAGCTATGGGCTTGAAGGGGGGTTTGCTCAAGGGTGAGATTCTAATGAACCTCGATTCGGAGTGCGAGGGTGAACTTTGTATTGGATGTGCTGGTGGTCTTAACGGGACAATGACTTTCAGGTATAACGAAGAAGCTGTGGCGGGTGATTATGTCGGGTTCAGGATCAGCGTGACCGGGTTGAAGGGAGGGCACAGTGGTGTGGATATTAATCTGGGGCGTGGCAATGCCAACAAGATCATGAACCGTATTCTGTACCACTGCCATCGTGAGTCAGGGTTGCTTCTTGCTTCCATTGAAGGGGGAAGTCTGCGTAATGCCATACCGCGTGAGTCGTTTGCCCATGTTGTTGTTCCTGCTGCGATGGCCAGTGGTTTTCTTGATGAGTTTGCCGTTCTTGCCGAAAGGATAGGGAGTGAACTTTCGGTGGTTGAACCCGCATTGAAGATTGAGGCGGTTCCTGCGATATTGCCGGACATGGTTATTGAACGAAGTGTTTTTATGCAGTTCATGAACGCCATCTATGCCTGTCCGAACGGGGTGATGCGTATGAGCTGCGATATGGAGGGTCTGGTTGAAACTTCGAGTAACCTTGCAATTGTCAGGTCGGAGAATGGTGTCATTACCGTCAAGTGTCTTTTGCGGAGTTCGGTTGATTCTGCCAGAGATGATCTTGCGGTCATGATACAATGTGTTTTTGATCTGGCCGGGGCTGATTCGCTTTTTGATGGAGGCTATCCCGGTTGGAAACCAGATCCTGATTCGCCGATTCTGAAGAGCATGCTGCAGGTCTACAAGAGAAAATTCGGCAAAGTACCTGGGGTTGAGGCGATTCATGCGGGTCTGGAGTGCGGGATTCTGGGCGGTACCTATCCCTACCTCGACATGATCTCGTTTGGTCCGACCATTTGCTTTCCTCACTCTCCTGATGAGAAGGTGGAGATTGCGTCTGTCGGGAGGTTCTGGGAGTTTCTTGTCGAGACTCTCGGTTGTGTGTCAGGAGGATGATGCGAATGTTTTTTTAATTTTAGACGTTGCGGAACTTTGCAGCAGTTATCGGAATTTATTCTTTTTTAAAAGAGTCTATAAGTTACTACCGTGAAGTGCTTAAAGAGGTCACTCTCTCTTTGTTTTGGGTAATTGGCTTGTCAATTGCGTGGTGAAATCTATCATGTTTTTTATAACGACTGAAAGGCAAGGAGAATTTTTATGGCTTTGAATGCGTATTTGAGAATGGAGGGGCAAAAACAGGGGCCAATCAAGGGTTCTGTAACATTGAAAGGACGTGAGGATTCAATCATGGTGATTGCTTTTAATCACGAAGTGCTTTCTCCGAGGGATATTGTCAGTGGTTTGCCCACAGGCATGCGCCAGCATAAAATGTTGACCATAACCAAGGAAATTGACAAGGCGACGCCGCTTTTGATGAATGCTCTGGTTACCAATGAGAAGCTGAAGAAATTTGAATTGCGCTTCTGGCGGCCTTCTTCATCAGGCGCACCATCTGGAATTGGTATGGAAAAGCAGTTTTTTACCATTCAGCTTATCAATGCCAACGTTGCCGATATTAAAATGGAGATGCTTGACAATGTGTATCCTGAAAACGTGGTTCACAAGGAGCGTGAGCATATCTCTTTCACCTACCAGAAGATTATCTGGACTTATGAAGAGGGTGGTATTACCAGTACGGATGACTGGGACTCTTCTCGGATTTAGTTTTCGGGCTGATTTTCTTTTTGATTGACGGGGAATCGAGGTTTTTTTGTATGGCAAGCTTTTGTTTGTTGGGATGTTAAAGGGGAGGGCAACGTTATCGATTTTCCCGCAAAGGTAGTGATAATTTTTTATATGCTTTTACCAAAACAATATAACGTCAACCTTTAAACGAAATCGCCATGAAGCTGTTCCGAAAAAGTTTGCCTTTGCCGGTAATTGCCTGGATGTTCTCTCTGATGCTTTTCTTCTCAGCCTGCCAGTCAGTTGCCACCCTCACTCCTGCGGAAACCTTCAATCAGGGAGTTGCCAATGCAATTGCGGTTGAAAATGCGATCATACAGACCACTACTAACTTATTGAATGCTCAGATCATCAGCAAGGAGATGGCTCAATATGTTTTGACTGAGGCCAAAAAGGCTGATGGAATGATTGCTGAAGCCCGCTCTTTGAGCAAAACGGATTTGACTACTGCTCAGGGACGGCTCAATATTGCACTCAATTCTTTGACGGATCTTCGGGAATATTTAGATAAAAAGGGGGCAAAATGAGTAGTCAAAATCTTTTAACTGCGCTGAAGTATCTCGATACTCTTGCTGTAACAGTCTCAGAGGTGAATTCCACGTTTGCAAAGGTCTCGAAGATGGTTAAGGAGTCCCAGGCTTCAGGAATCGATATTACTGATGAGCAGCTCAACGAGCTTACTGCAGCGAATGCGAGCGCTGAGGCTTTGCTGCAAAAGGCTATCGATAATGCGAAGTGAGTTGTGCGGGTGGAGAAGTAATTGACCGCAAATTATTTAATAACTAATAAAAGGAGTGTGGATTATGGATGAAATGTTGGCAGTAATCAAGCTGTTTGCCGGTAATTTTGCGCCGAGGGGGTTTATGGCGTGTAATGGCCAGCTTCTCCAGATCAATCAGAATGCTGCGTTGTTCAGCTTGCTGGGTACGAACTATGGTGGCGATGGAAGGCAAACTTTCCAGCTTCCGGATTTGCGTCCGGTAGACGCGCAGGGTCATAAGCGCGACTGGGGGGGTGATGAGCCGCGTTCCATTATTTGCGTCGAGGGCATTTATCCCTCCCGTGATTGATGGGGTTGAAAAACAGGGAAGGATTTTTGAACCGCACGGGATTAAAAAATCGTGCGGTTTTTTTATTGAAAGGTTTGGGAAAAATCGTTACACTTCAGAAATATTTTTCGGTGCCGGGCATTCAGCGTCCGGATAAAAGGGAAGTACGTGAAAGGCGTACACTGTACCCGCAACTGTGTAACGGTTTTGCCGGGAGATTATGGCAAGACAGCTCTGTCTTGCATATCAGTCCCGGTGGGTTGCAGCCACTTTGACAGCCTCCTGTTGTGCCACGGGGGAAGGAAAGGGAAGGATGCAGCCGCTCTGTTGGAGCGTTTTTGGGAACGCGAATCGTTAAGTCAGGAAACCTGCCGGAAAATTGTTGCCCTGTGGCTTCGGGAAGAGAGCCGGGCAAGCGTATCGAACTGCTTCAGAAGATTGTTAAAACTTGTTTTTTTCGACACGGCCATGAGGTTATATTGCCAGCATATTGGTTGTGGTACATTGACCACCTGATTGCTGTTGTTGGAAGAACCAAGTTTATGAAAATCAATTAGTTGCCTTTCATATTCCATATTTGACTCCGGAGACTCCTCATGAAAATTTCCCGTATGTTCACCACCCCCGGTGAAAATGTTTACGATCGTTTCGAGTACACCTTCAGAACCTCAGTGTTGAGGAATCCTGATGGGTCGAAGGTTTTTGAGATGAACGATATCGAAGTGCCCAGGCAGTGGTCGCAGGTTGCTGCCGATATTCTGGCCCAGAAGTATTTCCGCAAAACAGGTGTTCCCCAGCGTGACGAAAAGGGCAACGTTGTAACCGACAGCGAGGGCAAGGTGGTGACCGGCAGTGAACATTCGCTGAGAGAGGTTGTTCACCGTATGGCTGGCTGCTGGAGGGAGTGGGGTGAAAAGAACCGGTATTTCGATACACCTGACGATGCCCAGGCTTTTTACGATGAGGTGGCCTTCATGATTCTCAAGCAGATGGGTGCCCCAAACTCTCCGCAGTGGTTCAACACCGGGCTTAATTTTGCCTACGGTACGACCGGGCCTGCCCAGGGTCATTTTTATTTCGATCCTGAAACCGCTCAGATAAAAGAGTCGGAGGATGCCTACAGCAGGCCGCAGGCGCATGCCTGTTTTATACAGTCGGTCAATGACGATCTGGTCAATGATGGCGGTATTTTCGACCTGGCGATGCGTGAGGCAAGGGTGTTCAAGTTTGGAAGCGGGTCGGGCACCAATTTTTCCAACCTTCGTTCGGGGGGCGAAAAGCTGAGCGGTGGCGGCAGCTCTTCGGGGTTGATGAGTTTTCTGAAGATTTTCGATTCGGCGGCAGGGGCTATAAAGTCAGGCGGTACAACGCGCCGGGCGGCCAAGATGGTGATTGTCGATATCGATCATCCTGATGTTGAGAAGTTTATCGAGTGGAAAGCCAAAGAGGAGGACAAGGTGGCCTCACTGGTGGCAGGGTCGAGAATCTGTTCCCGTTTTCTGCAGGCTATTGTTGAGGAGGCCATTGCCAATGGTGTTGACCGCAAGGTGAACCCGAAGCTGAACAAGCTTATCCAGAATGCGCTGAGCCGTGCGGTGCCGATGAGCTATATCGTTCGTGTGCTTGCGCTGGTCGAGCAGGGATATACCTCGCTTGATTTTGAGGAGTACACCTCCAATTACGAGTCGGAAGCCTACCAGACGGTTGGCGGCCAGAACTCCAACAATACTGTTCGCGTAACCAACGAGTTCATGAAGGCGGTTGAAAATGATGATCTCTGGCCGCTTCGCCAGCGCACAACCGGCAAGACGGTGAGGTCGGTCAAGGCGCGTGAGTTGTGGGAGAAAATCCTTCTGAGCGCATGGAAGTGCGCCGATCCTGGCTTGCAGTTCGATACCACCATTAATGAGTGGCACACCTGCCCGGAGAGTGGCCGCATCAACGCCAGCAACCCCTGTTCGGAATACATGTTTCTTGACGATACGGCCTGCAATCTGGCCAGTCTCAACCTGATCCATTTTATCGACGAAACTTCCGGCAGGCTTAAAGTTCAGGAGTTACAGCATGCTTCGAGTCTCTGGACAATAGTTCTTGAGATTTCTGTGCTGATGGCTCATTTCCCTTCCAAAGATATAGCTCGTCTGAGTTACGAGTATAGAACGCTGGGTCTCGGCTTTGCCAATCTTGGTACAGTGCTGATGGTGCTCGGCATTCCCTACGATTCACCCAAAGCTCTCGCCCTTGCAGGTGCCATATCGGCTCTGATGACCGGTCAGGCTTATGTGACCTCGGCGGAGATGTCAAAAGATCTTGGCGCTTTCAGTGGTTACAGTGCCAACGCTTCTTCGATGCTGCGTGTTATTCGCAACCATCGCCGGGCAGCCAAAAATATGTCGGAAGAGGAGTACGAGGGGCTCACGGTCAAGCCGCGTGGCATCGATTCAGAGTACTGCCCGAAAGAGTTGTTTGAGGCGGCAGGCAGGGTGTGGGATGAAGCACTCCAGAAGGGCAAAAAATATGGGTTCCGCAATGCCCAGGTGAGCGTTATTGCTCCAACCGGCACCATCGGCCTGGTGATGGATTGCGACACGACCGGTATCGAGCCGGAGTTTGCCATTGTCAAGTTCAAGAAACTTGCGGGAGGCGGCTATTTCAAAATTGTCAACCAGTCGGTGCACAAGGCGCTCGAACGTCTCGGCTATACTCCATCACAGATTGACGATATCGAACACTACTGCAAAGGTCACGGCACGCTTGCCGGTGCTCCCGGCATCAATCGGCAGTGGCTGAAAAGCCGTGGGTTTACTCCCGACAAGATCGAGGTTGTGGAGTCGCAGCTCGAGACGGTCTTTGATATCCGCTTTGCCTTCA
>SZXY01000166.1 GCA_005843805.1 Chlorobium sp.
AGATCACAATAACGGGAGCATGAGGGGTAACCTTATATTTTCATTGGAGGATAGACTATGAATACATCATTTTTTCAAAAGTTTGTTGAGCAGATACCGCCCTTTACAAAAAAATATGTAGAACGGCAGGGTGAATTTGCCGTTAAGCTTAGTGAGTTACTTGAATCAACAGGTATGACTCAGCGCGAGCTGGCTGAAAAGCTGGGAAAAAAAGAGTCCTACGTCAGCAGGATTTTGGCAGGTTGGTCGAATCCAACTTTGAAAACTATTGTTGAATTTGAAGTGGCACTGGGGAAAGATATTCTTGATTTTAATTTGGATGTAAAGAGAGATCAATCTGAAAAACAAACTTGCGCAGAATTTTTCTGGAAGTCAAAAGTCAGAAAATATGAAACACCACGAACTAATTACATATACAATAGTTATCAAGATGACGGCGACGTATCGGGGAGGGCTGCGTGACAGCTATGAGTGAGAAAAATAAAATAGGTATCAGATTTCATGGGTTCAGATTCCTTCGATTTGCATTTGAACAACAGGATGATATTGATACAGGGGAAGATTTTGATATTGAGTTAGGCACTAATATTGACGTTGATAAATCTACAATCGTAGTAAACGTATTGGCCACTTTTTCAAGGAAAAGCAGTGATAAAATAGTTGCACAAATTGAAACTGCTTCATTATTTCAAATTAAAGGCATAGAACCATCAGAAGAACAAGAGGAACCGCCGAAATATCCGGAAGGGCTTCTTGTTACCGCTATATCACTGGCAATTTCAACGACTCGTGGTGCCATAATAGCCAAGGGTTGCGGGTCATTTCTCGAACATTTTCTATTGCCTATAGTTGATCCAAAAACATTCTTGCCAAAGCCTGATGACCAATCAAAATTAATTGCAGAAGATAACAATACTTGATCGAAGCAGACCACCCGGCTTCGCCCCACACCCGCAAGTGCAGTGCCGAGTACAGCCCTGCACTTGCTCACCTCAACCCGACCACCAGAGCCACAAACAAACCGCTGAACAGCGCCCGCCAATCGCTCCATTCGCTTCACTTCGTTACGCTTTCATGGAGCTCAGTCGGTAAGCGCTGTTCAGCGGAAAAGAACCCTCATAGGCGCTGCTCTTCGCTTCGCTCCGTTTGCGCAACCTACCGGATGCCTAACCCAACCGACCCCAGCCTGCATGTCGCCAGCCTCACTCATTATAATCCCCCCGATCTTTACTCCGATATCGTATATTTGCCAATCATCGCAGAGCCGCAGGGCAGGGAAATCCCCCCTCGGAGCACCCATAAAACAGCAGTCCCTTCCCGATAAAGGAATCGCTGCAACGCTCCACCGGCCTCTTCACACTAAACGCCTTGCAAAAGCATGAATATCGTATTCGACAGCAACGACTTCCTCTACGACATCTTCCCGCAGGCAAAAGAGCACGGCCAAAACCGTGACGCTGATAAAATATTTTTAGGTCAAGCAAATTCAACTCAGCACAGATGAGCCTCCCGTATCATCCAAAACAAGGCACCATTGTTATTTGTGATTTCAAAGGTTTTCTTCCTCCTGAAATGGTTAAGCGAAGACCGGCTGTGATCGTTTCTCCCCGGTTGCGTAAAAGGGAGGGCCTTTGTACCATTGTTCCTTTAAGTACTACGCCACCGAAGGTTATTGAGGCTTACCACTACAAGTTATACATTGACCCGGTTCTTCCAGAACCCTATGACGCTGAATTAGCCGATATGGTCTATACCGTGTCATTAGACAGGCTTTTTCTACCATTCTTCGGAAAAGATCAGGGTAAAAGGAGTTACGATGTAAGAGTTATAAGCAAAGATGAACTTGTTAATATCCGGCAATGTATTTTGGCTGGATTAGGAATAATCCCTTGACGATGACTCCACAAAAGAGTATATTGCCTATGTACCCGCTCTCCTGACTTGTCAGGATCGGGCTTAAGTCCACTCCGGTGGCCGCCATGCAAGAGAAAATCAATTTAGCATGGTGTCTTATTAAGGCCCCGTATTCGTACTGGGCCTTTTTTTTACCCTTATCACCACGGAGCAATTAAAAAAGCCCATCATTGCACTGAGAAGGGTACCCTTCAACGGCCAGAGGCCGACCTTCATGCAAAACAGGCTTATACTTCAAAGCAGAGAAAGCGGGAGAAAACAAAAAGGCCTCGGAAATAGTCCAAAGCCCCATTGTCGACCGGGAAAAGCCCAATCCTTTGACCTAATTTATGGGGAACGTGCTTTTTTTGCAAATGATTTCTTTTCAAAATCAGGTGCCAAAACCCTTCATTTAGCAAGACGCTGCTCTTCGCTTCGCTTCGTTTGCGCAGCCCAGCGGCAAACCGACCATCCCGCTTCGACCGATCAACCGCAAATCCCGACAAGTCGGGACTTGCTCTTCTCAGCCCACCGCCAGCAGAGCAAACAACCCGCCCAACAGCATTGCCCTTCCTGCTCCGTTCATTCCGTTCCGCTTGTCGCTTCGCTTTCGCTCCCTCTTCACTCACTCCGTTACGTCGGGAAACGCTGTTAGGCGGAAAACCAAAAAAAAGAGCTCAAGGAAATTTTCTGCACGCCTGAAAGCGGAAAATCTTTTCCGCCGTGCAGAAAATCAAGAAATTCGGTAACAACAAAACCACAAAATCCCGTTTCACCCATACTCTCACCCCTTGCTTCAGCGCCGGATGACCGCACCACACGCCAATCTTGCTCGCGGTGCTGCAAATGCCAAAGAGCAGCACGCATCGCCGGGCGTCTGGCGCTCCAGAGGTAATGCCATCACAAGCAAAACCACCTCACACAAAAAACCTCCCTGGTGAACCGTACCATCCCGCTCCGACCGGCAAACCCACAAAGGAAGGGGGCTTTGTCCCGCCGGGGAATGTCCCGACTGGTCGGGACATATTGCTCAACAAAGCACCCGAAACCATGAAACACCATCCTCACACCCTGCCGCTCTTCACCGCCGAAGCCTCCACCGTCACCATACCCCGCTGGCATCCGCCTCGTCCGCGAATCCCAAATCATCTACACCAAAGGAATCTCCGGAGCCGAAATGGTTGTCGGTCTTTGCCACACCATCGGCCTGCAAGAACGCGCCAGCGAAGAACTCCACGTCTTCTTCCTCAATACAAAATCCCGA
>SZXY01000024.1 GCA_005843805.1 Chlorobium sp.
TCGTATACAATGGATAAAAGGGGATTGGTTTCTGTGTCAGGAGCAGATGTGTCAGGTTTATCTTTCATGGCGAATGGTTATCGCGATTTTCCTTTAAAAAATTCCGGCATTATTCCTTATCTGACGGCAGGTCTTGGTATTGCCAAGGTTAAAGGTGCGGATACATCAAGTGCGGTATTCTCACTCGATCAAAGCAAGTTTGCATGGCAAGCTGGTGCTGGTTTGGGTATCAAGGCTTCGGATAACGTTATTGTTGATCTTGGCTACCGTTATTATAAGATATCAACGGCAACTGGTATTAGTCCTGATAACTCTGGTACGGGCGAAACATTTGAAATATCCAATCTTGGAGGAAGCCAGTTTCTTGCTGGTGTACGGTACGGTTTCTAAGGCGTTATTGCTTTTTGTGCAACACGTTACCGGCAGTAAATTTTTACTGCCGGTTTTTATATCTTTTCACCCCAATCTGTCAGGACGACATGAAGCTTCAGACAAAAAGCCCGGAAATTCATCTGGACGTGACGAGCTTGTAATGCTTGAAAGGCTCAACCAGTCTGAAATTCTCTTCATTCCACCCATCTTCCGTTTTATCCACCCATGAGATAAAATTCAGTACTTCTGGACTGGCAGCCGCCAGGTGGTTCAGGTTATACCAGGCAGCAACGGACATGCTCAACGATGATGCGGGCAGTTGACCGACAGGAAGTTCAACATCGTTCGGTCTCTTCAACAGTTTCTGCAGAGCATGTCGTTACAGCGTTCCGCTTTGGCGTTGGGGATGAGTGGTGGCTCTGTTTTGCTCTCTTGGTAAACTCGTGCTTACTTTTTGCAGCGAGCCTGCACGATCAGCCATTATTTTTTCCTGCTCTTCTTGGGGCAGGATTTCAAGCAGGGAAAGCGGTGTTTCGGGAGCTTCTTCAAGCGCCGTGACCAGGGTTTCCAGGGCATATTGCATCAGGTTACAAATCCGTTCAGGATCAATGGAGGCATCAATTTGAACAGTCAAGCCAAACCCTTCTTTCAAATCATCGATGGACAGGCTGATTGGATAGTTGGTTCGTTCTTCAGTATGGCGGATGAGTTCAATGCCTTCAAGGTCGAAAGCGACATCATTTTGTTTTCCTCCCTGTCGATAGTTCAACAGAGAGGAGAAGAGAGGTGTCGAGACCGGAACAGCACTGCAGCGTTGAGCCATGCTCAGTGAGGCATACTCATGGAGCATCAGTGCCAGAAGGCGATGCTGGGTATCACGAAGCGCTTCTGAAACCTTGCGCGCACTGCAGGTAACCCGAAACGGGAGAGTATTGATGAATAGACCGAGTGCCCGCTCAACTCCTTCCCCTCCCTGCATTCGACCCAGGAGTACTGTGCCGAAGACCACATTCTCCTGATTGCAACAACGGGAAAGGATAAGAGCCCAGGCCAGATGGAAAATAGTGGCCGGAGTTGCACTGAAACAACGAGCCTGTGAGCGTAACCGCAGAGCCAATTCCAGTGGCAGAGTGCGGTGTGCTTCGACAATCCTTGATCCATCACCTTGAACATCGAGCAAACCAAATGGTGTGGTTGGACTCTTGATATCATTTAGCATGTTTCGGAAAAAAGTTTCGTGAGCCTCGTTTGTAATTTCTCCTCGCATGTTGGCGATAAAATTACGGAACGGCACAGGTGTTTTCAGTCCCTTTGTATCTTTCTTCAGGTATGCTCTGATTTCTTCAAACATGATCTCCATGCTCCATTGATCCATGACAAGATGGTGAGCGATCAGAAGCATCAGCCAGCGTTTCCCGTCCTTTGCTATTGCGATCCGAAGCAAGGGCGCGTGAGTGAGATCGAGACGAAGCTGGCGGGGATGGAAGGATTCCATCAATTGGTTGGCAATGAAACCCTCTTCGGGATTGAAATGCAGCACGTCAACCGCCAACCGGGCATGACGCCAGACAACCTGGAGCGGTTCCGGTAACTGTTTCCACACAAACGCCGTGCGCAGTATGTCGTGGCGATCGATAACAGATTGCAGTGCTGCAATAAATGCTTCGCAACGCTCCAGAGAGTCGATACTGAAAAGTTGGTGGCTCAGGTAGAGATCACTATCGCTTTGCAGTTGGTAGTGGAAGAGCATGCCTTCCTGGAATTGTGTCAGTGGATAGATATCCTGAACGTTGCTTGCACCCTCCTCGACACTCTGCACCACTTTGTCGATGTCAGTCTGTGAAAGGAGTGGCAGCGAGAGAAGATCCGTTGTAATTCGGGTTGTGCCAGGAAGAATGCGGTTAGCCGGAATGGTCACGAGTGCTTCATGTTTATGGCCAGATCTACGGATTCGCCCGGCAAGTTCAAATGGCGTTGGAGCTTCAAAGATCCAGCGGATTGGTATGGAGATGCCGGTGGCATCGCGCAGCATAGAGGCAAGTTTGGTCGCCAACAGGGATTCTCCACCAAGTTCGAAAAAGTTGTCGTGGACGCCAGGGCGGTTCTGTTGGAAAAGTGTGGCCCAGATATCGACAAGGATCTCTTCAATGGTGTCGATCGGGGCAACGCTGTCGCTCTGTATGAAGGCTTCGGGTTCGGGAAGCGCATGTCTGTCAATTTTTCCGTTGGGGGTCATGGGCATCGCTTGAAGGAATACAAAAGCCCCTGGCAACATGTAATCGGGAAGAGTGATCTTGAGAAAGGCTCGCAGTTCAGCGGAGGTAAGCAGCGCTTCCGGCGAAACGACATAGGCGACAAGACGCGTTTGTCCTGATTTCTCTGTGCGAGATATGATCAGGGCTTCCCGGATGGAGGGATGAGCCGTGAGGGCACATTCTATCTCTCCCGGTTCGATGCGAAATCCCCGGATCTTGATCTGATGATCGATGCGGCCAAGAAATTCAATATTTCCGTCAGGTCGGTATCGGGCAAGGTCGCCGCTCTTGTAGAGACGTGCGCCTGGTTTGCGGGAAAAAGGGTCGGAAATAAATTTTTCAGCAGTCAGCTCGGGGCGGTTCAGATAATTGCGAGCCAGACCGACACCTCCAATGTGAAGTTCGCCGACAACTCCTGTGGGGGTTGGCTGCAGGTGGCGGTCGAGGATGTAGATCCTGACGTTTGCAATTGGTCTGCCAATGGAGAGTGGCGTGTCAGCAGAGATGCATGAATGGTGGCATTCGGCAATGGTGGCACATACCGTTGCTTCGGTTGGGCCGTAGGCATTGAACAAACGTCGCCCTTTAGACCAGTAAGATACCAGAGCTGGAGGGGATGGCTCACCGGCTACAATCAGGCTCTCCAATACAGGCAAAGGATATTGCGGGAGGGCAGCAAGCACCGTTGGAGGCAAGGTCAGATGGGTGATCGCCGCCTCATCGAGGTAGTGAAGCAACGAGAGACCGGGAAGGCGTTGTTCGTCATTGGGAAGATGAAGTTCAGCCCCGGCACAGAGAGCCATAAATATTTCAGATACGGATGCATCAAAGCTGAATGAGGCAAACTGGAGTACCCGGCTTTTTGCGCCAATCGCAAAGGATGAGATCTGGGCACAGGCCAGGTTGGCCAGACCGCAATGTGCAATTGCAACACCTTTTGGGGTTCCGGTTGAGCCTGAGGTATAGATGATGTATGCGAGTTGTTGCGGATCGATTTCAAGATCGGGGTTCTTGATGGGTTGAGTCGTAATAACTCTCTCATCATCATCGACATAAAGGGTATGTTGTGCAGCAAGATGTAATTTGTCATGCAGGGATTTGGCGGTGATCAGAATTCTTGTATTGGAATCCTCAAGCATGAAGCGGAGGCGTTCGAGAGGATAAGAGGGATCAAGGGGGAGGTAGGCACCGCCAGCCTTGAGGATAGCCATCACGGCAACAATCATGGCCGGAGAGCGTTCCAGCGCAATGGCGACCGGCCTGTCAGCTTCGACACCAAGAGCAATAAGCGTGTTTGCAAGATGGTTGGCTTTTTCGTTTACATCATTGTAGGTGAGTCTCTCATTTTCAAAGACAACTGCCACAGCATGAGGGTTCTTTGCTGCGTGGGCTTCAAACATTTGATGAACATGGTTTTCTGGCAAGGTGCTATCCGTTGCGTTCCAGTTTGTCAGCAGTTGTTGGCTTTCAGCGGGTGGCAGCAGCTCTAATTGAGTGATTTGCTCTTCAGGTCGAGAGAGCACCTCTTCCATCAAATGCATCAATCGTCTCTTGATTCGCTCTATTTCCAGAGCATTGAAATATGCCAGGTTATAGGCAAAGTCGATCTGGATATCCTTATTTCCGGAGTAGTCCCGCACAAAAATCGCCAGCGGAGTTTGCTCATATTCATGCACTACCGCAACGGTTTGGCTGATGTGACTGGAGCCGAAAGTTGCAGCACAATTGAGTTTTTCAAATGAGAAGGTGAGGTCGAACACTCTCTTTCGAGCGGTCTGAAGCACTCCGGTCAGACGATTGATCTCGCTTGCAGGTAGACATTGGGAGTGGTAGCTCTCTCGCAAGGTTTTGGCGATTGCCTTTATCAGTTCAATAAAGTGGATCTGACGGCCATAGGCGAAACGTTCAGGAATCATAGTGACAAAAAGACCTATGGTTTTCTTGAAAGCAGGAGTGTGACGGTTAAGGAGTGGCAGTCCGATGACACATTCATCCTGATCCTGAACACGGGTGAAGTAGACATAGAGGATGCCAAGCAAGAGGTGGAAGAGCGATACAGAATGCAATCGGGCAAGGCTGTTGAGTCGTTCGTATTGAGGCCGGGGAAGGAAAGTGGTGTGGACTCCTCCTTTGATGATCTCCATGCGGTCGCCATACCCGGCCAGCGGCGAAAAGAGTGGCGCAGGAAGGGTTGAAAATTTTTCCATCCAGTAACGCCGGTGAGCATTGAAACTGGCGGATTCATTACCGGCAGTGTCGATAACGATAAATTTCTGGTATGCATTGTTAACTCCCCGAGGGAGTGATTCACCTTTCAGCAGGGCATTGTAGTGTGCCGAAACCTTTTGAATGATCAAGGATGTTGCCCAGCGATCAACCACCAGATGGTGATAGGTGTGTGACCAGATATAGTAATGTTCAGGGAGTTTGTAAAGGTGATGGCGAAACAGTGGCTCTTCGAAAATACGGAACGGTTGATTGACAACGTTTCGGATGCTTGAGAGCGCTCTCTGCAGTGGATTGGCATCATCCGGGAAGTCAAAAATCGTGAGCGTTACTTGGGGCATTGGGGGAAACGACTGGAGAGGAACGCCGTTCACTTCACTCAGTTTAAGACGCATTGCATCGGTTTCTTCTACCATCAGTGTGATTGCCTCGCGAAATATTTGCAGGTCAAGCTCTCCCTCGATCTGATTGTAGCATCCCACGTTATAAACCGGGGTGTCAGGATACAGTGACTGATCACACCAGATTTCACGCTGAACCGATGAAAGAGGGTAAAGCGCCTGCAATTCGCTGTCTGGAATATTCATGGCAATTCGCTCTCTGAACTGGTCGTTGGCAAGCTTTCAATGCTGGCGCTTTTGGCAAACTGAATAAAATAGTCAAGCCAGCGCTCAATGGTTACGGCATCGAGTATATCAGTGTTGTATTCGAGCATCAGTTCGGTTTTTTCTTCCTGGTCAACATAAAAAAAGATCAGGTCGTGCTTTGCGGTCTGTGTGTAGACGACTTCATTGAGTGAACGCTCAAATGTTTCGCTTATTGGTGGCGCAGGCGGGAAAATGTTTGTGGTATTGACCGGTTCGAAACGCTGATACTCAAATACAACGTTTATAAGGGGCTGCCGGTTACCTGTGCGCTTTGGAGCAAGGTCACGCACAAGACAATCAAAAGGATAATCACGATGCTCAAGCGCAGCCATAAGCGCCTCATGTACCTGGGTGACAAGAGCGTTGAATTCGCTTTCTTCATCAAGATGGATACGGATGGGCAGTACGTTGACAAAAAACCCGATTACTCCCTCAAGTTCTGCATGGTCACGTCCGGCAACACCCATGCCTATGACCATGTCACACTGGCGGGTAAGGCGAAAGAGCAGGGCAGAAAACAAGGCAAGAGCAAGTGCGGCCATGCTTGCCCCACTCTGGCGGGCAAGAGATTGCAGAGCCCAGGCGATTTCTGGCGGGAGTTCTTTTATTAGTGTGGCGCCTTTGTTCGATGCTTTTTCAGGCAAGGGTCGATCACACGGAAGTACGATCTGCTCAGGAGCATCTTGCAGGTTTTTTTTCCACCAGGCGGAACTCTTTGACCAGTCACGGGTACGTTGCCAGATTGCATAGTCGCGAACAGTGAGCGGCAGGGGAGTAAAGTTTGACTTGGTTCCCTGCATTGCTGCCAAATACGAAATCTGCAGCTCACGTAAAAAAATTCGTGAAGACCAGCCGTCATGGACAATGTGGTGGGTAATGATGAGAATGAGATTCTGTCCCTCACCAAGACGCATCAGCCTGACGCGGAGAAGTGGTGGCCTCCGGAGATTGAAAGGATGTGAAACTTCCTGCTTTGTCAGTTGCAGGGCCACTGAAAAGGGGTCGGAAAGTTGACCAAGATCCTCTTCTTTCCAGTCGAGGTTTATTGATGATGTATTTTCAATTCGACGAATGATCACTCCTTGCTCTTCCTCAAATCCGGTGCGCAAGGATTCGTGCCGATCAACGAGAGTCAGAAGTGCCTGCCGCAACGCTTCTCTGCGGAACTCCCTGCCCGCACGAAACATAAAGGTCATATTGTAGGCAGCCGCTGTGGTATCGATGCTATGCATCATATAAAGCCTTTCTTCAGAATGGCTTGCGAAAGGAAATGCGTTCTGTGGGGCACAAGGAATGTGTGTGCTGATTTTATCCTTGTTTTTGCCGGTATCGACCCGGGAAGCAAGAGCTGCAAGAGTGGGAGAAGAAAAAAAGTCGCTCACTGCAAGACGGATGCCGGAACGCTGGGCAATCCGGTTTATGGCGCGAATGATAATGAGGCTGTGACCACCAAGATCAAGAAAGCTTGTATTGCGATCTTCTACAGAACAAACGAAGATTTCAGAAAAAACTTCGGCAATCATTTTTTCTGTTTCACTCTCTGGGGGGGCGACTGTTGTCAAGTCGTCATCGGGGAGTCTTTTTCCGTTTTCGGCTTCCCGGTCAAGAAGGAATCGGTCAACTTTGCCGTTGGCATTGACTGGTATGCTCTCAATCTGAATGAAGCGTGCAGGAACCATGTAGGCGGGGATGCGATGCAAGAGCCAGGAACGGAGTTCGCTGGCATGAAGAGCATCCTTGTCGGCAGAGAGTAAACAGGCAATAAGCTCTCCTGTTTTGGGACGAAAAAGAACTGACGCATTTTTCACCAGGGGGTGGATTAAGAGTGCAGCCTCAATTTCTGCCAGTTCAATGCGAAAGCCTCTGAGCTTGATCTGTCCATCTTTGCGTCCTCCGAATTCAAGAACTCCATCCTTCCTCCACCGTCCAAGGTCACCTGTTCGATAGTAGCGATTGCCCGAAGGTTCTGAAAAAAACCTGGCAGCGGTCAGTTCTGGTTGATTCAGGTAACCATCAGCCACCCCATCTCCGCCGGTCACGATTTCGCCCCAAATTCCGATCGGGACCAGTTGGCCTCTATCGTCCTGCACTCTGACTGAAGAGTGAGGGAGAGGGCGACCAATGGGAATTGTATTTTCTGTCAGGTCACTCTGGCTGATCTGATAGGTTGTCGAAAAAGTTGTATTTTCGGTAGGGCCGTACCCGTTTATAAATGTTGTTGAAGGGCAACTCTCCATCACCAGGCGCACATGTGCAGGGCTTATCGTGTCTCCCCCGGTGATGACTGTTCGGAGTGTGGAAAAACTTTCCGGCAATGTTTCGGCCTGTCGGTTGAAGAGTCCGGTTGTCAAAAAGATGATGCTGATCTGCTGGCATTTCAGGATTGCTGCCAGTTCAACCGGGTCGAGTATTTCGTTGCGACTGGGGATGTAAAGGCGCGCTCCGTTCAGCAGTGTCCCCCAGATTTCAAACGTTGAGACATCAAATGCGAGAGGTGCAATTTGAAGTATGTGATCGAGGGGAGTCAAACATACATAGTTCTCATCAACAACAAGGCTTATGATGCCGCGTTCAAAAATTCTTACACCCTTGGGTAATCCTGTGGAACCCGATGTGTACATGATATAGGCAAGCGGCTCTTTATGATGCTTTATTCCGGGAAAGAGGCTGCTTGCCTGAGCCAATTTCTCTGCATCAATGATCTTCCGTATCGCTGCAACCGGCTGATTATCAACTGTTTTTCCTTCTGTTTCAGCCGCCTTGTCTGCTTCAGCCAGTGATTTTCGGCCAGAAGCATCAGCAACCACTATCCGACAGGAGGCATCAGAGAGTATCCAGGCAATACGAAGCGGCGGATACGCTGGATCAAGTGGTAAATAGCAGGCTCCGACAGCATTGATACCAAGAATGGTGGCAATTGCTGTGCAACTTCTTTCCATGTGCATGGCGACCGTATCACCCTCGCAAACCCCTGCCTCAATAAGTTGTTTTGCTATGCCTCCGGCCCTGTAGAGCAATTCGCCATAGCTGAGACTTTCGGTATGGTCGCTGACCGCAATTGCATCGCTCTCTTTTTTTGACCTGGCAGAAAAAATTTCAAAAAGAGTTGCTGCTGCCGGTAAGGGAGGGGTTTTTGTGATGTTTCCTGCTCGATCAAGCCAGCTCTTTTCTGTTGCTGAGAGTAGCGGAAGATATGCGAGCCTGTCATCGGCTTGTGACTCTGTCAGTGCAGCAAGCAAGATATTGAAATGTTCTCCCATACGTTCAATGCGGTCACGATCAAAAATGGCGCTGTAGTATTCGCAGACAACGCTGATTTGTTGGGGAAGATCCCGCATAAAGATGGAAAGGTCGTTTTTTCCATCACTGCGTTCGATGCCGGAAAGGCGAAAAGCATCATCGTTCTCCCCCTCAACCCCTCTTCCCTCGGCATAATTCATGTACGAGAGAGTTACTTCAGAAAGCAGGGTGCGTTCGGGTGTAACTGGTGGCGCGAGTGCTTCGAGCAACATTCCGAGGGGACAGGCCCGATGGCTCATGGCATCGGCAACATTGGCATGAACTCGTTTGATAAAACTATCCACTGATTCATCCTGCTCGAATGAGAAGCGCAATGGAAGCAGTGATACCATCATGCCTGGCATGCCCGGTGTGCCAACCCTGTCACGGGCATCTACCGGTACAGCAATGACAATATCATCGCTATTGCAATAGCGGGCAAGTAATGCCGCCCAGGTAGCCAGTACCACGGTAAATGGTGTCGTGCTGTGAGCCGAGGCAAATCGGCGCAAGCTTTCCGCCCTCTCTTTTGGAAGAGAAAAGGCAACACTCTCGCACTGCCATGTGCAAAATGGCGGGCGTGCTCGATCTGTCGGCAAATCAAGAAGTGGCAGCGGTAAACTATAACGTTCAAGCCAATATTTTTTGGCATCTTCAACTGCCTCAATACCAGCTCCCTTTCGACTCCACCATGCGTAATCCTTGAACTGCAGTGATAAGGGAGTCAGATTTATTCCTGCATAGAGCGCTGCAAGGTCGCCTGTCAATATTTCAAGGCTGAGACCATCTGCCAGGCTGTGATGAATGTCGATGAGGAGGGCTTCAGGTTTGCCGTCAGAATGTTCAACCAACTCAAAACGGTACGGGAGTTCTGTTTCCAGATCAAAAGGACGAACCCACTTTTTATAGAAAGCCGTTGTCATCCCTTCCCGGGGACGAAGGCGTGGTAATCGAGGAGTCACTTGGGAGAGTATCTCCATTTCAGGCTCACTCTTTTGCAGATGAAAGCGGGTGCGAAGAATGTCGTGACGGGCGATGAGCAATCCAAGGGCGGCTTCCAGTCGCTCAGGGTTGCAATCCTGTGGCAGGGTGAGGATATTTGGCAAATTAAAGGCAATGCTTTTCTCCGCCGCCATCTGTGCGCGAATGACTGCCAGTTGTTCCCAGCCAAGAGGGTAACGGTTTTCTGGTGGAGCCGGGGTGAGGAGAGTGAGTGTGCGTGAAGCAAGAGCCGGGTTTGGACTCTGCGCCTGAGTGCGAAGCCGTGCTGCAAGTATTCTGACCGTTGAGGACTCTGTAAGATCGGCAAAGGTTACTGGATGGCCGAGATCCTTGACGATGCGATCGACGATATCGATGCCCGACATCGAATCCCCCCCAAGAGCGTAGAACTCATCATCGTATTCAACCTTTTCATAGCCTAAAGTCTCTGCCCATATTTCTGCCAGCGCTTTTTCCAGAATTATTGATGATTGTTGCAATGGTGCTGGAACTGGTTCCGCTTTTTCTTTGGTTTCTTCCCCATAAAGCAGCGAGACTTGTGCTGATCCTGAAGATAGTGCCCATCGCCAAAACCTGATGACCTCCTCCTCTGAAAGAGAGTACTCGGCAAATCTGCCCTCAATTATTCTTGCGGCCATTCCTGTTTTTCCGATCTGACACCAGTCGATTGTGAGGGCGACTCTTCCCTCACTGCGTCGCCAGATTGCAAAGGTGTCGAGGAATGCATTCGATGCTGTATATGCTCCGCTCCCGGCACGACCCTCGATCGCTGTCAGTGACCCTGAGAGGACAAATGCCTCAAGAGGATCCTTACGAGTCAGTAGGTCGAGATTACGTGCACCATCCACCCTGGCTGCCGTTGCGTGTGCAAATGACGCTGCGTTTTCCTTCACCAGAAGGGAGCTGTCCGGCAGGCCGGCGTTGTGAACCACAGCGGTGATTGGGCCGAGTTCAGAACGGACTTCGTCAAGGACCTGAGAGAGTTGTGCCTGGTCACTGACATCAACGCACCAGTGACGAATGTTGATGCCGCTTTTCAAGAGAGTCTCCAGAAGCTCAAAACGCAGGCGCGAGTCAGCATCATCGCCAGCGGCAAGCTCGTGGCGAGAGAGCAGTGCAAGCGCCACTCTGCCTCCTGCAGCAAGTTCTGCCGCAAGAAGCAGGGCAAGGCCTCCGGTACCGCCACTTATAACACAACAGCCTGAATTTGGCCAGGCCATGGTGGACGAAACAGGCAAAACCGGAAGCGGCACAAACTTCTGTATCAGACGTTGCCCGCAGTGATCGAGCAGAACAGGAGCATTTTCATGCTTGTCGAAGCGTGCAAATTCATTAAAAATGGAGTCAAGTGGCGCTTCATCATGCAGTTCCAGGTAACGTGCCGAGAGCATCGACTCTTCACGTGCTGCAACCATAACCAGGCCAGCCATGAGTGCCATATCAGGCTGCATCTTGCCGGGTTTCTGTTCGACCGCAAACGCTCCCTGTCCGATTGCCAGGAGCTGCAGGGGTTTGTGCATGACGAGCAAAATGCGGCGGAGCAGGCTGGCAACTCGGAGACCAAGATCATTGCCTGGCGCGGGGATCAGAAGAATATGGCTGACAACTCCTTCGGCAATGGCGCTCAATGCCTCTTCAGAGGGATCATGGGAGCCTGTCGTTGTGAGCGGAGTTGTTTGGAGCATTGGGTGCGAGCGGACTTTCTCGTAAAGATCGCCCTCACCGATGAGAAGAAGTGCAGGAAGAGCAGTCATGGTTTGCTCCGCAGGAGCAGGCACCCATACCGGTGATGACGCTATCACTGGAACTTTCCAGCCGGCGCGGTTTGCCGGAGCAATGAAACGCAAGTTGCTGAACGTGATACAGAGCAACCCGCTTTCCATGTCGAAGAGGCTGACATCGGTTGCAATTTCCTCATCTGACAAGAAGCTTTTTGTGGCGTGAGCCAGAACTTTTGGAGGCAACGGGCGGTATACCTGAATCTCGGAACAACTTGCAGGTACCAACCCTGGCCTTTCAAGAACAAGGCTGACTGCGCTGTCGAGAAGTCCGGGATGCAAAGCCTGCAAGTTCCCGCTTTCTTGAACGGAGTCAGGCAGTTCAAGGTGAGCGAAAATTTCATTCTCCTTGACACAGATGGCACGCAGGCAATTCCATCGATCGCTGACTTGAATGTTCTCATTTTTCTCCCCAATCCGGAGATTTGCCGGGGATAGTTCGCCTTTTTTTTGCTCGATTTGCTCAATATCCAGAAATACCGGAGGGGGTATGGGAGCGCTCTTGCTTAAAGTGGCTTCAGAGAAATTTTTCCAGTTTCCGTCCAGCCCGCGACCGCCGAGGATGGCATGGTGTTGGTCTGCATCGGCTTCCGTGATGAGCAGGCTGACGCTGCCAGCTTTAAGCAATGGTGTTTGCAGGGGTCGAAGCCACCGGATCTCCCTGATTGAAAATGTTGAACATTCTTTGCCGCTGATGGCGGCCATCGTATCGGCAAGAAGAGGTAACATTCCCATACCCACGAGAGTTGGAACTCCTCCAGCAAGGTGTTCGGCTATCGGCCAGAACATTGGAGAGTGCACATCGAGAGGATAACGGATTCCTTCAGGGGTATCGAAGGGCAATCGATAATGAAGCGATTTGGTTTCACGCGCTCCATTGCCAGAGTGGCCTTCAGGACGGCAGATTATTCTCTGCAAGGGTGTCGGAGGAAGGTGAAGGCGATGGGCTCGATGTTGCGGAGGCCAGGTGAGTAGCGCACCTTCAGCAAAAGCCTGTGCCGCCGCAAGGGCTGAATCTTCATCGGCAACCTGGCAAAAAACAGGGACGGCAGAGTGCTTCTTTTTATGACGGGGGAGCGTGCTGGTCAGCCGCCTTTGGTCATCATTGCCTGAAAGAAAATTTTCCCATGCAATGATTAACTCTTTGCGGTTACGTACCCAGACCACAAGACGTTCTGAAAGCGAATCACGTCCTGTATTCAGGGTATATGCCATGTCGGCAAGTAAGTAGTCTGAATTATCACGGATGAGGTCAGTCAGGGCTTTCACTGAATCAGCGAGCAACTCTTTGGTTGCAGCAGAGAGTCCGATTACCGTCCAGCCAGAATAAAGGGGATACTGGTGCAATGAAGGTGGAGGCGGAACTTCAATGATAGTATGAACATTGATTCCACTCAATCCGAATGAACTGACACCGGCTCGGCGTGGTGTGCCGCGATCAGGCAATGCAAGCAGTTGCCTGCTGACTTGAACTGGCGCATTGGCAAAGTCGATACGGGGGTTTGCCTGGCAAAAAAATGGCTGAGGTGGCACCTGGTCATTTTTTAAGCAAAGGAGGGCACGCAGCAAACCAAGAGCACCTGCACAGGAGTCGAGGTGGCCATAATTGCCTTTTCCTGAACCGATGAAGGCAAAGGCGGTTTCCCTGGTTTCAGCGCCAAAAGCCAGACGAATACCCTCGATTTCAACTGGATCGCCAAGATGAGTGCCGGTACCATGCGCTTCGATATAGGAGATGGTGGCAAGCGACACGCCAGCTTTGGCCGCAGCCGCCGTAATTACCTCTGCCTGTGCTGTCGGATTGGGTGCTGCCATTCCGCTTGAAGCTCCATCCTGGTTGATGGCTGTTCCAAGAATCAGGGCGTGAATTGGATCGCCATCAAGGGTGGCCTGTTCCATTGTTTTTAAAAAGAAGACAACTGACCCTTCTCCCGCACCAGTGCCATCGGCACTCTCGTCAAATGCATGGGTACGGGAAGTTGAGGATTCGATGGTGAAGCGTGTGGCCGATGAGGGCGGTATCATTATCAGCTTGGCACCTCCGACCAGTGCGGCGCGGCACTCTCCGTTAATGAGCGCCTGGCTTGCCAGATGCAGGGCTGTCAGTGCTGAAGAACATGCGGTATCAACCAAACTTGCCGCTCCCCTCCAGTTATGAAGAAATGAGAGACGGGTGGCGATATTGGAGGGTACATTGTTGACAAATATCTGTTCTGCACGTTCAGGGAGAGCTTTCAGTGCATAATCGCTCCAGATCGATCCTCCTCCGCTCATGCCGACAAAAACACCGATTTTTTCATTATCCAGCGCGTTGCCTCCATAGCCGGCATTTTCCAGGGCCATAAGTGCAGTCTCCAGAAAAAGTCGTTGCTCAGGATGAACAAGAGCGGCGTCAGCCGGAGAGATTCGAAAACGTTCCGGGTCGAAGGAGAATATATTGTCAAGCCAGGCTGCTTCACGGAACTCTTCCGGAACTGGAAGAGCCAGGAGCTCCATCATTTGTCGAATCTGCTTTGCGCGTTCTTCTGGCATGGCACAAACCCGATCAACACCTTTTGCTATATCACGCCATGATGCTTCCAGCGTTTCAGCCCCCGGGATACGCACTCCAATGCCGACGATTGCTATATGACCGGATGTTGTAACTGCCTTCTCCGGCAGGGAAGTGATTCTCTCCTTCCCCTCTTCTGCACTTTTTTCCCGTATGAAGCTGGCCTGAGCGGCAATGGTCATGATGGAAAAAAGTCGGGCCACGCTAAAGAGTCCGGGCCAGCAGGATGCAAGCTTTTCATGCAGACGAAGAAGAAGCAATGAATTGCCTCCAGCGTCGAAAAAACCGTCATCGACGCTGAAATCGGCACCTGGCAGGAGGGTCTGCCAGATCGCATGAATTTTGGCTTCAAGAAGGTCGTTGCCGTTGTTCGACGAGCCGGACTGGTTGAAAAGAAACAGAGAGTCGAAAAGGGGAGAACGACCGCCAATGGTTTCCATGTCGGCCAGCAGGAGATCACTGTGCCGTCGACTTGCTTCTTCAAGCTCCGAAACGCGAAGGAGAGTCTCGCTCCAGCTTTCATCATTGCTGGTGGCGTTGAAAATCAGAGGAATCGGGTTTTCGTCAGCTCCGCTATTTACCGTAATTCCTGTCACGGTTCGTTTTTCAGGGCTCTGCATTGACAGAACTTTAAGATGAACCGCAAGAAGAAGAGTTCTCGGCGAAATTCCATGTGTTTCGGCAAATGCCTTGAGCAGCCTGGTTTGAACCGCATCGAGCTGTAGTTCGATTATCTCACTCTCTTTTGCGCAAGAGGGCGATGATGATCCATAACTGCGTGAAGCAAACTGAAGTGGTGGCAGATCAGCCAGCAATCTGCGCCAGAAATCGTGCGATTTGGTTGTCATGTTTCTATGAGATTGCACGGAAAAATCAGTTGTTCATTACAAAACAATGGTTTCATTCTTTTCAACTCTCCACTTTCCTGAGGCCAGGCTACAGCCAATCGATGAAGGGAAGAGAGTTGTTCACGCCATAAACTCCAGTTGCTGCCTGAAGAGCTTTCATGTTCAGGAATAGTCGCGGTGTTTCTTGCCCGATCAATCCGGATGAGGGAAAAAGGAAGAGAAAGGCCGCGTCCGTCAGCCTTGGCAACGGCTTCCCGTGCGGTCCACAGATCGAAAAATGCGTCACTTCTTTCGGGTTCGGAAAGCGATGCGAGCTCTGTTTTTTCTTCATGACTCATTCCAAAAGCTGATACATCGTGCTGAGGCATCATCTTTCGATCAACCGCCTCGACATCGACACCGACTTTTCCAGCCTTACTGATAGCGACCGCGACCATGCCTGCAGTATGAGAGATATTAAAATCGAGACGGAGAGATTCTGGTGCATGGAGAAAAGGCTTTCCCATGCTGTCACGTGCAATAATCAGGGATGCTGGAGGTAACCCGAGAGTCTGGCTGAGTGTGCATCGGAGCAGGGCATGTGCTGCAACGTAGGCAATCCGGTCGCGTTCCTGCCGAAACCGCAGGCAATGCAAGCGCTCTTCGTCACCAAGAAGTTCGAACCACTGAGGAGGGAGCATTACTATCTCCTTGAGGTCAAGCGTCCATAAGCTGACAGTATGGCGATTGTTCCGGTTCATGGAGCTGTTCGATCGATGTATTGGCGAATATGGTCAGCCATTTGTCCCGCAAAAGGTGGATGCAGCATCTGTCCGTGTGTGCCGTCGATCCAGCGTAACTCTACTTTGCCGCCAACAAGGGAACTCCAGCCATTATAGTCGTCACCCGGAATACCTGGAGCTTGACTTGAGGGAATTCTCGGACGGATGAGAAGCAAATCTTCTGTGCTTGCTGGTGGCTGGTAGCGTACGGCAGCCATGCCGTTATTCTGGAAAAGAGCAAGGAGACGGCGCATTTGCTGACGATCCAGCCCGTTGGGCAGATAATCTCCGCCGCGATCAAGAAGGACGATCTGATCGAGTCGTTCTTCCGGAGTGAGGCTCCTCAAAAATTCAGCACTTCCAAGTCCCATCTCATCGAACAGGGTAGCAATAAAATCGGCTTCATCTTTTTGAAGCATGCTGCGGATGGGATCGGGGGTGGCAATTCCGTCGAGAATAATGACGCTCTCGATTTTTCTGCCCATTTGTCGCAATTGGTGTGCAGCCTCCCAGGCAAGCAGACCTCCAAAGCTCCATCCAGCCATGATGAGGGGATGATGGGGTATTATTTCATTTAACTCTCGCAGATAACCGGAAACCATCATTTCGATAGTTGGTTGCAGAGCCTGGCCTGCTTCCAGGCCGGAGGCCTGAACCATGTAAAGGGGCCAGTCACTGCCAAGAGCCTCGGCAAGAGCTTTGTAGCAAAGAACATTGCCACCTACCGGATGAAAGCAGACCAGAGGTGTGTGGCTCCCCCCGGTATGGATTGCAACGACGGAATGCCACGCAGAGGCCTCCTGTCGAGCTTCAATCCGGTCAGCCATCCGGGCAATTGTTGTCGACGTAAAAAGCTCTGTCAATGGTATTTTTACACCAAAGCTGCTTTCAATAAGGGAGAGTAATCGTATTCCAAGAACGCTGTGACCACCCAGCATAAAAAAGTCGTCGTCAGTGGACTCAACTGGTAGATCGAGAATTTTCTGCCACAAGGCTGCCAGTTTGCGTTCTGTATCGCGGGTGAATAGCTTACGCGCTCGATTGTTCGGGTTGAGCCTGTCAGTTTTATGCAAAGATGGCAGACGGCGCTCATCTATTTTTCCATTTGAAGTGATAGGCAGTTCATCGATTTCCACAATAAGGGTTGGCATCATCCAGGCAGGAATACGCAGATCCAGATCGGCTCGACAACGTCCAGAATCAAAACCTTTATTTGCAACAATATAGGCAACCAGAACCCGGTCACCGTCATTGCGTGGATCAGCGACCACTACAGCCGCCTGACGAACCAGAGGAGAAGCCAAAAGGGCTGACTCAACCTCCGAGAGCTCAATGCGGTAGCCACGCACCTTTACCTGGCGGTCTTCTCGTCCTGTGAATTGCAGAAGGCCTGGCTGAAGCCAGCGTCCAATGTCTCCCGTACAGTACCAGCGTTTTCCCTCTTCATCCAGAACGAAATGGCGTGCAGTCAGTTCAGGTTCATTGAGGTATTCACGGGCCAGACAGGCACCGCCGATCCTGATCTCTCCGGGTATACCTGTTGGCATTGAGCGTCCGGCCTCATCACAGATCTTGATATCGACACCGGAGAGAGGCGAGCCGACAGGTGGGGGTAAAAATTTATTCCAGGTCGAAGCGCTCATCCGGTATTGGCTGGCAGAGACACAGGTTTCGGTAGGGCCATAGGCGTTCCACACTTCACTGTTCAGGTGTTCAGTGAAAGCGTAAAAACGTTCCATGAGAGAGGTGCTGAGAGCCTCGCCGCCGAGGATGAAGCAGTTTGCGGTGCATCCCCTTTCATTACTCTCCCAGTAATCGATAAGCAGGGCAAAAAGGCTGGGTGTGGCATCGACGACATTGAGCCGATGAGACTCAATAAAACTGTGCAGTCGCTCCGGGTCTTGCCGTGTTTCTTCCAGAGGCAGATGTACGGTATGTCCATTGAGTAATGGAGTGAATATTTGATGAATGGAGCCGTCAAAAGCGAAAGAGAAACAACAACTGATGTCGAGGGAGCCTTGCTTTGTTTCTGCCAGGAGGGGGGCGTAGATCTTTTCTTCAATCGCATGGCTCAGATTGATGACCGGTCCGTGTTCTACAAGCACTCCCTTTGGTTGTCCACTCGATCCGCTTGTAAAAATCAGATATGCAGCCCTGCGAGGGTTGATTTCCATTCCGGACGGTTCAGGAGGGTTTGGTTGTTCAGCAAAGAGTGCCCTGCGGTCAAGATGGAGAGGCGATCGGCTCTCTTCAGATGGAGTGCCTTCCAGGGATTCCTCAAAGCTGATAATAACATCAAATGCATAGGGCGCAGGATCAAAACCGGGAGCTTCGATTCTTGATGCCATGATAGAGGGATTTTCAGCTTGTTGAGCTGCCCAGTTTAGGAAAAAGGCAGAGGGTACAAAAAAACTGCCGGCAAGATTGCTGCGGGTAGAATAACCCTCATCGGCATGTGTTCGGGCAAATTCAGCGAGATCAGCCAGGTAGGCGTCATGACGTTCCAGATCCCACAAATTGCCGAGAAACAATCTTCCGCCAGGTGCCAGCAAGTTTGTCGATTTGTTGAGAACCATGCGAAGATAACCGTAACCGGGAAAACTTTCGATCACGCTGTTCAGGATAATGAGATCGAAACTTCCTTGTGGCAATATGTCAATGTCATGAGCCGCCAGATGGCGACCGGTAACGTGGCGCATGCCGAGACTTCGGGCAACAACCTCGACTCTTTCTGCATTGTGCCGGGAGAGGTCTGTGGCAAGATAAGAAGCACTCAGAGGTGCAATGTAGCGCATGGTAAAGCCGGATGCACAGCCGATTTCCAGAACTCTTGCTCCAGGTTTGAGAAGAGGTGCGATTTTTTTCAGGGCGTTGGTACCAAATTCTGCCATCGCCGAAGGGGTGAAAGCGAGACCGGTAAAGGCGCTTTTCCAGCCACCTGCATCGATATCATCATCTGCTTCAGCAGCAATATGATCCCAAAGCTCTTCCCTCATAAGCTCTCCTGGTGTTTCAATCAGGGAATCAACATCGTCGGAATCAAGTGTGAGGCTGAATTTCAGTTCAGGGCACATCCACTCCAGTTTTTGCATGTCACCGGCGGTTTCGGCAGAAGCAAGAAGTGCAACGGCATTGGCTAACGAAAGAAGCTTGCTGCGACGTTCAAGTGGAAGAGTCGGGTCAATGGGAAGATAGACACACCCGGCCTTAATGACGCCAAAAAGGGCTGCAATAAAGAGACGATGCCGCCCGATCATGACGCCGACCCGACTCTCCGCCGTCACCTGCTGGTGATTCAGAACATCTGCAATGCGATTTGACAGCTCGTCAAGTTCCGCGTAACTCATGCATCCCTCTTCATCGACTACCGCATGACGTGCAGGAAAAAGGCGGACAATTTCAGAAAAACGTGAAACGATATCGGCAGAGCCAATGGCAGCAGAGGATTGAGGGCTTCCTGAAGCAACCTTTGCTGATGGGTCATCAAAAGTAAAATTTGCAATTTTCATGTGAGAGTATCCCGTTGACTTGGCAGAGTAGTTTGGGAGGGTGCATGCAAGTCAGAAGATTGACTGGCGATTTCCTTGAGCAGGGATGAATAGTCTCTTGCAAGTGCAGCTCTTTCATCCGGCGAGATCATGGCGGTATTGAAACAAAGGCTGAGTGTCAGGGTTTCACTGCTCTCATCAAGATGGAAGGAGGTTGTCAAAGCTGTATTTCGCTGGCTCTCGTACCTGCTCTTCGGGATAAGCGGTTGTGGCGATGATGTTACAATGGTTTTTGAATGTTGCTCCAGATATTTCCTGTCGAGTTTTCCGTTCAAGGCAAGAGGCAGCTCTTTGAGTGGAAAAAATCGTGCAGGAATCATGCTTTCCGGAAGATGCTGCCGGAGAAAATGACGCACAGCCCCAATATCAGGGCTACCTTCACACACTATCCATGCATGAAGTTCGGTAACATTATTGTTTAATGCAGGAACGACGACGGCCTGCTTTATCTGGCCACAACGTTCAAGAACATGTTCAATTTCGCCCGGTTCAATTCGCTGGCCACGAATTTTTACCTGCCAGTCAGAACGTCCAAGGTATTCGATGCTGCCATCACTTTTCCATCGGCCTGTGTCACCGGTTAAATAGATCCGGCCTTTCGGATTAAACTGGTCTGTGATGAAGCGTTCGAGAGTGAGTTCCGGGCGGTTGAGGTAGCCGCGTGCCACTTGAATGCCGCCAATTGCAATTTCGCCGGAGATTCCTGCAGGCAAGGGTTGATGGTTTTCATCAAGAATGTAAAGCGTGGTGTTGGCAATGGGTCGGCCAATGGAGGGTATTTTTTCCCCTGACCATGGTGACGCCGCTTGCCAGCTCACATCTACAGTGGCTTCAGTTGGGCCATAAAGGTTATGGAGTTCAGTACCGTAACGATCATACAGGAGTTGGTTAAAACGTTCGGCCAATACAGGGTCGAGAGCTTCACCACTGACAAAGACAACTCTCAGGCTTGACAGGGAGTGGTACTCTATGTGGCCACCGCACAGAGAGTCAAGAAAAACGGTGAGCATGGACGGAACGAAGTGAATGATCGTAACCTGATGTTTTTCAATTGCTTTGGCCAGTGCTTCAGGATCTTTTTCATCCCCTGGTTTAAGCATGGCCACAGCAGCTCCGCTCCATGACCACCAGAAGAGTTCCCAGATCGAAACGTCAAAGGTTATTGGCGTTTTCTGTAAAATAACGTCACCCCGGAGGATCGGGAATTTACTCTGCATCCACAAGATGCGGTTAAGCACGGCTTGATGCTCGATCAAAACACCTTTTGGTTTTCCGGTCGACCCGGATGTATAGATGATATAAGCCAGGTCATCAGGAGCAGCCAGACAGAGTGGTTCCGCGTTACTTTCGGGTGCTGGAAGGGAAAGGTATCTGCAGGAACCTGACAATTCTGGAAGCATCGGCCCATCAATGAGGACAAATGGCTGGTGAAGATCATCAAAGATGTCACGAAGACGCGCCAGTGGCTGGTTTGGGTCGAGAGGAACATAGACGGCTCCTGCCATAACTATTCCAAAGATTGCTGCCAGCATTTCCGGAGAGCGGGGAAGCAGCATGGCGACTCTCTGGCCTCGCTGGACACCTGCTTTTTTTATATGTTCAGCTATGGCGCCAGCCCGACGGGCAAAATCGATGTAATTAGTCCTCTCTCCATCCGCCGAAAAAACTGCAGGGTCGCTGGAGTGGGTGAGTACTCTATCAAGAAAAGGTTCTGGAATGGAGCGTTGCGTCGGCAATGCCAGTGCTGTGTCGTTAAAATCTTCGATGACCTGTTTTTTCTCTCCTGGAAGCCAGATATTCAGTTCAGCAACCAGAGCGTCGGGTTTCTCTGTGACAGCGGCGATAAGTGCCAGCAGTCTGCCAGCGAACCTTGTAATAGTTGGCTCTTCGAACAGTTCGCCGGAAAATTCAAGGAAGAGTTCGATCTCTCTTTCCTTCCTCAGGAAGTTGAAGGAAAGGTCGAATTTTGCAAATGGAAGGTTGGTCGGAATCGACGAGCTTTTTAATCCAGGCAATGCCGGAGCTTCTGGAAAGGAATCCTGCCATACCACGAGAACGTCAAAAAGTGGATTGCGTGCCAGGTCGCGACTCAGGTTCAGGCACTCAACGAGCTTGCCGAAAGGGCACTGCTGATCGGACAGCGCAGCCTGCCACTCCTCTTTGACACATGCAAGGTGTTCGTGAAATGTCTGGTCAGGTTTGAGGTGGCAAGGTATTGCAAGGGTATTGACAAAAAATCCGACCAGTTCCGATAACTCAGTTCGGTCACGACCGGACGTTAAGGCGCCCAGAGCAAAATCGTTTACTCTCTGGTGACCAGAGAGTCGATAGAGAAGCAGTTCAACGATAGCCAGAAGCAGGACAAACGGTGTTACTTCGCAATCTCTTGCGAGTTGGTCCAGGCTTTGGCTGATCGAGGAATCGAAAGGGAAATGGAGTGTTCTACCTCCAAAATTACGATTCAGCGGTCGAGGATGATCGGTCGGCAAATCAAGTGGTTCCAGGGGCGGGCTCAGTCGCTTTATCCTGCGATCGAGCATTTGTTGACTTGCTTCGCTTTTCAGAAAGGTGATTTGTGAGTCAACATAATCCGACAACTGATACTTGATGGGTGAAAGCGGAGTTGCTGGCACTCCTGTTTCAAGGGCATAGAAAGTCGCAAGATCGTGCAGCAGAATTCCTAAACTCCAGCCGTCGCATGCGATGTGGTGAATGACCATTAAAAAACGCCAGTGATCTTCATGCAGCTTGAAGAGAAAAGAGCGTCCCGGAGTTTCATGCTCCAGGTGGAACGGCCGGATAGTTTCGGCCAGCATCTTTTCGTTTGTGGCGCCTTCAGGGTCAGCAACCCGGCTGAAATCAAGGGTAAGCGGGGAGAGATTGCCTGCGGCCACCAGACGTTGCCGGGCGATATGGTTATTGTCGTCTGCCGGGCAGATGAGAAGCCGGAGTGCAAGGTGTCGCTTTTCAAGGGAAATGAGTGCCCGTTTGAATGCCGCAACATCCAGGTTTCCCTTTATTTCAAAGGCTGAGGGAATATTGTAGAACGCAGAATCAGGAGTCAGCCGCTGCAATATCCAGAGCCGTTCCTGGCCATTTGAGAGGGGGAAAAAAGCGGTTTCCTTATGGAGTATCCTGCTCAGTGCCTCACGATCCTTTTTCCCGTTCGAAGTAATCGGCAAAGAGTCCATCACGATAAAACGTGCTGGCATCATGTAGATGGGAAGACGTTCGGCAAGATGGTGTCGCCATGCCATTTCTTCATTGTTACTTGAGGCGATGAATGCAACCAGTTCCTTTGTTTCCCCTTCACCATCCACCATCACCAGTGCATCATGAACGCCCAGGCAGCCAGAAAGAGTGGCCTCAATTGCGGAAGTCTCAACACGATGTCCGCGCAGTTTGATCTGTCCATCGCGTCGTCCGCCAAATTCAAGCACCCCGTCTTTGCGCCAGCGGGCAAGATCGCCGGTTCGATAGATGCGTTCTTCAGGATGAGCCGGCAAGGAGACAAATGATTTGTCGGTGAGATCTTTCCTGCCGGCATATCCAATAGCCAGACCATCACCGGCAGCGCACAACTCTCCCCATGTGCCGATCTCTGCCGGCGACAACTCCTCGTCGAGCACATAGACCCTCGTATGGGCAATGGGGCGACCTATGGGTATGCTGCTGGCCAGAAGATCAGTTGCAGTAACAGCATGCAGTGTGGTGAAGGTCGTATTTTCCGTGGGGCCGTAACCGTTCAATATCTGAAGGTTTGGACAAGCGGCCATCACTGTTTTTATATGGGGAATACTGAGCACCTCGCCACCGGTCAGCAAAACTTTAAGCGGGTCAAAGGCCTCGGGGCGAAGGTCAGCGATCCGGTTGACAAGGCTGGCGGTCAGCCACATTGCCACCACACCCTTCTTGTGCAGGTAATCGCCAAGCCATTCAGGTTGCATAAGCAGGCTCTCTTCTATGAATACGAGAGAAGCGCCGGAAAGCAGTGTTCCCCAGATTTCCAGAGTCGAAGCATCAAAGCCAAACGGCGCGGTTTGTGCCATTGCATCTCCCGGATTGAGTGCAAGCACATTTTTATCAAGCGCAAGACGTATCACGGCGCGGTGGGGTACAATCACACCCTTTGGTTCTCCTGTTGAGCCAGAGGTAAACATGATATAGGCCGGGTCGCTGCCACACGTTTCAGGAATTTCAGGTATTGCTGCAAGAGCTGAAATTATTGTCAACTTTTCGAGCGGAAGTATTCTGATCTCTGCGAGTGATAAAAGCCTTTCTCGTCCAGCAAGGTCGGCAATGAGCCAATGCGCATCAGAGAGAGCCAAAAGGCTTGCGGTCAGCATGGGTGGCATTTTTTCATCCAGTGGCAGATAAGCCGCACCACATTTGAGAACAGCAATAAGGGCGGCTACAGCTTCAGGTTTGCGTTGCAGGGCCAGCGCTACCGTGCAGCCCGCTCTGACCCCTTCAGCCAAAAGGCCTGCTGCGATTCTGCTCGACCACTCGTCAAGTTGTTGATAACTGATGCATTCATCGCCATACACCATAGCTGTCAGGCTCCCATGACGTTTTGCCGCAATCTTCCATAAATGGGCCAATGAGAGATCACGGGGATAAGGATCGTCACTCTGCATTGAGCTTGAAGTGCATGGCATCACGGAATTCGGCCCGTCAACTGATGGCTGGAAAACTTTTTCAGGCAGTCGAATCAAGGTGTTCCCGGCGTTATCGAGCAGCAGGGCCATTTTTTTGAGGGTTCTGGCGCTCATTGCCTGAGCAAGATCGATGTTCCCCATGCCAGAAGATTCAATTCGGTGTACAAGTCGCATGAGGAGCAGGCTGTGTCCTCCGAGGATAAAAAAGTCGTCGTTACGGCTTATGTTATCACTGTTTAAAAATTCACTCCAGAGTAGTGCCAGTCGTTTTTCGGTCTCAGTTTGTGGTGGTTCAGGAGCAATGAGCGGGTGATTCCGCTCTTTTTCAAGGAATGCAATCAACTCGGGTTTTATTGCCAGCACTTTCTTACGGAGCTCCTCGTTGAAACTGCCTTCAGGAGCATTGAAATGCAATGTGCCCTCTGAAACCCAGAGTCGAATATCAAGTTCACTCAGTTCGGCAAGCAGATCTTTGATCGACATCATGTTCAATGAGCTTTATTATGAGATGAACCAGGGCTAACTGTTTTCGTTCCTGTTTTCCTGAAGCTTTTCGATCTGGCCATCATGCATTTTGTACATGCTGTCTGCCAGGTGGAACCATCGATCATCATGCGTTACACATATAATGATCTTTCCACGTTTTTTGAGATCCGGCAAAATTTCTTCGTAAAAGATGCGGCGAAAGTGAGGATCCTGGTCTGCTGCCCATTCGTCAAGGACAATGATCGGTTTGTTCTCAAGTTCAGCGACGATAAGTGCGAGCCGTTTCCGCTGTCCAGAGGAGAGATCTATTGTACTGAAAGAGCCATCGCAAACCGTCACTTTGTCTTGCATGCCGAAACGTTCGAGCATTTCACCAATCCTCGCCGGATTTGGTTCTTCAATTGATGTGAGGCGTCTTGAAAGATGGAAATCGGAAAAAATGGCCGAAAATCTGTTTCGATAGTCCTGCATCTGCTCAGTTTTGAGTTCTGTGCCATCAGCCAGGAGAGAGCCTGTGTCAAGTGGAATAAGGCCGGTGAGCAGTCGCAGCAAGGTCGATTTGCCGGAACCATTTCCCCCGGTGATGAAGGTGATCTGGCCGGCATGGAACTCAGCAGTTAGTGGACCGACTTTGAAGAGGGAGATTCCTTCCTTGTCACGGTAAGAGAGTTCGGCGTTTCTGAGGGCAATTGACAAGGGTGATTTTTCCAGCGAACCCGTCTCCTCACTTGATACTGTTTTTGCAGCGGCAGCCAGCCGGTTTTTTATGTTGTCAATATTTTCAAGTGCCAGTTCGGCTTTTGTTACGAGGGGAGTGACAAAGGAAACCGTACTTACCGGTCCTGAGATAAAAAGTACAGCGATAGTGGCAGGAAGAACTACCTCGTGGAAGCCGGCAACGAAGAGCGGGACAACGAAAACCATCAAGCCAACCAGAGAAAACAACATTGCCTCGATGACGGCATAATTTCGGCCCCACTGCGCTTTGAGTAATGAGCTGGTTGTGCGTGATTCTTGAGATGCCTCCCCGAGGGTTGCTGTTACATCGTCCGCACGCGCTCCGCTCATTCTGATCTCTTTGAATCCGTGCAGGAGCTCGGTAAGGCCATCAAAAACCCTTTTTTCAGCGTCGGAAGCTGATTGCATCATTGTTCGCAGTGCCTTGACGCGAGAAAAACGTATCGCGACGGTTAACCCGGCAAGACCGAATGCGAGGATACATGCAAAAGGTGAAAGCCAGGCAAGGTAGGCTGCAAGGAAAAGCAGCATGACAGCCTGCTGAAACCCTATGACGAGCATTGGCAGCACTTCGGCAAGAATTTGCGTATCCTGGGTAAGAGCACCCTGAAGGGTGGCGTGACCGATTTTTTCGATCGTGACCAGATCAGTTCGGCGGATCAGCTCGAACAGGCCAACACGCAGCTTGTGTATCAGTCGTTCGGTATCTTTCGAGGCCGTCACCAGCGTATAGATGTGTGTTACGTGATAGAGTGCCAGAGTGATGGCGAACATCAGCATAAGACGTCCGCTGATTTGGCCGCTTCCGCCCTCTTTTGAAGCTGTCGAAACCAGTGCGACGAGGGACATTGTTGCCACTGCTGACAAAATATTCATCAAGAGGAGTGATTTGAGATTTTCCGGAATTTCCCGCACAACGGCGTTAAATAGTCTCATTTTGTATCCTCCTTGTCTATATCGAGTTCTGTCAACTGACCTTCCTCAAGATGCAGACGACGGTCTGCACTATCAAAATAGCGGTCATCGTGCGTTACAGCGATAATGGTTATTTTTCGACGTTTTAGTTCCGGCAGGATTTCACGATAGAATTTATGCCTGAAGTATGCATCCTGGTCAGCGGCCCATTCGTCAAGGATCAGGATTGGTTTTTTTTCAAGGAGTGCCGCCACAAGAGCAAGACGCTTGCATTGACCCGTAGACAAGTCAGTGCGGGTAAATCTGTCGCCATTGATTCCGACCACACGCTCCATCTCCATCCAGTGCAGAAGATCTTCTGCGGTTACATTATCGACTTTCCCAAGTCCGTAAAGCTTTGAGAAAAGGTGAAAGTCAGAGAATACCGGTGCCATCAGGGAACGGTATCCTGAGAGGTTTGTTGGTGAGACAACCCTGTTGTCTTTCAACAGTTGGCCACGTTGGGGATGATAGAGACCGGTCAGCAGTTTGATGAAGCTTGATTTTCCCGAGCCGTTGCCACCGGTGATGAACAGGACTTCCCCTGGATGTATGGTGACGTTCAGCGGGCCGAGAGTGAAAGGAATCTCTCCTTCGGGGGCTGGATACGCAAATTCAATATCAGCCATCCGGATTTCGTTGAAGTTGGTTGAAGGTGGCTCGGCAGCTTCCGCACTGCTTTGCTCTTCAATGCTTGCCAGTTCGCTGTCAAGTGCCATCATACGGCCTGCTGCAGCTTTTGCCGCACGCAAAACGGTAAGGGATTGCATCAGTCCAAAAACAGGCGGAACCATGAAAAGTACCGCTGCTGATATCTTTACCAACTCACTCCTGATTGCAGGAGAATAAATCGGGACAACAAACACCACAAGTCCCAGCATCAGGTTGAACATCGTTTCACCAAAGACGAACTGTTGCCAGCTTTGGCGGTGCAGTTCGCTTCGTGTTGTGACCGTGTGGGTAGAGAGCTCATTAAACTCATCGCCAAGAGCCTGGCTCCGTTTGCTGTTGAGTCGCTGCTCCTTGAATCCGTCAAGGAGGTCGGAGACGCATTCAAAGAGTTTGGCTTCATCGGTGGATAACTCTTCCTGGCATTTCTCCAGCGAAAGACCAAGCTGGTAGTATGCATAAGAAGCGGCGACAAGCAGGATTGTCAAAAGCAGAAAGGCGACCAGCGAGATTGTGGCGATGTAGATGAGGATCATCGCGATCTGTATGACTGAACGTGTTGCCAGGGCAAGGTATTGGGAGTTGGATGAAACGATCTTGCAGCTCTGCGTGATGTTTCCGAACAGCCTGCTTTGGCCAAAGTGTTCGAGTTTCCAAAGATCGCCATGGCGAAGCCGATAGATCAATTTCATTCGCAGTTTGTCTATCGCTTTTTCAATATCAGACGCAAACTGCTCAACCAGACGGCTTTCATAGACAACGTAGATCAGCAGGCAGATTAAAAAGAGCCCGGCAACCGGTACATCGACAAATTCCTCTTTCGTATCATTGATCTTTTGCGCAGCGATGGTAACAACTGCAAGTACAAGGGTGGTGCTTAATGCCGATGCTGACGCAAAGGCAAAAAGCTTGCGGAGTGGTTTGTCACTGATCGATTGCAGGAGGCGAAGCAGATTCACGTATCTCTCCTTGTTATTAAAATAGCTGAACGCAAAATGTTACTTGTCCGGCGTTCATGGGTTGAGATAACTCGTTATTTTCTCCACATTTTTCTTGAAAGCTTCACACAACAGCCTGTGGCTCTCTTCTTTAAGGCAGCTTTCAACCCCGAATCCTGTTTTTCCTTCTCTGCTCAATCCGTTTATCTCCACAATATTGCCAAACCGGTTATCGGGGTTCATGCTCTCGCCACTTGACTCTCCCATGCGTATCTGCCAGAATTTCTCTTCTGTCCCGCCAACATGTTCAAGATAGTTAAAGAGAATTTCAGGCAACTGCTCATAGCCATGTATTGCTCCGTATCCTATGGCCTTGTGACGAACTCTGCTTTGGCTATTGCGGTTCCTCTCGATTGTATCGTCGATATCTTTGCCGACACTTAAACAGAGAGGGAAGAGTGTTGTGAACCATCCCACCGTTCGACTTATATCTGTATGGTTGTCCAGCTTGTCCCGCCCATCTTTTTCGACGGTGATCCAGTTCTGCTTTTTGCCACTTACCTCATAAAGAGCATAACTCAAGCCGCTCAACAGCACATCATTGATGTCGGTATTTCTTGCGCTTCTCTTTGTCTGAAATAACGTCCTGCTGATCTCTGCCGAAAAATCCACTCTGCTGTATCGTAACTCGCGGTCATCTTTTTCGGCAAGTTCCTGCCACTCATCTTGTTGATGTTCTTTGCGCTCTCTGTGCCATTCAAGCCAGTATTGGCGCTCTTCTGCGGTCGCGGTTTTTCCATATTCCTTCACAGCTTCAACCCATTGAGGGTAACTGCTGCAATTGTTTTCGACTTCCCTGCCTTCATAGAGCGCTTTCAGCTCTTCCCGGATTATCGGCCAACTGGCGGCATCGAACACCAGATGGTGGAAAGCAAGATATATCCGTTCGCTCCCGTCTGCATATCCTCTCAAGATACCGCATTGCCAAATATAGCCTCTCTCGGTGTCAAACCCGCTTTGCCACTGTGTCAGTTCATGGAATATCTCGTCTTCTTTTTTTCCTCTGATATCCAGCTCCCTGATTTCCGCTATTGGGCTCTCTTTGCGAATGTATTGTTTTCCGTCTCGATATACGGCCCTCAACATCGAATGCCGCCTGTTCAGCTTTTCAAGCGCTCTTTGTACTCTCTCTTTGTCCGTTTTTTCATTGACATAAATAAGAAAAGAGTGGTTAAAATGATTTGCTGCCGGCAATGTTTTTGCCATAAACCATTTTTGAATTGGCAGATATCCAATGGGTTCCATTTCCATTTGCTTATCGAATACGGGCATGCTCTTCATAACAACGCTATCTTTTTATGGCGTACAGGAGGTTTGTTGTTTTTTTTCTCATGCGTTGAAGGTTGTCATTGCCCTCCTCAAAAGAGCCTTCACTCCTTTTGCTGGAATTGAGGGCCAGGTGATGCCGGATTTCTCAAGCAGCAGCCGGGTTCGATCTGAAGCAACCTCCATTCCATGTTGCCGGGAGAAGGGTGAGTGGCCTGTTTGAAGTCCATAATTTTCAACGGTTTCAGCAAGAGCAGATTCCATCTCCGGCTCGTCGATTGCGCCAAGTAATCGTTCAAGAAAAGAGCTGAAGTTGCAGGTGCGGACTTTACCATCCAGCTCTCCGGCTGAAAGAATTATGTCGGCCAGCGACTCCCTGCGTGAGGTGTCAATATGGTGAATCTCATTGGAGAGCGTTTTTCTGCCAGCGAGTGCAATGATCGCTTTTGCAACAATGTCAACATGGCAAAGCGATGCTGAAAGTTCAGTCGGCAGGCAGCCAAGGCGCAGAAACGCCGAAAGTTGGCGGAAAAAAGCGTTATCTGAAATGTTCCTTTGCAATTGTGTGCTGTCTGTTGCAAAGGCAATGTTACCTGCACGATGGATGCATGTGTTTGCCAACACTTCCCGTGATGAGATTACCAGCCGTTCTGCCTCCTGTTTTGTGCGGATATAGTAGTTGTCATCGGCAGTTTCAGGGGCGTAGTCATACTCTGTAAAGAGTCTGAAATCGCTTGACGATGCGCTGGCGAATACCGAAAGAGTAGAGACAAAATGAAAATCAGCCGTGACCGGTTTTTTTTGTGCAGCCAAATTCAGCAGGTGTCGTGTTGCGGCTACGTTGTCAGCAAAAAAATCACGGTAGAGCCCTATATGGTTTACATTGGCTGCGCAGTGAAAAATGGCATCCACACTGGCTGCAAGTTGGTCGTAATCGTGCCGTGGGAGAAGAAGTGTCTCGTCCCTCAGGTCACCTGCCAAAACATGCAGGCGCGGGTTGTCGCCTAACGCGCTGCCATGCTCACTTCCGAAGTAGCCTCTCAAAACCTCTCCAAGACGGCTGCGAGCAGTTTGGTTGTCGTTGCTGCGTACCAGCGTTGTTACCTTGATCGACCGGTCGGCAAGAAGCTCACGCAAAAGGTAACTGCCAAGATAGCCGGTTGCTCCGGTGAGCAGCACATGACGGTATGAGTTGCGCGATTCAATATCACGCTGGAGATCAGCCTGTATCCTTGTTTCATAAAGGGTGCGTTGCGGTCGCAGTGCATTGTCACGTTCGCTTGCACGAACTGCCTGCAGACTCCGGCCATCATCATATTCTTTTTGGGCACTCTTGATCATCAAGCGCAGGTGATCGGGACGTGGACGGCAAAGAAGGGCGAAGTCCGAAAGAACCGGATGTTCGTAAAGGTTGTTCACCTGACACTCGAACTCGCGGCGGAGTCGGTTTATCACAGCGATTGCCCTGAGGCTGTCGCCGCCAAGTTCAAAGAAATTATCCTCTCGTGCGGCATCAGCACCATTGAGCTGAGCCGACCATATTTCAGAGATCCGCTTTTCAATGCCGCTCTGCGGAGGAGTTCGCACTCTGTTGTTTCTGGCCTCCGGGATCTCTTTAATTCCACAATCTGCTGCTCGGTTCATCATGTCGAGCAGTGCACGGCGATCCACTTTGCCCGCCGCCGTAAGCGGTATTTCGGAGACACTGAAAAAGGATGACGGAATCATATAGGAGGGCAGTGATTCTCTCAGGAAGGCTGACCACTCGGCCTGGGTTGGAGTCGCATGAACGGCATCAAGTTTGACGAAAGAGCGGAGTGCTTGTGTCTGGTCTTCCAGTGTTTCTATGAGGGCTACAGCCTGCACTACACCCGGAAAGGTTGCAAGGCGATGTTCGATCTCGCCAAGCTCAACCCTCTGTCCGCGCAATTTGACCTGTGTGTCTCGACGGCCAAGGATTTGTAATTCACCTGTCCGGAGCCAACGTCCCAGATCGCCGGTTCTGTAGAGTCGTTCACCCCCCGAATCCACGAAAGCTGCAGCGGTGAGATCTGGACGATTGAGGTAACCTGCAGCAAGTCCGATGCCTCCAAGCAGCAGTTCGCCGATAACTCCAGGAGGGAGAGGATTCAAGCACTCATCCATAATGTAGACACTCATGTTGGAGAGAGGCCTTCCTGCCGTGATGAGCTCCGTGTCGGGAAAAATACGGCCAAGTGTTGTTGCGGCAGAATTTTCGGTTGGGCCATAGCCATTGAAGTAAGCGAGCTTCGAGGCATAGTGGCGTGCGTCATCCGCAATGGGCGATTCTCCGACGGTCATCAGAATCTTCAGGCCAGGGAAATCAGCTCGCCCGAAAAGCCGCAGATAGGATGGTGACATAGTCGCAATAGTGACTCCGAGTCGCTCGATCAGCGCTTGTATGCCGGAAATGTCATTCATCTGCTGGCGCCTTACTGGAACCAAACATGCACCCCTTGCCCATGTTATCACAAGATCGCTGATCCATAGATCGAACGATGGTGATGCAATCTGCATGGTACGGTCATCTTTGCTGATGCCAAAAATTCGGCTCTCGTCCATAGCGAGATTGAGCATGCCTTTGTGGCGCAGTGCAACCCCTTTTGGAACGCCGGTTGAACCCGATGTGTAGATAATATAGGCGGTTTCGTCGGGAGTGATTGTTATGTCGAGAGCGGGTGGATCAACTGCACCGGCAGCAATCTCTTCGGGTCGAAGAGAGGTAAAGTGATCACTCTTGAGTTCAGGTGGAAGAGAGAGAGAGTCCAGCACAATGATCAAACGTAACCCGGCATCCCTGGCCATGAAGGCAAGTCGTTCTGCGGGAAGATCGGCAGTCAGGGGCAGATAGCATGCCGCAGCCTTCCAGATTGCAAGGACAGTTTCTGGAAGCGCGGCTGACTGTTCTGTGAAAACCCCGACTGTTTCGCCGCGCCTGACACCAAGGTTGATGAGTGCCCTTGCAAGGGCATCTGCGCGACTGTTGATTTCCTCGAAGCTCACTACCCCGTCGTCAGTGACTATTGCCGCTCGTTCAGGGTAAGCCGAGACTATCTGCTGAAACAGCTCAGGGAAAGAAGTTGCAGGCAAAGAACGGATCGGGCCATTCTGCCACTTGTCAAGCAGTTCTCTTTCCTCTGGCAGCAGTTTCGGAAGCTGCATATCGTTTTTGTAAGAGTTCTCCCCGAGGAATCGCATCCAGCCAACAAGCGAATCAAACCATGTAAGGGCGCTCTCTTTCAGGTAAATTGCGGCATTGGCGTACCATGTCAGGACAAGGGAACCATCGCTCTCTGACTCATGTACCAGTACCAGGTCTTGTGCAGGAGCATTGCGCCGCAGTTCGTAGCTGGTTACTCCAGCCTCATGAACTGTCGTGGCACTGAAACAGGGATCTCTTTCAGGAGTGACCCTGAACGCAGGGTTTTCGGTGACCGCAATGTCAAAAAGCGGATAACGGGCAGGGTGCGTTGCAAGTCGATGTTTCTCTCGAAAGTTACCATAGATGCGCACAAAAGGGAAGCGGGAATGCTGCAGTGCTTCTGCCAGATGTTGTTGCATTGCTTGTACCAATTCATCGAAAGAGCCTGATTGAGGAATATGGCAGGCAAGAGGAAGCATGTTTATAAAGTAGCCGATTATTTGTGCTTCGGCTGCCGACTGGCGGGTTGAGCTTGCTGTGCCCATCAGAAATTCAGAACGTCCTGTGCGGCGCCGTACTTCGTGTCCGAGAACGGCAAGCATGAGTGCATGGAGAGTAGAGTTGTTTCGCCTTGCAAGTTTTCGAAGTGCATTTGCCGTTACAGCGTCAATCCGTGTTTGTAAACAATGGCTTCCCGGGCAAGAGGTTGCCGAACGAGCATTGGTGCGTGGTATGTCAAGAGGCCATTCGTCGAGAGAATCTGGTGCTCGCTCAATCAGGTTTTCGATGACCTTTTGCCAGTAGTCGGCATCTGAACTGGCGGTTTGGCTCTCAAGATATGCCGCTTCGTTAGCTGCTGCCCGGTCAAATCCTGCTGGTGGGGGAGGCAGCCTTTCGCCTTTCATCAGTGCAGAAAGCTCATCGATGAGGATACCAAGCGAAAGACCATCCCCAATGGCATGATGCATGACAAACCAGAAAATTGTTTGATGGCTCTCTGTAACTTCCGTCAGACCGGCACGCCAGAGAGGCGGCATGGCCATGGAAAAAGGTTCTGTCTGGCGATTGCCAATATGCAGATACGCTTCATTGCTCGATGCTGCAACATGCAGCTCAAGGGTTTTATCGATTTTTTCAGTGACAACACGTCTGAGAATACCGGCCTCGTTTTCGAGGAAAGCTGTGCGCAGAGCCTCGTGTCGTGAAATCAGTTCGTTCCATATTGTTTCCCATCGTTCGATGGCAATCGCATTGCCATGCACGACAAGCTTCAGTGGAATATTGAAACCGCTTGTGTCGAGTCCCGCCTGCTGGGCTGTCCAGAACTCACACTGTCCAGGCGTTGCCAGATCGGTTGAGATATCGGGGGCTGGCCTGGAAGGTCGGGCAAGACGAACTCTTTCGGTAAAACCCGCAAGTGTTGGTTCAGCGAACAGTTCGCGGGCTGGCACTTCAAAGCCGAGCGATTTTTCGAGCTGGTGGACGACTGCGATTGCAAGCAGGCTGTGTCCTCCGAGCGCAAAGAAGTTGTCCTCCAGATGGATATGATTTCGTCCGAGTACTGATGCCCAGATTTCAGCAACGCAACATTCCAGTTCATCCCTGGGTGAAGTGGAGCCTGATGGCAGAGTCTGCTCTCGGAGCAAGGCATGCAGTGCGGTTCGGTCAACCTTGCCTGCAGCCGTCAATGGAATCGATTGCAGCGCAATCACACCGGAAGGAATCATGTGCGAAGGAAGTCGCTCTCCGAGGAAGGCTTTCCATTCATCCATCTCCGGCATCTGGTGTCCAATCGACATCAGGACAAAGGCCCATAGACTTTTTATTCCTTCATCCTGCTCCAGGAGCACAACCACAGCCTGCGAGAATGCCGGATGGCTTGCAAGTGCATACTCGATCTCGCCGGGTTCAATGCGGATTCCGTTCAGCTTTACCTGATTGTCTTTACGTCCGATGATCTCGATTGTTCCATCCTGGTGCCAGCGGCCAAGATCGCCGGTGCGGTAGCGACGTCCCGATGGTGTGACGATGAAACTTGCCTCAGTCAGTTCTGGCTGGTTCAGATAGCCCTGACAGATACCTGCTCCACCAAGCCAGATCTCTGCGGCAACTCCTGGAGCAACCGCATCTCCTTTATCATTGCAGATATGAACGCTGGTATTGGGTAGAGGTCTGCCAGCCGAGATATAAAGCCCTTCGTCACCTGTAATGCGCCCCATTGTACTGGTGATAGTGTTCTCCGTAGGGCCATAGGCATTGAAATAGCTGAGTGTCGAACCATATTTTTTTACATCAGCCGCCAGCGGCGCCTCTCCACCGGTGACCAGAATCCGCAGGGAAGAAGGAAGTGCAGCCCCTTCGAAGAGTCCAAGGTAGGTTGGCGTGATATCTGCCACTGAAATGTGCAGCCTGTCGAGGAATTCAATAAAACGGTTTGGTGACTCAATGATGTTGTAAGGAACCGGGCAGATCGCGGCTCCGCAGACGAGAGGCAGTCCAATATCGGAGAGAGAGACATCGAATGAGGGTGAGGCGAACATCAGGCAACGATCGATGGCTTTCAGACGGAACATGCCGGCAGCACCGAGTACCATGTTCACGAAACTGTCGTGACCGATTATAGTGCCCTTGGGTTTGCCAGTCGATCCGGATGTATAAATAATGTAAGCCGCATCATCATACTGGCTGAAAGAGAGAGGTTTTTTTGAGTGTCGCTGACAAAACGATTCGGATAACTCCTCCGGGCGGAGGGGTTCCGGTAATCCTTCCGCCAGAAGATCAGGCATGGTAATGCCGTCGAGAGCAATAAGGTGCGAGATTCCGGCGTCGTGAGCCATAAAGGAAAGACGTTCGGAAGGCTGGTCTGAGGCAAGAGGCAGGTAGGTGGCACCCGCTTTCCAGATACCAAGCAGTGTGGCAGGGATGTTCAGGGAGCGGGCGGTCAGAACACCGACAATGCTTCCGCGTTTGACCCCTTGCTGTACAAGGCTGTGGGCGATGGCGTTGGCTTTCTCATCGAGAGCTCGATAGGAAATGCTCTTTTCGAGGGTGATTATGGCAGGACGACCATCTTGTCCTGGCTGCTGAACCATCATTTCGAACAGTTCGTCGAAGCGCAATCGAGGTCGCTCGATGCTCTCTCCCTGTTCCCGGATAGCCAGAAGTATTTCTTCTTCCGGCAACAACGGTGGAAGGGGTTGTGTTGCATGTTTCGGATTTTCGGCGAGCCAATTTGCCCATCCTCTCAGAGATTCCATCAGGATTCTTGCACTCTCTTCGGTGTAGATTGCCGCGTTGACATGCAATTGCAGAAGAAGTCCGCCTTCTTCCAGATTTTCATGAATGAGGACCATATCCTGCCCCGGAGAGGCATCAGTCCGTTCATAGCTTATGGTGCCGGGAAGCTTTGCTGCTCTTGCCACCGTAAAACGACGGGGCAGGCTTCCGGTTCGGCTGCCGGGGTTTTCGGTTACTGCAATGTCAAAGAGAGGGTAGCGCTGGGGATGGCGTCTGTCGGGGTACTCCTTCCAGAATGCACTGTAAATGCGGGAAAATGGCAAACGTGCATGTTGCAGGGCTTCAGCGAGAGTTTGCTGCGTTGAACGCAAGAGGTTCCGGAAGCACTCCTGTAAATCCGGACGAAGGTGCAGCGGCAGCATGTTTACGCCGTAACCGATAATGTGCGAGTCAGATGTTGACTCCCTGACGGATGCTGTCGTGCCGATCATGATGTCAGAACGACTGCTACGGCGAGCGCTTTCCATTGCAAGGAGCGTCACTATCAGCGAGTGAAGAGTAGACTCGCAAGTTCGAGCAAGAGTTCTCAGGGCTTCTGCTCTCTGTGGGTCGATAAGAACCTCAAGACGATGGTTTCCTGATGGAGTTCTCGATGAACGCATCATATCAAGGGGCCACTCCTCAAATGCTTTGGAAGGTACTTTTTTCAGGAGATCACTCCAGTATTGTGAGTCATCTATGGAGTCTGATGAGGCAAAGTATAACTCTTCGCGGGCGGCAAACACCTTTGCTCCAGGCGAGGCCGAGGAAAGCTTTCCTTCGTCAAGTACTACTGTCAACTCGTCAAGGAGTGTGCCGACTGATTGTCCATCACCAACGGCATGGTGAAGGGCAAGCCAGAAAAATTGAGAGTTCTCATCACGCGCTTCAACGATACCGGCACGCCAGAGTGGGGCAACTTTCATTGACAGTGGAGCAAGCTGGCGCTGGCGGATGAGAGTCAGTGCGTCAGAGGCAGAGGAGGTAACGCTGAATTCCAGAATGACATCGATTTTCGAGGTGACCCGTCGTTTCAACTGCCCGGTTTCATCACTTTCAAAAAACGTTCGTAATCCATCGTGTCGGTTTACCAGCGTTGACCAGGCGCTCTGCAAGCGCTCCGGGGAAAGGTTTCCAGTGACGATCTGGTTAACAGGAATGGTGAAGGTACGGGTATCGAGCCCTGCCGATTCAGCAATCCAGAACTCTTTTTCGCCTTCAGTGGCAAGATCAGTTTCGGGCAGCTTCTCATTGTGTTCCTGAAGAGCAGATTGCCTGGCAATTATTTCAACAAACCCCGCAAGAGAAGGGGCAGCAAAGAGTGCACGTGCTGACACCTGAAGCCCGAGACTCTCCTTCACGCGGTGCGCCACACTTACCGCCAGCAGGCTGTTGCCGCCAAGAGCAAAGAAATTGTCGTTGCGGGCCACAGGAAGTTTGAGCAGATCAGACCAGATGGCAGCGATACGCTTTTCAAGCGGATCTTGAGGCATCTCTTGAACAACGCTCCTGTGCTGCTGTCTGGCATGGTTGAGAAGCGCTTGCCGATCAATCTTTCCTGCAGGGGTAAGCGGGATAACGGCAACCGGTATGATCGTCGAAGGGATCATGTGTGCGGAAAGATGTTCGGCAAGAAATGCTGTCAGTGAAACCTCGGAGAGTGCAGCCTGGTTGTTTGGTTGAACAAACGCCTTGAGAACCTTGACGTTTATCTCTGACTCCTCGACAAGAACGACAGCATTGGCGACTTCAGGGTGTCGGCAGAGTATCTGTTCTATTTCACCAAGCTCAACCCGTTGGCCGTTCAGCTTGATCTGTTGGTCGATACGGCCACTGATCACTATCTGGCCCTCTGTATTCCAGTGTCCAAAGTCTCCTGTTCGATAGAAGAGCGTTTCTGGTGTGGCCACAAAGTGCATGGCACTCAGTTTGGGCTGGTTGATATAACCATGTGCAATTCCGATACCTCCGAGCCAAAGCTCACCCTTGGCACCGGGTGGTACCAGGGAGCCGTCTTCACGTCGAATCGAAATTCGTACATTTGGCAGTGGTCGTCCAACCGAGAGCGGCATATCCGGATCATGATCGCTCAGGATATGTTCTCCTGAAACCACGATTGTTGCTTCAGTTGGGCCATAAAAATTCCAGAATGCGCACCGGTCGGCATAATGGCGCAGGTCATTATAGTTCGGTGCTTCTCCACCAGTCAGCAGGATGCGCAATCCCTCAAAAGGAAGCTGTTCGCTGACACGCAGGTAGGAGGGAGCATGAAAAGCAATGGTGACACCGAGTTCACGATAGTATGGTTTCAGCAGCCAGGGATCGTCACGAAGGCTCTGCGATACAGGCACAAGGGCAATCCCACTCAGTAATCCGTGTCCAAGTTCCCAGAGAGATGCGTCGAAGCTGGCAGTGGAGACCAGCGCTATACGGTCATCAGGGCGAAGGCCAATTCTCTCTGTCACTCCGAGAATGGTATTGATATATGCAGCATGGGTGACGGGAACCCCTTTTGGCGTTCCCGTCGTGCCAGAGGTGTATATTATATAGGCAATGTCATCGGGAGAGGCCTGCGTGTTTAAACGGCGCAGAGAAGGAGTAAACTCCCCGGTATGGATAATGGTTTGTACCGATTCTTCCAGAGCAGGCGGGATGGTAAGTCCGTCAAGGACGATGAGTATGGATGCACCTGCGTCGCTGGTCATTCTCGCCAGTCGTGCTCCTGGCAGTTCATAAGCAAGTGGCAGGTAGGTTGCGCCTGTTTTCCATATTCCCAGTATAGTTGCCGGAAGATCGGGTGAGCCGGCAGTGAGCACGGCAACTGTGCTTCCTCGAACTGCACCACGCTCTGAAAGTCCCTGTGCGATTCCATTGGCCAGGGTATCGAGTTGTGCACAAGTTGTGATGCGATCGCGGCAAACGACAGCCTCTTTATTCGGATGCTTCTCACTCAACGCTTCGAAGAGTTTGTGGCAGCACTGGTCTGGACGAGGCTGCTTTGCACCCTGTTCCCAGAGTTCCAAAAGAGTGATTTCGTGGGGGAGCAATGCCGGAACCGGACAGAAAACGCGGTCGGGATCCTCGGCAAACCATCGTGCCCATGCAGCAAATGAGGAGAGCCATGCCCTGGCACACTCTTTGGTGCATACATCAGGGTTCCATGTCAGAAGGAGATTCAGTACTCCACCGTTTTCAGGGGATAGCTCATGGCTGAACGAAAGATCAAGACCTGCAGCCGTGTGTTCGAGCTCTCCCGGCAATGAGTAAGGCGCCAGGGTGAGAGCCGCTTCCTGGTCTATGCTGATTCTTGGCGGTATTGCTGTCAGTGCGATATCAAAAAGCGAGGTGCGTGAACCTGCCCGACAATCGGGATGACGTTGGCGGAACTCCCTGTAGAGCAGGCCGGCTGGATAGGAGCCATGTTCAACCGTTTCGGTAAGAGCGTTCTGGGTGCTTCGAAGAAGATCAGGAAAGGTCAGCTCTTTTTCTTGCGGAAGGATTACGGGAAGCACATTGACAAAGTGCCCGACAGTGCTATCGTCTCCTGCGGGGCGGATGGTTATGCCGCTGCCAACCATGATGTCACGGTGACCGCTCCGTCGCCTTATCTCTATGGCGAGGATGGTGAGCAAAAGTGCGTGCAGTCCGATTGCATGCATTTTTGCAATGCGGCCAAGTGCAGTAAGCGTGATGGTATCGAGTTGTTCGGCAAGGGGTTCTGCACCTCGTCCACCGGGTACTGCTGGTCGCGGGAGTTCGGTGACGCACTCATTGAAGGCGTCGCTTTCACTGAGAGCAAGATCATCGAGCCTGCTTAACCAGAACTCCCTGTCGCGAGTGGCTTTTGCAGAAGCAAAGTATTGTTGTTCTGCAAAGCTTGCCAGGGCGATACCGTTTGGTACCGGCGGCAAGGGACGCAGGGCAAGCAATGCAAGCAAATCCTCCTGGATCAAACGGGCTGATGAACCATCTGCCACGCAGTGGTGGAGGACAAACCAAAAAAGTGTTTCGTTTTCCTCATCGATCGTTATCAAGCCAGCTCTTGCAAGGGGGGGGACAGTAAGCTGGAATCTTTCGTTTGCCCATCGTTCCACTATGTTGCGGGCATCCTCCATCGAGAGGCAGTGATCAATTCGGATCAATGCAGATGACGGGAGTTCGTGGGATGCTACAGTCCTCCAGCAGAGAGTGCGTTTTTCGTCCAGATACAACGCCGTGCGCAGGGCGGCATGACGATCAAGCAGGCCAGTCCAGGCCGATTTCCATGCAGCAGGAGATGGTATCCGACCTCTGACTTGCAGAACCCGAACAATGTGGGAGGCAGCCGGAGCCAAACCAATTTCCGAAGCAATCCAGAAATCCTCCTGGTCAGTCGTTGCAATATTCTCAAGTGAGGTTTCATTGGTAATGTCTGGCGCTTGATGCTGCATAGCCTCGATATGTGATGCCAGCGCCTTTACGGTCAGCGTTGTGAGTACTGTCTGCACCGGGACGCTGTATCCAAGCCTTTGAAGGCGCTGACTTACGGCAATTGCCAGAAGACTCGTTCCCCCTACCGCAAAGAAATTGTTTTCCCTCTGGATCGGTCGTATATCAAGGAGATCCTCCCATATCCCGGCAATTGTCACTTCCAGTTCGCTCTGCGGAGCTGTTCCGCCATCTCGTTGCCGATCTTCTTTGAAGAGGGATTCGACGCTCTTGAGAAGGGCGTTTTGATCGATTTTTCCGGCAGAATTGATGGGTATTTTAGCCAGTACGGCAATCTCGGCAGGAATCATCCAGGAAGGCAGTTTCCTTTGGAGAAACTCCCTCCAGTCAACAGCTTCTCGCTGGTCTGGATTTTTGCACTCCACACACGCCACAAGCCGGCCATTGAGTTGCAAGACCTTCGCTTGTCCCACTGCAGGGTGGCTTTGCAGTGCAAGCTCAATTTCGCTGGACGAGACTGATTGCCCGGAAATTTTGATGACATTGTCTTCCCGACCGAGTGTCTCAAGTTCTCCGTTTGAGTTCCATCGAGCCAGGTCGTGCGAACGAAACGCTCGTCCGTAAGGTGTTTCGACAAAATACTCGGCTGTCAGTTGAGGTTGTTTCAGATATCCGGGTGAAACGCCGATACCGATGACATGGAGTTCGCCGACCTCGCCTTTCGGGACTTCATTGCCCTCTGCGTCGAGCAGGTGGACTGATGTATTGGCAAACGGTCGGCCACTCGGGATCAACCCCTTTTCTTCAGGATTGACATGATGCATGCAAATCGTGCCGCAGACTTCGGTAGCTCCGTGTATATTCCAATAGTCGAGATATCGTGCGTAATGCCTTGCTTCATCATCATTTGGTCGTTCGCCGGCAGTAATGATACAGCGAAGTCCCTTTGGCACGGTTCTGTTGAGCAGATGCAGATATGATGGAGTAAACATTGCAATCGAAACGAGATGTCGCTCCATAAATTCGAGAAGGAGAGTCGGGTTGTCGATTGTTGAACGCGATACGGGTACGAAAGAGGCTCCACTCATGAAAGGAAGGCATAGCTCACGAAAGCCAAGGATAAAGCCTGGTGAGGCAGAAAGTAAAAGACGATCCTCACAGGATATGTTGTGTGCGGCAATATGACCGAGTGCCATATTCACACAACCCTGATGCTGGATCATAACACCCTTGGGTATTCCGGTAGAACCGGAGGTAAAGAGAATAGCTGCCAGATCACTCATCTCGGATGTTTGCGGGCAGACCGGGGAGGTTTCCTGCCAATCTTCCGGTAATAACTCAGGCCGGATAAGTGTTTGAGAGAGAGTCACAGAACCATTGCCTGTCACCTGCTCGATGAGCTCAGGGGGAGGTTCAATGCCATCGAGCACAATTAAAAGACGAATATCTGCTTGCCTGGCAATGTTTGCCAGACGTTCTGCGGGCAGGTCGGTGACCATTGGAACATAGACACCACCAGCCTTCAGAATTCCCATGAAGGCAGCCGGCAATCCTGCTGATCGCTCAGTAAGCACTCCAACCGCTTCCTGGGCTTTAATTCCCAGGCGACGGAGTTCCATGCCAACCTTTTCTGCAGCAGCGTCCAGTTCGCCGTAGGTGAGGAGAAAATCATCGGTAATAAGCGCTGGGGCCGATGGTTGCTTGAGCGCCAATCTCTTGAAGCTGTCGTGTATTTTTTGGTAATGATGCATGCAGCCTCAAATAGAGCCATTGTTGTCAGGGAATAATCTGGTCTGGTAACCCAGGCAGCGATAGCCGTTTGCGGCGGATACTTTGTCAATGCTGCGTACCCATTCGGCGTTAGCGCCCAGCTCATGCTTTACCCAGTTGCATAGACTGATGGTTATTCCATGTTGCTCGGCAGCATGCTGAATTTTCTTGAGGTACTCAACACAGACGGAGCGTTCAGGCGCTATTCTTGAGCGTTGTTTGATATGGTTCTGATTTTCATCCGACAAGTATGGCCTAAAAAACTCCTTGACGAGCTTGGGGTCAAAATAATTGATGTAATTGGCAAGGATAACCAGATTTCGTATTTCTGTGGTCAGGAATTCAGGTTTGATGTTGCGGACTCCGGCTGACACGAGAAGCGCAAAGTATTTGTCGATGTTCTCATCGGTCAGATAGGGAAGCATCAGTGGCTGACACAACACTGACTCGGCATATATACCGAGTTCCCGGCATTTAACCAGTGTATCCAGCCTTTCCTCAATGGATGCAGCATTTGGTTCGAGCACATCACGAAGATACTTCGGCATGATGCCGATACTTCCGTTCAGTTGGATTTTTGAAGCGATGAGACTCATCAACGAAAAAAGAGAGTCGCCCTTATGGGTGATATCGAGGTGCCTTGGGCCACCTTTTGTTGCAATGAAGATACGAATTGCGGAATCCGGGTGCCGGTCAAAATGACGTACAAAGGTGCGAATGATCTCATGCGCTATGCCATTGAAAAGGTGTGGCTCCGAGAATGCTTCGGTTTTGGGTGAAAAGTAGTAGAATATGGATCTATTCCGATTTCGCTCAAGGGAGTTTGCCAGTCGCTCAGCATAGTTAGTATAGACTGTAATTGGTTTTACGTGATTGCCGTCGGTTACCAGACAGTACTGGCATGCCACTGCACACGATCCCGAAGAGGGAGATACTTCAAGAACGTTGGTTGGACAAAGTCCAGTATAGTTATGAATCTCCAGCTCCTCATTGCTCTCTGTCAGGCTTTCCTGATAATGATTGCCAGGAGTGAGATTATTGTTTTTATAGAGTTGGCCAAACCATTCTGAACCTCTCAGAAGCTCGGAGGTAACGTTTTGGCTGATTGTGTAGTCACGACCTGGTTCGTTGAGTACGGTGTTTTCAATGTCCAAAGGGGCAAATCCCTTTAGATCAGGACAGGCCGGTTTTTGTGAAATATACCGGAACTGGATGTCTGAAGGAGTTGCAGCCTTACATTCCTGACACTGAGTATGAGTGATATGGTTTGATTCCTGGGGCATAAATGAGGGGTTCAATCGTTTTTTATATCCCATTTATTCAATGAGTACAAGTAAAAAAAGTAAAAAGCAGGGAACGAGCTATGAAAATATTATCATAGCGGTTTGTAGTAATAATATATCTAAAGCCCTGTTAATCTGTTCATCATTTTGTTTGATAGAAAGCAAATCACTTCACTGTAATATAAGTAATACAATAGTAACTCTTTTAAAATAGAAGTGGTTTGCTTGTATTAAATTTTTGTTTATAATAAAAAATGTTGAGCTTTGGATGCTGAGCCTGCAGAACTGAGTCAAGGATAATTTCCCGGACAAGTTTTTTTTATGTATGCTTTTATATATTCACATCCTGCGGCATTTGTTATTGGCTACATGAAATATCAGGAACTCTTGTAATGAAGCTTCATCGTCAGTGGCTTGCACATATCAGCTCCCTGAGCAAATCTTTCATACGGCAAAACGCCCTGCCGTTAATATCGGCTGGTTTATTGGCCACTCTTCTTCTCATATTCTTTTTTAACAGGATTGTAATTTCGATTCACTCAGGCGAAAGGGGGGTTCTTTGGCGACGGCTTGGTGCCGGCACTGTGATTGATACTGTCTACCCTGAAGGATTGCACCTTATTTTTCCTTTTAACAAGATGTATATTTATAATGTTCGCAAGCAGCAGTTTAGTGATTCGATAGATGTTTTAACGTTTGATGGGCTGACTGTTCGGGTAAAGTACACCGTGCGCTATTACCTTGACCCCTCTACGCTGCCTATACTCCATCAGGTCATTGGTCCTGATGTTGTCAATGTCGCAATTCGTCCTGATGTCCGATCTGTTATACGAACTCTTTTCGGGCAGTACAAGCCCGAGGAAATCTACACTTCGCAGAAAGCTATCCAATTACTTTTGACCGAGCAATCAAAAGTACTTCTTGCCGCCCGTTTTGTCAAGATTGACGATGTTCCAATTGAATCAATCACTCTTCCAGTCAGCATTTCCCGAGCTATTGAGGAGAAGATGGTTCAGCAGCAACGGGAGGGGGAATATGTCTATCGTCTTTCTATTGCATCCAAAGAATCGGATCGTCTCAAGATCGAATCCAATGGAATCCGGATGTACAATGAGATGATTAACAAAAGTTTAACGCCATCTGTTCTCAAGTGGGAGGGTATTCGTGCAACGCAGGAGCTGGCAAAATCGCCGAATGCCAAGGTAGTGGTGATAGGTGCCGGTCAATCTGGATTGCCGATTATTTTAGGCAAGGATTAAACTATATGAAGAAGGTTTTTTTTTTGACAGCATCGATTGGATTGCTTGTTTTTCTCTTGCTCTCCCAATTTGGTTCCTATGAGCAGAAGGGAGAACGTCGAATCGAAGCGTTGGGTTCGCCCTCGAAAGAGGTGCTGGTTGGGGTGTGCTGGCCTTTTTCTGTAAACCGTGACGGCATGGCCAATGGTCTTCAGATGGCTCTCGACGAGATCAATTCCCGGAATCTCGCTGGGGGATATACTCTTCGCCTGGTTATACGGGATGATGCTTTTGATGCTAACAAGCAGAAAAGGATAGCCAAAGAGTTCGCCAGTACACCTGAAATGAGTGCTGTGATTGGATACTATGATGACGGTCCCGCCATCAAGGCTTCGACAATCTTTGAGTCAAGTCGGTTGCTGCATCTCATGATCGGGCCCAACAGTACGGATATGACCTCTCATGGTTTTCAATATATTGTGCGCACCATTCTCTCCAGCGACCGGATTGCCTCGAAACTTGCAGCTATAACAACAAAGCGTCATTACCAGAAGATTGTAGTGCTATGTGAGGAAGATGCCTTTGGTGAGGATCTTGCCCGTCAGTATCGGGTAGCTCTTGATAAATTAAACGCCCAGGTGGTTTATCAATGGTCTTATTCCCGTCATCACGCAGACTTTCGCTTACTGGTCAACGAGCTGAAAATGATCGATGCGGATGTCATTTTTTTTAGCGGAATAGAACCTTATGCCGGCGATTTTTTACGCATCGCCCGTAAAGTCGGCTTGAAGACTCCCGTCATCGGGGCTTTCAGCAATACCCCTCAAATGCAGGAACATGCGGGGTCGGCCTATGAAGGCGCCATGTATTTTGATTTTTATGACGCCTGCTCCACAACTCGAGAAAATAGTTTGTTTGTCAAAAATTATTACGCGAGGTATGGTACTGTTCCTGATACCTGGGCAGCACAAAGCTATGATGCCTTATACCTTCTTGCGAAGGCTGTAAAGTTCACAGGATCACGTAACCCCCTTGATTTGTCCTACGCCATTCGGTATTCTGATCCCTGGGAAGGCGCCAATGGGAGATACAAGTTTGACCGTGCAGGTAATCTTGAAGACAAGCCACTTTTTCTTTATATGATTCAGCACGGAGTACCTGTGTTGATTCAATAAGAGAATGTTATGTTTTTTTACTGCTTCTTTGAATAGGGTTTATTTTGCTATCTTTGTTTTTATTGGTAATAAGTGAAATCAACTTTAACCTGCCATTTAAGAAAGGAGATTACTTATGAAAGACCAGACAGTTGAAGCTACGGCGGAAGTGGTATCCGAGAGCGTTAATGACACCCTTGATCGCGACAAGCGTGTTGAAAGACATGCAAGAAATCACATTTTGACAGCAATGGGGGTAGGACTTTTCCCGCTTCCGTTAATTGATATGGTAGCCTTGGTTGGTGTCCAGCTCGATATGATCAGGACGCTTGCAGGTGAGTATTCTATTCCATTCAGAAAGGATATCGGCAAATCTGTCATCACGACCTTGCTGGGTGGTTTCATTCCTGTTGCCCTGGGAGGCTCACTTGCCAGTTTGATAAAATGTATTCCTTTAATTGGTCAGACTACGGGTGCCGTTACCATGCCGGTTATTTCCGGAGCCTCTACTTATGCTATTTACAAGGTATTTATACAGCATTTCGAGTCAGGCGGAACCTTTCTCGATCTCGATCCAGCCAAGGTTAAGTCCTATTTTGCCGAACAGTTCACAAAAGGCAAACAGGTGGCTGCGGATATAAAAGCAGAAGGAAGTGCTGGTTCATCAAACTGATGATCTCAACCCATAATTGAAGGCGATAGAATAACGCACATGAAGCCTTTGGCCTTTTTGTGCGTTATTTTAGCACTGTGTTTCTGGAGTCACCTCTGTTACTCCAATGGCTATTATGACGTTACGGTGGCAGTACTGGTGATTTCAGTCTGATTATCAGCCGTGAACTTAATTGTACAAGGAAATACCATGACGATTCTTCTTGTGTATCTTACGCTCTGTTTTCTCATTCCCTTTGTTGGAACGAACAGAAAATTTGGATACTGGGGGTATTTTTTCTGCTGTTTTTTTTTAACGCCACCAATAGGCGCTCTTCTTATCTTTGCATCTGATCCACGACAGAAGCCACTGGAAAAATGTCCAAAGTGTTCATGTTCCCTTTCTGATTCACCAACTCACAAGCATTAGCAGAGAGATACAGTGCCCCTCCCGGATGAGCACTGAGCCATTTTCAGTTGCCTTTGGATATTTCCGGTAGCACTAAAAGCTTTCCGTCAGCGTTTTATAATTGGCTGCAATGGTCAAAATATGGATCACTCCAGTCACCGTAGCCTGCCCTTTTATATGAAGATAAAAAGCGAGTGAAAGCTTTTTTTTCAAGGCCTTAACTTAACTCAACAGAACAGGAAAACCAGCATGTCAGAACAAAATCCGAATCACTTCATTCCTCGTGTTGCAATAGTAGTCTCACCGGTCAACAATGTCATGCAGGCATTCAGTGCGGTTACCGGTACATGGGTTTCGTTTTCCGGCACAGTTCAGGATAGTGGCGCCACGGTTTTGACGGGTACCAACGTCGGTCTTGTGGTTTCTCCAGTCAATAACGTCATGCAGGCATTCAGTGCACTGACGGGGACGTGGCAAAGTCTGAGCGCCACGATTCAGGATACAGGCGCTGTCATTCGCGCTGCCGGAAACGTTGGGCTGGTGGTTTCACCAGTCAACAACGTCATGCAGGCATATAGTGCGGTTACCGGTACCTGGGCTTCGCTCGCCGGTACAGTTCAGGACACTGGAGCTACAGTTCTTGTGGGAACCAATGTCGCATTGGTAGTCTCACCCGTCAATAATCTCATGCATGCTTTCAGTGCGCTGACAGGGACGTGGCAAAGCCTGACGGCCACGATTCAGGATACGGGAGCCGTGATTCAGGCCGCAGGTAACGTAGGGTTGGTAGTCTCACCTGTCAACAATGTCATGCAGGCATATAGTGCGGTCACCGGCACCTGGGTTTCGCTCTCGGCCACAGTCCAGGACACTGGCGCCACTGTTCTGACGGGAACCAACGTTGCTCTTGTGGTCTCACCAGTCAATAATGTCATGCAGGCATTCAGTGCACTGACAGGTTCATGGCAGAGCCTGACGGCCACGATTCAGGATACTGGTGCCGGCATTCAGGCCGCAGGTAACGTAGGGTTGGTGGTTTCTCCAGTCAACAACGTCATGCAGGCATTCAGTGCAATCACCGGTACATGGGCTTCGCTCTCCGCCACAGTCCAGGACAGTGGAGCGTCAATTCTGGTTGGAAACATTGCTGGTACCGACGCCGGATAAGCATTAAGGCAGTTGTTTTTCATTGCCGAATCCCGTTAGCGGGGGAGTAGCTTCGAATTTCAAAACCGTCTTTTGCTTGATAGCATGATCGGGATCTCAGCACCTTCTGACGAATTCACCTGCCAATGGTGCGATCGCTCTTGCTTGCCAATGGCTTGCCCGACGAGGATGTTGGTGACCACGAGTAAGACATTTCGTTGATGGAACTGGCTGAGCGGGCAATTTTTGTATGTCCTGATGAAAAAAATGCAGCGTGAGGCTGGTCGGAGAGGATGGGTGTGCTTGACAGGGATGAAGTGTAAATTGCTTTCATTAATGCAAAAGTAACTGAGGCGGCTTTTCAAGTCAGACTTATTTATGTGTAAAGGTTTTTTTTTCGACTTGACCGGTTACTCTTCTCAGAGAACCGTCGAATTCCAACACAAGCCTTGGCGCTACCACCATGCAAATCCGGCTGCGATTATTTGCATGAGAACGCTTAAATTCCCTGAATTGTCAACGGGGGGAACGTCGAGCTCCGGCTCTTAACGGTATAACAAGAAGGCCATAACTTATGAATGAACGTTTTTTTCTGAAGCTTCTTCTCGCACTTTTTTCGGGGCTTATTGTGGCTGAGCTGCTTGTTGTGGCGCTTTACGGGCTGCGGCTTGAGCTGATTCTGCTCTGTTTTATCATCGCGGTGGCTTTGACGGGCATTGTTATTGTGGCGCGGCTCCTGGTTCCTGAGCGTTCCGGCAGTGAGTCGGTTTCGATGCGGCGGGCGCGGGCGATGAGGGAAGAGAGTTTGCGGGACCGGTTTGGGGAGTATGCGGTTGACGAGGAGTTCCTTGACGGCAAGGGTGCCCGGCGTTCCAAAGTGAGTGTGGCGGAACCGTCCATGCCGAAGAGTTCTGGCGGAAGCAGTGATCTCAACAGAGGTGGAGCGGTTTCGCTGGAGAACTCTATCAGGGCTCATGCGGAGATGTATGGTGGCCTTCGGCAGTTGCTTATGATGATGGAAAAGATCGATGAAACTGCTTTTAGCCAGCTCAAGGCCAAGGCTGGGCTCGGGGGTGTTTCGAAGAGTGAGGTTATCTGCCAGATTCGCGCCATGGCGGCTGTAGAAGAGGGGGAGTGCTGTGAAACTTTTAAAAGCTCGCTCGATGAGACAATCAAGGCGTTTTCCTGTGACCGGGAGAGTTTTGAGGATTATATCCGGCGGAGTATGACTACCGGTGGCGATCAATCCTCTGGTGGTGATGAGGGTTTTTCGGTTGAGCTTGACAGTGCCGCGCTTTCCCAGGTTCCTGGCACCATGCCTGAGGACTTTTCCCATGATCCCAAAGCGGTGTTTTCGAAGCTGAAAAAATCGGGATTGAACTCATGAAGCCAGTTGAGACGCTTCCTTTGAGCAAAGCCAGGTTCCGTCATTATGTCAAGCTTCATCAGAAAAAGTTTCGGGATCAGGAAGGGCTTTTTCTTGCCGAAGGGCTTCGAACTGTGAGGGAACTCTGTCTTAACTTGCCCAATGAGGAGATGCTTGTGGCTCTGCTTCTCGGGGAGAGTGAAACGATGGATGCCGGTTTTGTCAGGAGCCGAAAGGAAAAGCTCTTTTCACTCAGCGACAGGGAGTGTTCGGAACTTTCGCAAACTTCGACGTCGCAGGGCATTTTTGGTGTTTTTCGCAAACAGCGAGAGGGTGAAGCTGAGGCTGGCAGTGGAGTGTCGGGGAAGTCATTCATGGTGGCACTCGATGATGTTCAGGATCCGGGTAATGTGGGCACCATCCTGAGAACGGCTGTCTGGTTCGGGGCTGACGCCCTTATTTGCAGCGTCGGCACCGCCGACCGATATAATGCCAAAGCGGTGCGCTCGTGTGCTGGCAGTATCTATGCTGTGCGTCATTACGGTGTTGAGCGTCTTGACCTTGAACTCCAGCGGCTGAAGGAGATTGGGTATTCCATTGTCGCCGCGTCGCTTGAGGGAAGGGATTTCAGGGAGTTTGACTTATGGCCGGAAAAGCTGGTGCTGGTGATCGGCAATGAAGCCAACGGTGTCAGTGAATCGGCAAGAGCACTGGCTGACCGGCTTGTCAGGATACCGCATGGCGGTAACCATGCGCGGGTTGAGTCGCTTAACGCGGCGGTCTCAGCCGCCATTCTGATGGATCGGCTGGTGCTGCAGTGATGGGCTGTGTCGTCAGACGAGCAGTACCGGGTAGTCGATGCTGTTGACAAGCTCGTGAACGGACTCTTTTGGAATGTTCATCCGGTCACTGAGAACGAGCAGGCCGGAGTCGGCCATTCGGATGTAGCGTGCAAGTGTTTTTCCCTCTTTCAGCGGCAGGTGGTGGTATTCGATATCGGTGGCAGGAATCGCTGTCGTTGCCATTAGCTCGCGCTGCATCTCTTCTGCCTTTTCAGGGGTTTGACCGAGGATAAGCACACTGAGCGGGATGCCGGGCTGCAGGAGGGCGAGCGCACTGTTGAGAGCCTGCTGTGATCCTTCTGATCCGTCGTAGAGTACCAGTACTGTCCCATCTTTGGCGGAGAAACCGGGTCGCATGAGCAAAAGCGGTTTTTTGCCTTCAGCCATAGCTTTTCTTGCTGTTGAGCCAAGTCCTTTTCGGCAGGTGGGCGATCGTCCACTTCGACCGAGTACGAGCAGATCGGCTTCAAGCGCTGCAGCGATGACCTCTGCCGGAACCATCCCCCGCGAGACCCTGAAGGTGTATTCAACCATAAACTCTCCGGCAATTCGCTGCAGGGCTTCCTCTGCTGCTCTTGCCTGCATTTTCAGGGAGCGTTCAAGCTGTAAAGTCTCTATTTTTTCAGGTTCCTGAGTGTAGACGCGAATTTCTCGGCTGAATGGCAGTTCCGCCATTCGCAGAAGATTGAGGTCTTCGACAAAAATTCCGGTAAGATCGGCATGCATCCGCCGGGCAAGTTCGGCTGCAGCCCTCAGCGAGGCTATGCTGTGCGGTGAACAGTCGAGAGCGACTGTGATGTGGCGGATCACCTTGTTGGTGTGTCGTTCCGGCATGGGTTATTCCTCTTCGTCGTTTAAAGAGGCATTGAATTTTTTGAGTTTTTCAGCCATTTCGCCAAGGCGTGCCAGTGCCATGCCGTTGATGCTTTCGGAAGGGTAGTTGCCGTTTTCATCTGCAACACCAGCAGGAATGCCGGTCAGAATTTCGATCCCTTCATCGACATGGGTGACCGGATAGATCGCGAAAAGCCCGTTTCTCGACGCTTCAACCACCTCCTGACGAAGCATGAGATTATCGACATTGGATGCAGGGATAAGTACACCCTGTTTTCCGGAGAGTTCTCTTGCCTTGCAGAGATCAAAAAATCCTTCGATTTTTTCGTTGACTCCTCCTATTGCCTGCACTTCGCCAAACTGGTTGACCGAGCCGGTGACAGCGAAGCATTGATGTATGGGAGCGCCAGAAAGTGCGGAGAGGAGGGCGTATAACTCGGCTGAAGATGCGCTGTCGCCCTCTATGCCGCTGTATGATTGTTCGAAGACCAGCGATGCGGAGAGTGAGAGTGGCTGGTCAATGGCAAAGCGGGCGCCGAGAAATCCCGAGAGAATCATCACTCCTTTTGAGTGGATAGGGCCCCCCATTTCAACTTCACGCTCAATGTCAATTACCTCTCCTTTGCCGAGTCGAACTCTGGCCGTTATTCTTCCGGGATGACCGAAGCTTTGTCCACCGGGCGAGTATATGGCAAGGCCGTTGATCTGGCCGATTTTTTCTGAGTCGGTATCGATAAGAATTGAGTTTTTCAGGGTTGCTTCCCTGATTTTTTCCTGGATTCTCGATGAGCGAACAGTTCTTGCGTCGATGGCGCGCTGGACATCTTCAGCCTGCACAATATCTTTTTTGGCTGAAACGGCATAGTATTCGGCCTCATGCACCAGGTCGCAGATGCTCTGCAGGTGCGCTGTGAGTTTTTTTGAGTCCCCCGAGAGACGGCTTCCGTGTTCGATAACCCTTGCGACGGCACCTCTGTCAAAGTGATGCAGGTTGTCTTTTTTTGCTATAGAGCTTATAATGCGGGCGTAGGCAAGCTTGCCGTCACTGTCGCCTGCAAGTTCGTCTTCAAAATCTGCAGCAACCTTGAAGAGTTCGCTGAAGTCAGGATCATAAACGCTGAGCAGATAGTAGAGGTGACGTTCTCCGAGCAGAATGACCTTGATGTCGAGCGGAATTGGCTCTGGTTCAAGCGAGACCGTGCTGACAAGGCTGTAGAGCTGGGCCAGTGACTCAATGTGAATTTGCCGGGTGCGCAAGGCTTTTTTCAGCGCTTCGTAGGCAAGGGGTTCCATGAGCAGCCGTCTTGCATCGATGAGCAGATAGCCTCCGTTTGCGCGGTGCAGCGCTCCTTTCTTGATCAGGGTAAAGTCGGTGACCAGGGTGCCCATCTGCGAGATGTGCTCGATATCACCAACCAGGTTCTGGCATGCAGGTTTGTCTTCATAGACGACCGGAGCGCCTTTGGTTTTGCTGTTGTCGACAATGACGTTGACACGGTAGCGGTTAAACGAAGCTCCTCTGTGGGAAAATTTTCCGGGAGAGATTCCAAGCAACAGCTCTCTTGGATCAGGCTCTCTTTCAAGGAACTGGTCGAAATTTTCAACAAGGTCACTTTCTACGCTCTCCAGATATGCCATCACCCCTTCCAGCAGTTCATAGCTTGTTTTGAGTTCACTAATCAGAGGTTTTACGGCAAAATTTGCGATGTTGCGGTTCAGCTCCTTGATCTTTTCCTGGGTTTCACGCTGCCATTTGGGGATTTGAGCCATAATGGACTGCATTGCCGTTTTCAGAATCTCTATTTCTTCTTCGATGCTGTCACGCTCTTTTTTTGAGAGCTGCATGAACTCTTCAGGCTTGATGACTTCACCCTGTTTTTGAGGGGCAAAGGCAAATCCGGCAGGTGTTCTGATGAGCGCTATCTGGCGTTCTGCCGCTTTTTTTTCAAGTTCTTCAATAGCTTCTGCCTGCTGTTCCTGGAACTTTTCCCGTATATCCTTTTCTTGTGCCTGGTACTCCTCACTGCTGAACGCTGCAGGCAGGACAGTAAAAAGTGCCTCGACAAGGTGTTCCATATTCCGGGAGAGGGTGCTGGCCTTTCCCGCCGGAAGTTTCAGTGCTTTTGGGTGACGCGGTTGTTCAAAGTTGTTGACATAGCACCAGTCGGAAGGTACCGCCGCATCGGGGGCTGTGTTGCCGAGAAAGTGCATTATAGCGGTTTGCTTGCCTGTGCCGTTGGGACCGAGAGCAAAAAGGTTGAACCCGTCGTGCCGTATTCCCATGCTGAAGGTTATGGCGTCGAATGCCCTCTCCTGGCCCGTCGCTTTTATGGGGCCATCAAGCTCCGCTGTGGTGTCGAAGCTGAATCCTTCGGGGTTACAGGTTCTGTAGAGTTTTTCGGGAGCAAGCTTTGCGGGTAGTGCCATAGTGATCGCTTCTTTGTAGGGTTGATCTCTTGCTGGTCGCTTTATCCTTCTTATACAATGTACAAAAACCCCCGCAAAACAATCTGAATGTTGCGGGGGTTAACGGAGGGGGATGAACCGGGCAGCTTTCGTTCAGGCGCTGTCGCCGTCAATATTCAGGGTTGAATGAAGATGTACCGGCTTTATGGTTTTTTTGCGCAGGCGGATGTTCAGCATTTCAACCAAGACAGAAAATGCCATGGCAAAATAGATATACCCCTTGGGAATTTCAAACCCGGCCCCTTCGGCAAGCAGGGTGACTCCGACAAGGATAAGAAAGCTCAGGGCAAGCATTTTGATGGTCGGGTGCGCTTCGACGAAATCGCTGATTGATTTTGCGGCCAGCATCATGATGGCGATAGAGATCATGATGGCGATAATCATCACTTCGACATCTTTGGCCAGTCCGACAGCGGTAATGACAGAGTCAAGCGAAAAAACAATGTCAATAATGGCAATCTGCACCATGGTGATTGCAAAACTGCCTTTTGAGTTGTTTTTGATTGCCTCTTCATCGCCTTCAAGGCTCTGGTGGATTTCATGGGTGCTTTTTGCAAGCAGAAAGAGCCCTCCGCCAATAAGGATGAGGTCGCGTCCAGAAACAGCGTGATCAAGCAAGGTGAAGAGTCCGGCTGTAAGTCCCATGACCCAGGTTATCGAGAGCAGGAGGGCTATGCGGGTCATCATGGCAAGTCCCAGACCAATAACCCGTCCCCTGCTGCGCTGCTCTTCCGGCAGCCGTCCCACAATAATCGAGATAAAAATAATATTGTCGATACCGAGAACAATTTCCAGAGCTGTTAATGTTGCAAGCGCAATCCAGGCTTCAGGCTGTGTGATCCATTCCATCATTGGTGAAAAAGGGTATAGTTTTTCTATATAAGGCTCGACTCATGAGGGTAATGTACTGAACAGATTCTGCCCTGCAAAAAAACCGAAGCCGTGTGGGTGGCGGGGTTACGGCAGCAGGTGATTTTTCGTTACATTGCAAAGCGGTAAAGGTTTGCTGATAATGTGTTTATACCACCCTTGCCATGCAGAAAGATGAGATTTTACCTCTTTTGGCGCTATTGAGAGAGTCGTTTGAACGTGGTCTTACCCGTGACCACTCATGGAGGCGTTCCCGGTTGCAGGCCCTTGAAGCTTTTCTCGTTGAACGCGAAGAGGAGATTGCCACAGCGGTGCATGATGATTTTCGTAAATCCAGAGCTGAAACTTTCTTGACGGAAACGGGATATCTTCGTTCTGAAATCCGGTTTGCCCTTAAGCATCTTGGATCATGGATGAAGCCCCGCCGGGTTTCCATTCCGCTCATCTACCAGCCGGGAGATGGCTGGTACGCCAGTGAACCCTATGGCGTTGTCCTTATTATCGGAGCGTGGAATTACCCTCTGCAACTTTGTCTTGCCCCCCTTATCAGTGCTATCGCAGCCGGTAACTGTGCGGTTGTCAAACCTTCGGAACAAGCTCCCCATACCTCTGCACTTCTTGCGGAAGGATTGTCTCACTATCTTGACAGGAATGCAATTGCGGTGATCGAGGGTGGGGTTGACGTGAGTCGAACCCTTCTTGAGGAGCGTTTCGACTATATTTTTTTTACCGGAAGCCGGGCGACAGGTTGCGAGGTAATGCATGCCGCAGCACGGCATCTGACCCCTTTGACGCTTGAACTCGGGGGCAAATGTCCCTGTATTGTCGATCTGGAGGGTGACGTGCGTGTGGCAGCCCGCCGGATTGTGTGGGCCAAGTTTTTAAATGGTGGCCAGACCTGTGTAGCGCCCGATTATGTTCTGGTACACAGGAAGAGAGAGCAGGAGCTGATCGGGTATATGCAGCAAGCAATTACCTGCTTTTATGGTGACGATCCCCGTCTGAGTCCCGATTATCCCCGCATTGTCAATGACCATAATTTCATGCGTCTTGAAGGGATTCTTGCCGACTCATCGTTCAGGAAAGGAGGAAAAACCGATCCTGGTGAGCGTTATATTGCGCCGACAATTCTTCATGACGTGACGCTGGATTCGGTAATAATGCAGTCGGAGATTTTCGGTCCCCTTTTGCCGGTCATTGCCTATGAGGATCTTGATGAAGTGTTCGATACTCTGCGCAAAGGGAACGAACCCCTTGCACTCTATCTTTTTTCTTCTGACAGAAATGTGCAGGAGAGGGTCGTGCGTCAAACCCGTTCAGGTGGTGTGTGTATCAATGACCTGCTCTTTCATGCAGCCATTCACTCTCTCCCTTTTGGGGGGCTTGGCAGCAGTGGCTTTGGCGCGTATCATGGCAGGGCGGGGTTTGAGACCTTTTCTTTTCAGCGGAGCGTTCTGCGCCGTTCACTCTGTCCTGATCCTGATTTGCGCTATCCGCCTTATGGCAAGAAAAAGCTCAGCATCCTCAAACGCCTTGTAACTCTTTTTCATTAACCGCTGAACGTCGTCCGGAACGTGTAACGCCAAAAAATCATGAATAATAGAGATATCCAGAAAACAGGTCTCGGGCTCGGAGGCGGAGCAGTGCTTGGTGCTGCCCATGTAGGAGTGCTCAGGGCACTGGCTGAACTGCATATTCCTGTTGCCATGGTGAGCGGTACCAGTATCGGTGCCTTTATTGCTTCTCTGTACGCTTTCGGCAAAAGCTGGCAGGAGATTCGCGATATTTCGTTTGATCTCGACTGGCTCGACATGTCTGGTCTTGCGCTTTCGCAGTACGGGCTTTTATCGAACAGGAAATTCGGAGGCATTGTCACCGAACTCCTCGGACAGCGAGATATTCGGGATGCCCTGATACCTCTTTCAATGGTTGCTACCGACATCGGCAGCGGCAAAAAAGTGGTTTTTACTGAAGGGGATGTAGCCTCGGCAGTGATGGCAAGCAGTTGTATTCCTGGTATTTTCCGGCCAGTGGAGTTTGAGGGTGCGTTGCTTGTCGATGGGGTGCTTATGGAAAATGTTCCAGTTGCTCCGCTACTCGAAAGCGGTGCGGACTCGGTCATCTGTGTTGATCTTCTGGCCCACCATGCGTTCAGAAAGCCCGACAATATTATCGGACTTCTGCTCAATGCCTTTTACAGTACCATCACCAATACAACAGCCCTGCAGACAGGGGTGGCCGATTTGTGTATTTCACCCGATCTGTCGGGATTTAACCTGATCGGTACCGGTAATATTCCGGATATTATGGAGGCTGGCTATCAGGCGGCACTGCCCGCACTTAAAGCATGGCTGGAAGGAAAGCGGCCTGCTCTGCCATAAACCTGGTTACTACCGGACAGATTGGATGGCACGGTGTTGCCGATTATTAATCTGATAAAGCGTTTTCGCATGTAACACGTTGAATATTGTTTCCGGAATTTGTAGATTTAAGCAGAAAGTATAGATG